>JAYMNP010000001.1:3240500-3580000 GCA_036941025.1 Lachnospiraceae bacterium JLR.KK002
GACCTGCACCCCCGGAAAATGTTGTCCGATATAGTCGCAGGCATAATTTATATTTGTGCTCAGCACCTGCCGCAGCTCATCCACCCATTCCTGGCCTTCCGGCTTATATGCCCCAATCAGTGCGTGCATGGACAGCACATTCATGCTGTTATAATGGGATTTGCTGCCCTGAGCCCTTACACGGTCCTTAAGATACGGATGATAGATAATATGATAACTGCCCACCAGACCCGCCAGGTTGAAGGTTTTACTGGGGGCATAGACAGCCACCGTACGGTTTCTGGCGTCTTCGCTTATCGACTGGGTGGGAATGTGCCTGTGATGGTTCAGAATAACGTCAGACCAGATTTCATCTGAGATTACCACACAGTCATTTTTCCGGTAGACCTCCATGGCCTGCTCCAGTTCCCACTGCTCCCAGACCCGGCCGCAGGGATTGTGGGGACTGCAGAATACGGCCACATGAATCCGATGTTCCTTCAGTTTCCTGTCCATATCCTCAAAATCCATGCGCCAGACATGATTTTCATCCTGTTTCAGAGGGCTGTGAATGATTTTATATCCGTTGTTTTCGATACTGCCTGTAAATCCCACATAAGTGGGACTGTGCAGCAATACCTTATCTCCCGACGCTGCAAAAGCATTCAGAACGGATACAACGCATCCCAGAACACCGTTTTCATATCCGATATCTTCCGGCTTCAGCCCCTTTACACCGTTTCTGCATTCCTGCCAACGGATGATGGATTGGAAGTATTCATCTGTGGGTGTAAAATATCCGAATGCCGGGTGTTTCACCCGTTCCGTAATTGCTTCCTGCACCGTAGGAACTGTGGGAAAATTCATATCGGCCACCCACATGGGAATGGGGTCAAATCCCTCCTGGGGAGCTGCCGGAGCTCCGCTCATTTCCGTTCCCAGTGCGTCTACCGCAATGGCGTCTCTGCCGCAGCGGTCCATAACTGAAGTAAAATCGTATTTCATGGCTTCTTCCTCCGTGTGTTTTCTTCTGTCTCTACTGCATATTTTACCACACGCCGCTGCTTCAGACACATGAATTTTAAAAATATCCGGAAGAATTTTATATCTGTTTATCACAGGTATTATCCACATGATGTTTCAGAATTAATGCCAAAAGAGCAGATAAAATCCTTGCAAACACCGTACTCCACCAAATCATAATCTGGCCGCCGAACAGCGGCGGTAAAACAAGCATCAGCACCAGCATAAACAATGGCTCTGTAAAAGTCAGAATATAGGAAAACGCGCTTTTTTCCGTTGCATAAAAACTTGTCGTAGTAATTCTGAGAACAGCCACAAAGGGTACAGAAATCAGAAAAACAGGCATAATTTCGGCAATCTCTCTGTTTACTTCATGAGAAGCTCCAAATAATGCTCCCAGGCTTCCTCTGGTCAGATACATAACGATACAGCCGGCCACGGACAATGCAAATGCAAAGCCATACGCTGATTTCCGCACAAATTTCAGTTCACTCCAGTTCCTTTCGCCGTAACACCGGCTGAGCAGGGGCTGGCTTCCATCGCCTACTCCCTGTAATATCAGATAAATAATACAAATCACATACGCAATACACGCATAAGTTGCGATTGCCTTTTCTCCTCCATAGAAAGCAGAAAAACGGTTGATAATCATCAGCGATATATTGGGCGACATGGCAAGTCCAAAAGGCGCAATTCCAACTTTAATGATGGAAGCCCACACCTTTCCCGTTTTTGAAAAAGAAATACATAATGTGAACTGTTTTTTCCTCAATAAATAAACCAGGGCAGTCAGCATGGTAACCCCCTGCCCGATAACGGTAGCCCATGCCGCACCTGCTACTCCCTGTCCCAGTATCCACACAAACACATAATCCAGAATGATATTCGTAACAAAACCTGCAATCATGGAAACCATTGCATAAAAGGCGCCTCCGTGATTGCGGATAAAGGGCACCAGCCCCGTACCGATTACCTGCAGAGCTGCTCCTGCAGCAATCACAGCAATATATTCTTCCCCCATAGAAAGAAGCTGCCCGTCTGCTCCTAACAGCCTTAAAAGGGAACTGTTCAGAAAGAAGGTGGAAACTGTCAGGATAATACTCGAAATCATCAGAAGCCATAACGCGCCTGCCGTAAATTCTTTTGCCTGAGCGTCTTTCTGTTCCGCTTTACTGATGGAATAATAAATTGCTCCGCCCATACCGATTCCGGTCCCCGATGCCTGGATAACTGCCACAATCGGATAAGCGATATTTATGGCTGAAAGCCCCATATCACCGATACTGTTCCCCACAAAAAAACCGTCTACAATCGAATAAATCCCTGACAATGTAAAGGATAATACAGAAGGTATCACATACTGAAAAAACGTTTTTGTATTACTCATATATTTTACTGCTCCTTTATTTTAGTCCGTACATGTACTATATTCATTATAGTATATGTACGGACTAAATGTCAAGAAAAAATGGAGCTGCCGGAAAATGAAATTTGCCTTTTCCCGACAGCCCCATTGCGGTACTGTGTAAAAGAAATATGCAGCTTTAAAGCAAATTATAAAACCATACATAATGTCCCTGCACCGATTAGTATACAGCCTGCCAGAGACCTGACCGTAACTTCTTCATGAAGGAAAATAAACGCCAGTAAAAGGGTAATCACCACACTCAGTTTATCAACAGGAACCACCTGAGAGGCCTTCCCCACCTGCAATGCCCGGTAATAGCAGAGCCAGGACGCTCCGGTTGCCAGTCCGGAAAGAATCAGGAAAATCCAGCTTTTTTTACTGATTTCTGTTATGCCGCTATGGGCATTCGTCAGAAATACCATTCCCCATGCCATGACAAGAACCACCACGGTACGTATTGCTGTGGCAAGATTCGAATTAACGCCTTCTATTCCAATTTTAGCCAGTATGGACGTTAACGCCGCAAACACCGCAGACAGTATTGCAAATAGAAACCACATATATGTTCACCTCCAGCCTCACATATCCTTTTCCATTTCTTTCTCAAATACCGTATTAAACAATGCGATATTGTCAACCATTTGCTGCACTTTGTCGTTTCCCATAATCTGAAATACCCGGTGTTCCAGTTCCAGCAACGGTGTTAAAAGTTCTCTGGAATAAGCAATGCCTTTCCCGGTTAATGCAATCTGCTTTTCCCTCCGGTCCTCAGTGCCGGGAACCAGTTCAATATATTCGTCTTTCTTCAAAGAGCGAATCACACTGTTGACCGTCTGCTTGGTCAGTCCGGTACAGATACAGATTTTCTTCTGTGTCATTGCCTTCTGTCCTTCCAGAGCATACAGCACAAGCAGAAGATAATAATTTATATTCCTGGAAGCTGCCCAGGAATTGTACAGTCCATCTGACTTTCCCCATACTGTCCATAATTTCTGTTCATCTGCAGGCATAGTTCTCCCTCCCTGTTTCCTCATACTAAATGCCATTATAGTATTTATACATACTTTTATCAAGACCTTTCTGTTCCGACTAAAGTACCGCTTCAAAATAGCCGAATAGCAGGATATTGTAACATAAAAATCTTTTTCTTTCATAAAACAGATGCTTATTTCTTACCGGATTTTACACAAATACCGTTTAAACAAAAAGCAAATCCACATAGCAGATAAAACAAATGCGGGAAGCATATAAAGAGGTATATTCTCTAAAATCGCTTTTCCAATCCAAAAAGAGGGTAGCGGAGATATTACATACTGTATATCTGATTTAATGAAAAACGGGATAACTGCACCAAAAACAGTCAGCGTAGATAGCTTCGTTACTGCCATACCCTCCAGCTTATTTGATGAAAACGTCAGTACAAGTAATGCAACAATCATGCCCTGCAAGGTTCCTCCTGCCGCCAGCAATAAAATGGTAATCGAAGAAAGGGGCGTCAGTTTAAAAGCAGGCAGCAGAATAATAGTCGTAAAAAATGCAATGACAGAAGGCACACCAAACCGTGCAACTATGTATCCTGTTTTTCTTAAAGGCGTGATGAATAAATAGACGTCTGTCTTTTCATCCCTTTCCTCTAAAGAAATCATTGCTGAAACAAAACAGAACATAGTGGACGACAGCATTGCAAACAGGATGTCAACCAATTTGTAACAGGGAGAAATAATTGCATTCATATGAAGACTGTCTGTCAAAGCAGCTTCTATTGAAGGTATGGCAAACCGAAAGAAAATGCCTGCAAGGACTGGCGCAAAACAAGATACAGACAACATCATGTCCCGCCGCATGGCTGCCACCATTTGGAAAAAGCTCAATCTAATTGCTTTCATAGCTTTACACCTCCCATGCTATCCCACATTTTCGAAACACAAAATCCTGAAATCACAAATAGAATTACCATCATTGCCACCACGCCCAAAAAACCTGTTGCGGACGAAGAATGCCCTGAAACCATATCCATACAGACATTGACAGGATAATACCTGCACCATGCAGGAGTAATTTTAAATAAATGCAAAATTGCAGGAACAAAGCAAACGGCTTCGATTGGCACAGTCCACAATATAAACTGGTTAAGGCCTGTAATTTTTCTTGCAACGATTATTCCAGATAATGTAAATATAACACCGGATAGAAACGTGCCAAAAAGTACAATGTGCAAATGATTCGCATCTGCGGCTAACGCTAAAATAGCTGCTACAACAAGTGAAATGGCAGACAATGAACAAACTTTAGCAATCACATATTCTGCCGCATGGACAGGAGAAACTGCCAATTCACATGTTGTATGCCGGCTCTTTTCCAAAAGGACAATCGCTCCCATGAAGAACAGCCCCATGGACGCGGGGTCGGAAAAGATTAAAATTGCGGCAGCTTTTTCTTTCCAGTTTTCGGGAAGCGCAAACAGTACTGTTATATAGATTACAGTCAACGCTGCATATAAAAAGTAAAAACCATATTTTGCCTGAAAGCGCATATCCAGTAAAAACAGCTTTTTCAACCTCATAACAGCGTCCTCCCTGTAATATCCATAAAAATGTCATTTAAGGTTGGCTCACTGCTGTGGATGGATTGCAGACGGTTTTCAGCTATCAGCCTTTTCAGCCGCTCATCAGAAGATATTTGTTCCAAAGGGCAGCCTGCACTGTGCTCCCCATTCTCAACCCATGTATAAGTTACGGTTGCCGCTCCTTTTGACATAATCAGATTGTGCGGGCTGTCAAGGGCGCATATTTTACCGTTTACAATAAACGCTACCCTGTCGAAAGCTCGGCTGCGTCCTGCATATTATGCGTCGTCAGAAGAATGGTTTTCCCTTTTGCCTTTTCCTCTAAAATTATATTTTTCATCCTGCGGCTGTTTGCGGGGTCAAGCCCGCTGGTCGGCTCGTCAAGGCAGAGCAGGACAGGGTCATGCAGCAATGCTTTTATAAAATTTAAGCGAGATTTCATGCCCTTTGAATAATCGGCTACACGTTTATCTGCATCCTGCTCCAAACCTACCGTTTCCAAAAGTTCATCCATCGGGCGCGGCCTTTTTCGTATAATGATGAGAAAAACTGCAAGTTCTCTCTTGCCGTCAACTTTTCATACATTGTTGAAAATTCAAAATCAACCCCTATATTCTCATAAAAATTCTTTGTACGATTTTTACACTCAATGCCATTTACCAGACAGGAGCCCTGATATGTTCTCAACATTCCAATCAGGATTTTCTGCAATGTGCTTTTGCCTGCCCCGGATAGTCCTGAAAATCCAAAAATTTCACCCTCCGGAACAGAAAAATTCATACCGGAAATAAGTGGGGTTTTCGTGTAACGAAACGAAAGATTTTCTACTGTAATCATGTCTACCTTCATACCATTTGACTTAATCGCTCTATATAGTCAATTTAGGGGCTGTTTTAAGTCCGGCCGGTTGCCAGACTCTTTAAATAATTTGTGTCACCACACCATAAATCAGGGAATACAACGCTTCATCATACTGCTCGCCAATCTCCGCCTTATGCAGCGTTGCAAAATAAATTGCGTGGAATGCGGCACTGAGAACTTTTATATCTACTTCTTTTTTCACAGGAAACAGGGTAAGCATTTTTTCAATCGTATCTGTATCGTCCTGAAAATGCTCCTCCACAATTTCCCGTGGCAGCTTACGCACAAGCAATTCCACTTCATTGACATCTGTCAATTTCAAAATCAGCATTTCCTCTGTCATTTTATAGAACTCAAATATCACGTCGGTCAGCTTTTTTGCTGACAACTCTGTACTGGCAATGCCGGAAATGGTCTGATACAGTCTGCGGTTGACATTTTCCTGCTGTTCCTGGATAACTTCAACCAAAAGTAATTCTTTTGATTTATAAAAGAGATAGAAAGTTCCTTTTGGAATATTCACCCGTTTCACGATTTCATCGACTGTTGTGCGGCGGACCCCTATTCGCAGTAGAGGATAGTCTTTTCCGTTACTTGCGGTTAGAGAAGAAATTTCTCCTTGCCACGTCTGTTCCTGTCGCGCCATAGGTTGAAGCTGCATAGCGTATGACGACTTTGCAAAAACCATTGAAAGAATACATGATGTGTTCCTGTATACTTCTGTGCGTCTGTCGGCTCTGCGTCTTTACATCTGATTCTTTGACGATGTATTTGTTCTTCCCTGCAAACAGGAATTCTGAAATCCCCGAAATCATAGGCATCCGCCAGTGATTATAGGGCTTTTATGAAATCCTCTCATCAAAACAGAGCGCAAAACCCTGTACACGAAACTGCTGACCAGCGGCAGGCTGAATACCTACCTTGACGACATCAACGAGCAGGCGACGGAGCAAATGCTCCTGCTGATAAAACAGATGGCAGAGCGTGAGGGCGTCACCGAACAGCTCAAGGCGCAGGATCAAATGCTGTGGGTGCAACGGATGAACAACATCCGGGACAGGGCAATAGAGATCGTAAATCACAGTCTGATCTACGCATAATGAACCGGGCGGCGGGGAGCAATCCCCGCTGTCCATTTTTGCGATCGAACTGACATTTTTATAGTGACAAATATGTCACTACGTGGTATGATAATGTCACTTCGGAAAGCGAGGGGCAGGATATGAACTTAGGAAAAGAAACAGAAACACTTGAATTCAAGAAGACAACAGGAGAAATGAAAGAGGCGATGATCTCTATTTCGTCCATCCTGAATAAGCATGGGATCGGAACGCTCTATTTTGGTGTAAAGCCTAATGGTGACATCTGCGGTCAGGATGTGTCCGAATCCTCGCTCAGAGATGTGTCACGATCCGTATATGAAAGCATACGGCCACAGATCTATCCTGCCATTGAGGAAGTCGTTCTGGACGGAAAACATTTGATTAAGGTAGAATTCAACGGTAATAATACACCGTATTCCGCTGCTGGAAGGTATTATCTTCGGACCTCCGACGAGGATCGAGAGGTGACGCCAGAAGAACTGAAAAACTTCTTCGTTTCAAACGAATACCGTGAAAAGTGGGAAAAATCTCCCTCTACCGCATCGGCGAAACAGGTCGATAAGAATACTGTCAAATCGTTTTGGCAAAAAGCCGTTTCCGTCGGAAGAATACCTGAGGGAAGATATACTTGCCCGGTCATCCTGAAGCGGTATGGGCTTGTCAATGGCGACAACCTCAACAATGCGAGTGAGTACCTTTTCGGAAGCACGCATCCCGTCACGCTGAAAGCCGCCATATTTGCGACGGACGAAAAGCTCACTTTCCTTGATATGAAGCTGTTTGAGGATAACATCTATAATCTTCTCGGAACGGCTGAGGATTACATACTGAAAAACATCCGGTGGAGAAGCGAAATCATCGGCACAGAGAGAACTGAGATACCGGAAATCCCCGTGGCGGTCATCAGAGAAGTTTTGGCCAACAGCTTTGCCCATGCGGTTTACAATAGCCGCACGAATCACGAGATTTGTATTCATCCCGGAATGATCACCATATACAGACCCGGCGAATATGCCAGCAATCACAAGCCGGAAGACTATATGAAGGGCAATTACGAATCCGTGATCCGAAACGCCACGATTGCCAAAATCCTTTATCTCAATAAGTCGATCGAACAGTTCGGAAGTGGTTTTAAGCGTATCAACAGTTTGTGCAAGGATGCCGGAATCCGCTTTTCCTACGAGAGCGATGAGCTTGGCTTCAAGTTCACCCTGTATAGGCCGCAGCGTCAAAGTGACATTCCCAGCGTCACTTTGGATGTCACTTTGAACGGAACAGAAATGGCTGTTCTTGCTATTCTAAAGCAAAAGCCAGATTCTTCACGCGGCGAAATCGCTGACAAGATATCCAAAACGGTCAGAACGGTACAGAGGGCGTTGAATTCCTTAAGAGACAAAGGATATATCCAGCGTGTCGGCTCCAAGCAGGAGCCGAGATGGAAAGTGCTGAAATAATCAATCTTCCAAAGAAAGGTGTTTATAATTATATGAATTACCTAGGCTATATCATTTATCGTGAGCGGCTTCGGCGAAATTGGAGTCAATCGGGGCTGTGCAAAGGAATTTGTACAGTATCGTATCTGTCCAAGATTGAAACCGGCAAAGCAGATCCGTCAGAAGAGGTTTTGCGTCTCCTCTTGGAGCGGCTTGAGTTAAAAAGCGATCAAAGAACTGAGAAAGAAGCTGCTGAATTAGCAATGCAGGGTTGGGAGCTGCTGTTTGACGGTAGGTTTAATCAGCTACGACATCTGCTACATGAAAAGGACATAGAACGCTATCGAGCTGTTCCTGCGTGGCTGGATCTGACGTTGCTTTCTTCCGAAAAGCCGTTGGATACTGCATTGGAAGCATGCATGGATACACGGCAATTAGCCCTGCAACGGATATTACAAGGGCGGGAAATTGAGGCGGTGCAACTCATGCCTAACGCATATACCTACCTGACGCTGGGCATGGCCGACTATAAAGCCGGAAACTACTCATCCGCAGTGGACGCGCTGCAGACTGCTTATGACTTAGCAAGCAGGGAAGGTGCGGTGCGGATCATGCTGGAGGCGAAGCTCTTCCTCGGCAACGCATATTGCAATCGGCAGGATCTTCCCAACATGGAGCGTCAATATCGGGTGGCGCAGCGGCTGGCTGAGGATTTGCAAGATCAGAGAGCCCTTGGGGCCATTGGCTATAACACAGCATCGGCGTGGATTGAGACAGGACGCTATGAGGATGCCTACACATGGTTCTCCCGGCAGGAACAGCCTTCACTGATGTCACTGCACAAGCTGGCGATCTGCTGTGAAAAGACCGGACGGCGGGAGATGGCCCTCAGCACATTGAAACGGGCCGAAGGCATGGATACCGACGAGATGGATTGCTCCCTTGCCATGCAGCTTCTTTCTCTCGTTCGGTATCGCGTAGAGCACCCGGACTATCTCCCACGAGAGGATTATGGCACGCTGCTTTTGGAAAGCTTTACCCGCCTCCGAAGAGAACTGCCCTCTGGCTTTGCAATCTTCCACTTGCCTTGGGTGCTGGAATGGTATAAAGCAACCAGGCAATATAAGAAAGCCTGCGAACTGCTGGAGGAGTTTCCTGAAAAAACATTATAAAGCATAATTTAGCCCGCATATTCAGAGGAACTTTCCCAAATATGCGGGCTATTATTTATCTCACCGAACTGCTACACTATTTGCAGAGGTGATACATATGAAAGAAGCGAAACTATGGACGCGGAACTTCCGCTTAGTGATTCTTGCATCAGCTATTGGCACAGTTGGTGCAATCGCAGGCGGTTTTGCATTAGCATTCTTGGTATTTGATGAAACTGGCAGTACATTGGCCTCGGCTCTGATTGTAGCAATCCAGCTCCTTCCGCATCTTTTACTCCCGGTTTTGATTGCGCCGTTCATGGACCGGCTACCCCGCAAATCATTTCTGGTAGCAGGCGATATCGCAAACGCTGTATTGCTGGCCGGAATGGGTCTGTGGCTGCTATTTTTTAATTTTTCCTATGTAGGTTATCTTGCGGTGTCTTTGCTGCTGGCTTGCATTGGCGCGGTGGATGAGTTGGCATTCACCAGCATCTATCCGGAACTGATTCCGGAAGGCGCAGAGCAAAAAGGCTACGCGGTGTCCTCCATGCTCTATCCGGTTTTGAAGGTCATCATGACGCCGTTGGCTGCTGTTCTTCTGGACACGCTCGGCGTCACATGGATTTTGATTGCTCAAAGTGGTCTCTCTTTTGCAGCAGCCATCACAGAGAGCTTTATCCATCTGGACGAAACAGAACGACAACACCGTACACCATACTCTCTACAGGCTTGGGCTGGTGATATACGGGAGGCAGTGCAGTACTTAAAGGAGGAGCGTGGTCTTCGCAGTATCTACGAATATATGGCAGTTACAAACGGTGTTGCCAGTGGTTTTTCACCCATTTTGGTGGCATTCTTTCGCACTTTTCCGGGTTTCACTGCCGCTATGTACTCAGCATTTTCCGTGGTAGAATTCGCCGGACGGACAATTGGCAGTGCGCTGCAATACCGAATCAAGATCCCTGATAAGAAGAAGTACGGCCTCGTGTTTTTTGTCTATCAGGTTTATGAATCTATGGACATGTGCCTGCTTTGGCTGCCCTATCCGCTGATGCTGGTCAACCGTGGGATCTGTGGATTCCTCGGGAGCAACAGCGCAATTCTTCGAAGCGCAGCTGTGCAGCGCTATATTCCCGAAAAACTTCGGTCTCGTATCAATGCTTTTGACGACGTACTGATCACCGCCGGAGCCAGCGTTTTTTCCCTGATGATGGGCTTTTTTGGGGAAATTCTCGACTACCGTTGGTGTGTCACGATCGGCGGTGCCATCGCCATGCTTGCCAGTTGGCTTTTGATCTGGGGCAGGCGTAAGGACGTGCGCAGGGTGTATGAAACGGGCGATGACGAGATGACACAATAATTTATACCGGCTCTTACAGATTAGATATTACGACCATTGCCTTATTTCCAGGAAATTCCTGCGCGTGAAGTTCATTTAGTTTACCGGCGCCGAATAATGTCCGCGTCGGGACATAAAATTGATAACTCATAAAACACCTTATTTTTTCAGCTCACAAATATAATAATCAATCCGATCCAGAATCTGCTGCTTTTTGTGGATTTCTTCCAACAGGCTTGCCCTGCATTTCCGCAGCATCCGCGTTTTCCCTTCGCGTCCCCGGGCGCTGTTTTCAGGCAAGTCAAAGAATAGCCGTAGATTTTCCGGAGACATCCCTATTGCTGTGAGTGACTGTATCTGTCCGATTTTCTTAAAATCCTCTTCGTCATAATTCACACTGCCGTCTGGCCTTGTCTGACAATGTAAAAAACCTTCCTCTGCATAACTCTGCAATTTTTCCATGCTAAGTCCATATCTGCACGTTGCATCTTTCTAACGTCACGGATTCCCCTCCTTCTGATATAAATAGATCCCTATCGAAAATAGGGGCATAACAGAAAATACGATTACTGCCTTTTCTGCTATGCCCCCATTATAATACGGGTTGTAATCCTTATCAAATACTTGTTTTGTACCCTCCGGTTATGCCTTAAAAGCATATATTTACGCATCCGTGGATCGTGCTTATTTAGTTCTATGAATTTCCCTGGCGTAAAAAATCGGTTGTTTTCAAATGTTCTATAAATTTTGTTACCGCTAAGCTGAATGGCTGCCCTCTTTTCCATGCCAGGACACTGCTTGCAAAAAGCGCCGGGCATAACGGGCGGTAAGTGACTTCATTTTGATCCCACAATGGCATCGCACCCTCGATCACCAAAGAATATCCCATGCCGCCCCGAACCACAAGGGCGCCGTTGGTATTCAAATTGCTCGTAAATAAAATATGCAGGCTCTGGAAATGGTCCCCAAACCAGCTTGCAAGTTCACTCTGTATATTTAAACGCCGCGGGAGAATGATGGAATGCCCGCATAGATCTGCCGCTGATACGCTTTCTTTCTCTGCCAATGGATCATCAGGACGCATTAAGACAACCCACCGTTCTGTTTTTTCCAGCCGAATAAAATCAAATTTTTCTATATCAACCGGTTCTAATAATACGCCAATATCAATCAGCCCTTTTTCCATCTGCTCTTTTACTTCATCTGCATTCGCAGTATAAAGGTCATAGCTGACAAGCGGATGTTTTTTGTTGAAAGACCGGAATACATCCGGCAGAAGCTGCATTGCCGCCAGTTCCCCGCAGCCGATCGTAATCTTTCCATCTACAAGTTCTTCCTGTTCAATCAGCTCTTTTTCCGCCTTATCAACTAATGCCAGGATTTCCTCAGCCCGCCGCCTGAGCAGAATCCCTTCATTTGTCAAAGTGATTTTCCTTGCCCCCTGTGAAAAAGCTTTATGCCGACTTCCTCTTCCAATGATGACAGGCGAATCTTGCTCTTCGAAGCGTGGAAGCCTTCTAAGTTTGGGAAAATCGGAAGCAACTTAAACCAGATTGCAAGACATTTTAACAGCGGCGGCATCCACTCACAGGAAATGCGTAAGGCAATCGACCAGAGCGTGGCCAGAATTTATGAAATGAAGTATGAAGTCTTAAAGATGACGGGAGATTTCCACTCTGCCGCCGGAGGTAGTTTGGATGGCAATACTGAAACACATAGCAAGTAAAAATGCCGACTATGGGGAAGCACAACGATATCTCATATTCCAGTATGATGAAAGTACGAACAAACCGATACTTGATGAAAATGGTGAATTGATCCCACGAAAGGAATATATCATGGACGGCATAAACTGTGAGCCGTTCACGTTCGACATGGAGTGCAGGGAACTGAACGCCCTGCACCACAAAAACGAATCCTATGATGAAATCAAATCCCACCATTATATCATCAGCTTCGATCCAAAGGACGCAGCAGAAAATGGACTGACCGGGGAACAGGCACAGCAGATTGGAATGGAATATACAAAGAAGAACTTCCCCGGACATCAGGCTCTTGTCTGCACCCACATGGATGGGCATAATGAAAGCGGCAACATCCATGTGCATATCGTGATCAACAGCTTGCGGAAATATGATACCTGTCAAGCCATGCACAGAACTGTCCAAGCAGACCGTGCAAGTTCACTTGCTAAGGGATGTTTGGACAATTCTGTATACGGCGATCAGCCGCACCGAGATGGAGCGCAGCGGAATCGAGGTGGCATGGCAGAATATTATGTGGAGCGCCCCTGCGATTCCCGTGCCGGGTATAAGCATCATGTCACCAAAGATTACCTGATCCACTTAAAGCAGTCACTTATGGATATATGCCGCCGGGAACATCTGCATCAGGTAGACCTCCTTGCCCCTGCAGAGAAAAAAATCACAGACCGGGAATACCATGCAGGGCGCAGGGGGCAAAAGAAACTGGATGAACGTAACAGACAGCTCCGTGCAGACGGGCTTACACCACGAAAAACGGTATTCCAAACACAGAAAGATTTCTTACGTTCTGCAATCGAAGATGCCGCAGCCGTTTCCTGCAGCCAGGAAGATTTTCAGAAATTACTTTTTGAAAAATATGATGTCAAACTGAAAGTCAGCCGTGGCAGGTTCAGCTATCTCCCCCCGGAGCGGAACAAATATATAACGGGAAGGGCGCTCGGTACACATTATGAAGAAGATTACCTCCGGGAGCTGTTTAAGGAAAATGCAGAACGTAAAGAAAACAAAAAGAAAACGGTTGATGTGGAAAAATATAATACGGAATCGGAGAAATTTGCACCCCATCCATCCAATCTACTGCAGAAGGAAGCTGTATCAATCCTGTTTATCAAGTCGGATCTGCGGCTGGTGGTTAATCTGCAGGACTGCGTAAAGGCACAGCAGAATCCGCCTACGCTAACAAGGTGAAACCTTCCAACCTGAAAGAGATGGCTAAGACGGTCGCTTATATACAGGAACATAGGTATGATACAAGGGATTCCCTGGAAGATTCTTTTTCAGAAATTAAGAACCATGCTTCCTCTTCCAGAAAAGATTTAAAGTCTGTGGAAGATAATCTCCGGAAGGTAAATGTTCAAATCCATTACACAGGCCAGTACCTCGCCAATAAATCTGCTTACCAAAAGTTTATGAAAGTAAAGAATAAAGGGCAGTTCCGGCAGGAATATCCGACGGAAATTGCACTCTATGAATCCGCACGGAAATTTCTGAAAGGGCAGTCTGCAGACGGGAAACTCCCCTCCATGAAACTATTGAAAGCAGAAAAGGAAAAGCTGCTCCAACAGAAAAAAGAGGTACAGAAAACCTACCATTACTACCGGGATTACCAAAATGAATTGTATACAGTCTGCTCCAATGTCGATAATATCTTAGGACAGACGCATACCCGACAGCCGGGAAAACAGAAAAGCGCCGACATTTCTTAATCATTCTGGCAGGAAAACAGCCGCAGGATTCCATATGAAAATTCTGCGGCTGTTATTTTCTAATAAAACGGATATATTTAAAAAATATCTTCTCCATCCAATTTAGGGATTACTACGCTAATGCTTTCGCTTTTTTCCTCTTTACTGCCGGATGGCATAGAGGGATACCCGAAGGGTGTTTCTCTCATTATACGGAGTGTTTCTTCCAATTTCCTCTCCACATATTTTCGCATTTCCTCCAGTGCCGATTCTGTCGGCTCAAAAGAAGAATAGAGCGGCTTTTCCCATCCCTCCCGGAACGGGTAGGGGAAAACATATAATTTCTTCACTTCCGGCATATCTGTAAACAACTGGAAAATCCCATAGGGCAGGATTTCCCCACATATCAGGACAGAGCCTGTATCCGCATAATAAATCTGTCCCTGATATGTCGGCGTACCCAGGGACGCAAGCTGCTTCAATGCGTTCATCCGTATCGCTTCTATCTGGGTATGCTGCCCTACACGCCATCTTGTCTGCGGGACAAACTCCCTATAAATCCATTCAGCTTCTTCATCCTCCCAGATATTATCATTATAGTCGTACCTGTAATTTTCTACCTGTACCCGGCCGTATGCAATCAGGCTTGTGAAAAACGCAAGGGAATCCAGGTCAACATACACGGACATATGCCCCCTGCCCTGGCAGGAGCATAAAATATCCTCTAAAGCATCCATGATTTTCTTCATGGTTTCATATTTTTTGTCCGGTTCTTTTCCCATCTTTCCTCCCCATTTTATGCCCCACTTCTGCTGTCAGGAATATTAATCGGCATATCTTGTGTTCCGTCCGATATTTCAGCCTGGTTTGCAGCTGCCGCTTTCTCCATCTTTTCTTTCTTCAACTGTTCTATCCATCCTGAATCCACATAATGTGTTGCATATGCCTTTTCAATCTCTGGATTTCCACTTTTACTGAACTGCAGGGGGATTACCGGCTTATGCCCATGCCTTTTCTTCACGCCCCATCGTTTATAGTAGCAGAAGGACGGTTTCAGATTTGATTTCTTCGCATAGGAGCGAATCTGTTTCATGATAAATGAAAGTTTCTTTAAATTACACGTACAGACCGCTTCCAGATACCGTATTTTCCCGAACCTCCAGTCCTCATATTTCTGCTTTGGCAACACTCCTACGTCAACCAGTACATCTGCCGGGGCAGCATATCCTCTCTTCTGGCACTGGTGGTAGACAGCAGAGTGTACTTTCCCTATCAGTTCTGATTCTTTCACTGTATCCTCCATGTAAATAACCCCGGCTATATCCATTCACAGCCGGGGATTCTATTGATTTTTCTCCATTGTATCTGCGTGATGACAAGTATTATATCGTTTGAAACAATCCTTTTTCAATTTCCAGAATGTCCTCCACAGACAACTCCGTAAAACAGCCTGCAATTTCTTCTGCTGACAATTTCCCCAACCTCAACATCTGTTCCGCAGCTTTTCGTGCAGTCTCTTTTGAGGCTGCTTTCTTTTCGCTTGCTATATGGGTACGCATAATCTTTTCTTCATCAAACAAAGCCATCATAATAGATATAACCTCCTTTTCCCTGCCTGCCAAAAACTCCCGGAGCACGTCACTGTCCTTACAGATACGGATAGTTTCCGTGACAGCTTCCCGGCTTCTCCCATACTGTTTCACCTGTTCATTATATACTTTTGTAAAATTTACATACTGGCTGATAATGTCATTGCCTTTGCCACCATAAAGCACTTTCACCTTTATTTCAATGGCACATTCCTTACCACCGAAAAATTCTTTGGAAAGTGAAATCGTTTCCGGCCTGTCGGTACGCTCTCCTGTAAAAATCATGTATAATTCCGGTTCTGGTACATGAACTTTCTTACTTCCGTATAAGTCTGCATCCTGTTCCTCAAAGTAATCGTGGTAAATCTGCGCTAAATACATCAGCACACGTATAATGATATTCATCGTCCATGAAGATTGATGCTCGACCAGGAACATGACTTTATCCCCAACTCTGAAACACAGGTCATTGTAGATCCCATTCGTGAGGACATTTCTTATCGTAATGTCCGTAAGCGCATCTTCCGTCGTCTCCGCATCCTCCGGGTGGAGCGCATGGTATAGCTGTATCAGGTACTTCTTATCCCGAAAAAGCGTTGAAAAAACACTGTCTTTCGCCGTATATTTTGCAAACGCCTCCTTTTTCTCCGCTGTTTTCCCTTTTGGTTCTTCCTGTAATGTTTCACCCTGCATCGTATCACCTCGGTTCTGGCTTTTGCTGATCAATCTGGCAGATCAGCTATGCCCTGTCTGCTATGGTTTTATTATACAGAGAAACTCTCCATTGTTCAAGACAATCGGGTAGGAGGCTACCCATTAATTGAGCAGCCGACCTCCCACACCACTGTACGTACCGTTCGGTATACAACGGTTCAATAGTTTTCACGATACTTTTAGATAATAGTCAAGCATGGAGATATATCCCAGCCTGGCTATTACTTTATTGGTAAGGGCAATTCTTAATATCTGTGCTGTCCTCCAGTAACCTTTCCGGCTGTTGGCTATCTGATGCACCTGCCATTCTTCAATCTTTAACGCTCTTAGGTTTCGGTACCTCGTTTTCACCTTTTTCCATTGTTTCCAATAGATTGCACGTATTCTGCGCCGGAGCCATTCATCTGTCTCCGACATCAGTCCTTTCATGTCTGCAAGTTTGTAGTAATTTATCCACCCTCTGGCATACTCCGCAAGTTTCTGTCGCCGGTAGTCGTTACTCCACCCTTTGCTCTTCCGGGTTATCTCCCTTAGCTTGCCTTTCATCTTTTTGGCACTCTTAGGGTGTACCCGGAATCTGCACTCCCCTTTGTTCCTGTAAAATGCGTATCCCGGATATTTTATTTTGCTGACATGGGTTACTGTTGTCCTGGCCCGGTTTACTTTCAGGAATAATTCTCCCTCTATGAATGGGATTATGTTCGCAAGCGTCCTCTCCGCACTCTTTCTGCTCTTGCAGAATATCAGCGCATCGTCCGCATACCTTACGAATCGGTGTCCCCTGCGTTCCAGTTCCTTATCCAGTTCATTCAGCATCACATTTCCATACAATGGGCTTAACGGTCCACCCTGTGGGCACGCCTTCCTCCGTTTTCTCAAAGAATCCGTTCTGCAATACTCCTGCGTTCAGGTATTTGTGTATCAGCGATACCACACGTCCGTCCTTGACTGTCCGTGACAGTACCTCTATGAGTTTGCTGTGGTTTACCGTATCAAAAAATTTCTCTAAATCCATGCTTACCACATATACATACCCTTCCTCTGCATTCTTTTTGCAGGCTCTCAATGCGTCATGCTGGCTCCTTCCCGGTCTGAACCCATAACTGTTTTCTGAAAACTGCGGTTCAAACAGCGGCGACAGTTCCTGGGTGACTGCCTGCTGAACCAGGCGGTCTACAACAGTGGGTATTCCCAGTTTCCTGACCCTGCCTTTTTCTTCCCTGGGTATCTCTACCCTGCGGACTGGATTCGGTTTATATTTTCCTTCCCTTATCTTCTGGATTATTTCGCTCTGGTTTTCTTTCAGGCAGGGCAGAAGTTCATCCACCTGCATCCCGTCAATCCCGCCTTTGCCTTTGTTTGATTTCACTCTTTTATACGCTTTGTTTCAGTTGTCTTTTCGCAAAATCAGTTCCAGTAGATTGTCCGTCCAAAAGTCCGTGATGATGTCGTTGTTTTCAGTAATCCGCTGACAGACGGACACTTCTGCATACTCTTTCTGTTCCGCAGATACCATTTGCAGATAGTCTTCCATATCAAGTTGTCTGTCCTTAAACCCATCTTTGGTTACATTCATTTACTCACATCTCCTAAAGTTCAGTCCTTCCCACCACGTTTGCAACCGTAGTGGTACTATGACCTCTGCTGACTTCTCGTGATAAATCTTGTTTCAACCGCTTCCGCAAATATTTTATTGCACTGGATGCGTCCACGAGACCTCCCCGGGTACTCACACGCTCTTTCCCTCTTATACTCACTCCATAACTGCTAACTACAGTTTCGTGCAGTTATCGGACTTTGGTTTGTTTGGCAACCTTATCCCTGTATTTAGCCTCAAATGTAGCAAGCCAGAGTTTTGCCTGATCCTTTCTTCAGATTCCACCTCACGATGGACACCCCTGGCTTTGGCTGTATCCTTCCCACTGCCGGGCGGATTGGGGACTTTCACCCGTTAGAATGTATGCCCACCGGGCACACCAAAAAAACAGGAGTGCCGAAGCACCCCCATTCCCTAAACCCTCTTGCAAAATTCGCAGTGTTGGTTTATAATCAGGTTAGAAACCGAAGGATATTGAAGCGTCCAACGGCTGGCAATCGGAAACGAGTAATCAATTTCAAAAAAGCAAACGGATTACAGGCTATCCTCTATTGCAGTAGAAGATAGCCTTTTCCGTTACTTGCGGTTGTTTCTGTTGTCTAAGTATGTTAATGCTGCGAAAATGACCAACAGCAGTGTAAGTATCTCAAGTGTGTTCATACCGACCTCCTTTCCGTTTCCAGAAAGGACAACCGCAGACTATCCCTACCTGCTCTAATCTGACTAAGAGAATTATAGCACGTTATGTCGAATAATGCTATAAAAGATTTGCGTTAATCACTCTGCCGCTTCCAATACCACCTCTGCAAATTCCGCATCGCTCATGGCTTCCAGTTTCCCTAAGATCTGTCCGGCAAGCTCCACCATGTCACTGTCCTGTATATGGGGGATCACGTTCTTTATGTCGGCAATCATGCCCTTCCTGTATGCTTCTCTTTTTCCTCTTTCGGCTTCTCATTGTTCAGGACGTTATCAATCATGTTGTAGTTACATTCTTCCAGTTCCTCAATCTTTGCAAGCGGCTTGTATTCCGCCAGCTTATCTAACAGCTCCTTCGCCTTCCTTGCGGTCTGTACGCCCTTACTGTCATCAGGCTCCGTCCCTTTCCCGATAATGTCCGTCATGCCTTCCCGGATACTGTCTGAAATGAGCGCCTTGAGGAAATCATTCAGGTACCCGGTATTCCCGTTCCTGATGTCCTCTGTGATGTTCGCTATCTGCGCTTCCCTGTCCTCCACGGTCTGATTGTACTGAACAGTGTTGTAGTTGCAGGAAAGCTGGTCTATCTCCGCAGCAAGGAAAGCCGCCTGCCACTTTTCCAGAGAACCCCGCACCTCGATGTCCGGCAGCTTGTCGATCAGCTCCGCAATGATCTCCACCGCCTTCGGGTTGTCGGTAATATCCGGCACATAGTCCAGAATCTCCAAATCCGCAATTCTTCCGGATACAATATCCATCTGCGTATCCTCATAGCTCTCTGTCCCTTCTGTATGGATATTGATGCCGATGCTTGGGACAGCGTTCATCCTCTCCGGCGGTATCCGGTTGAAAATGGCGATTGCTTCCTCCACACCCGCTATATCCTCATGGTACTCTCCGAAATTGTGGAATTCCCCGCACTCCGCCACTGTAAGGGTGACAACCGTCTGTTTTTCCTCCTGTGCCTGCTCTGCGGCTTTCTCCTGCAGGGCGGCTCTTTTTTCCGCAAGACAGGCTTCCACACCCGGAAGATACTCCCCAAGCGTCCCGGTCTTGCCCTCTGTAATGGGATTGATGTCTACCTTAACGCCGCCGATTGTAAAACCGTCCTCGTTAAAGGCATTGAACAGGTCATCTTCGCTTTCCCTTCCCCGGTACTCCACCACCACGTCAAGGTCAGAAGCCGCTTCCTCCAAACCTCTGCACCGACTTCCGGATACTGCTGCATCAACAAGCTCTATATTTATCCCATACTCGTCAATTTTAGACTGCAAATAAGCGTAGACACCCAGTTCTATATCCTCCTGTGTCTGGATAGGTTACACTGAACCACTACCGGCTAAAGCCGGTAGGTTCAACATGCTGCTAAAGCAGCCTAAAGTTGTGCATGCTGCAAGTTATCGGTATCCCATTACTTTTATCCTATCTCAAAGTTATCAGAATTGCTCCTCTCTTGCAGATCTTGATTCTTGATATACTCCTTGATGATTTCATCTGTTACATTTCCACTGCTTGCTACAAAATAGCCTCTTGCCCACAAGTGTTGACCCCAGAATTGCTTATTTAATTCTTTATATTCCATCTGCAATTTTCGCGACGTATTCCCTTTTATATACTGTACCAACTTACTCGCTGACAAATGCGGCGGAACGGATACCAACAGATGGATATGGTCATTTCCAACATGTCCTGCCAGTATTTCTACTTCATTGCTCTGGCAGATGATTCTGATGAGTTCTCTTGTTCTTATCGCTATTTTTCCTGTTATCACTGGTTTTCGATATTTTGTTATCCAGACTAAATGGTACTTGATATCGTATGTGCAATGTGCTGACTTTCTGTAATTTTCCATTTCTTTCACCTCAAGTTTAGTATCTCTGTTTTCACCTTTTCTAAACTTGAAGCTATGGGGTTTACCTAAAGGTTTCGCCTAAAGGCGAGGGTTTTAACCCCATTATACAGACAATAAACTGGACAGATTTTTTAAGGTCATATAATATAAAACCAGTAAGAAAAGGAGCAGCCAATATGACCGAATCAAAACAGAACAGAAAACCTCGTAAGTACACAGATGAATTTAAACAGCAGCTGGTGGATTTATACCATTCCGGTAAACGAAGATGTGATATCTGCCGGGAATACGATATTGCTCATTCCCTGTTTGATAAATGGGTAAAGCAGGCGGAAAACTCCGGCTCTTTCCACGAAAAGGACAACCGCACACCAGAGCAGGAAGAACTGCTAAAACTCCGTAAGGAAAACCAGCAGCTTAAGATGGAGAACGATATTTTAAAACAGGCGGCGCTGATCTCAGGACGAAAGTAAATGTGATAAAGGCCAATGCCCACAAATACTCTGTATCAGCAATGTGCCGCGTCCTGCAGGTAAACAGAAGCACTTATTATTACGAAGCAAAACAAACGCCCGTCGATTCAGAGCTCTCCTCTGAAATCACAGAAATTTTCAAAGCAAGCCGTAACAATTACGGCACACGCAAAATAAAGGAGGAGCTGATGAAAACAGGAAAACAGGTATCCAGACGCCGGACTGGACGGATCATGAAGCAGGAAGGCCTGGTTTCCAATTACACAACCGCACAATTTAAGCCGCACAAAGACACCTGCAACGAATCCAAAACAGGAAATGTCCTGGACCGTCAGTTTCAGGACAGGGAATACAGGGACGTTGTAATAAGCGATTTAACATATGTAAGGGTAGGGACAGACTGGAATTACATATGTGTACTTGTAGACCTCTTTAACAGGGAAATCATAGGCTACAGTGCCGGAGAGCATAAAACGGCAGGACTTGTAAAAGAGGCATTCCAGAGTGTGGAAGGAAGTCTGCAGGATATCCGCCTGTTCCATACTGACCGTGGAAACGAATTCAAAAACCAGACAATCGAAGAACTGCTGGAGGCATTTGATATAGAACGTTCCCTGAGCCATAAAGGATGCCCTTATGATAATGCCGTAGCAGAAGCGACATTTAAGATTATAAAAACAGAATTCGTATGGAATGAAACATTTGCAGATCTGAAGGAGCTGAAATTGAAGTTATGGGATTATGTGAACTGGTATAACCATCACAGAATACATTCCGCTTTAGGATATCAAACACCGGTACAATATAGGGAAAACAACCTTAAAAAAGTTGTCTGAAAAAGTGTTGACAATCCACTTATATGGTACTAAAAAGTGTATCGTAATTGAAGTTTTATGCCTCATTCCGATACACTTTTTTTGTGCAGTATGCTATTAATTTTGAAATCCTTCTTAATCTTGTATTTATGTACTTTTTGTTTCATTTTCATTATGTTGCTTTTCTTTGTTCTTCAGGCATTATGCCACACTTATCATGAATACTCTTGTTGTCAGCTATTCGTATACTCCCTTTACACTTTTTAAATATGCTGTTTTTAGATATACCTATGTAGCGAAAGCAGCTTTGTGAAGAAAGTTTCGTTAACAAAACAATACTAAAAACAATCTTTTTATTGCTTAAACGTATTGATATCGTTTTCTGTATGCATATAAAAAAGCCACGGACATAAACACCGATATAAATTCCGCCGCCACAATAGCAGACCATATTCCGTCAATTCCAATTAGGAGCGGCAAAATGAAAATAGCTGCTATCTGAAAAACAAAAGTCCTTACAAAAGAGATTGCCGCCGAAACTGCCCCATTGTTTAAAGCTGTAAAGAATCCGGACGCCCAAATGTTAAATCCCATAAACAGGAACGAACATGAATAAATTCGAAATCCCCTT
Organism: Lachnospiraceae bacterium JLR.KK002; assembly: GCA_036941025.1. Taxonomy (NCBI): domain Bacteria; kingdom Bacillati; phylum Bacillota; class Clostridia; order Lachnospirales; family Lachnospiraceae; species Lachnospiraceae bacterium JLR.KK002. The sequence continues at coordinate 3,263,188 of JAYMNP010000001.1, forward strand.
GATGTCATGCGGAACAGTTCTTCATCATAACTTGTAAAAGTCCGAACGAGTGGAACATTCAAAATTTCTGCAGCAGCTAACATTCCTACACCTAAAACCGCCATCAAAACAATCCCTTTTTTGAACATATTCTTTAATTCGTCTGTATTGCCTGCGCCATAGTGATAGCCTACAATTGGTGAGCTGCCAATAGAATATCCGAAAAACACGCCTGTAAATATCACATAGATATACATGATAACACCATATGCAACAACGCCATCTTCCCCTGCAATTCGTAAAAGCTGGAAATTATAAATCATGTTCATAACAGAGGTAGAAAGGTTTGTTACCATTTCAGAAGAACCGTTTGTGCAGGTTTTCCAAAGGACTTTTCCATAGAACTTTGTTTTTGTCAGCCTGAGCAGGCTGCTGTTTTTTCTTGCAAAATAAATCAGAGGTCCAACCCCGCCAATAATCTGTCCGACAGCACAGGCATAAGCCGCCCCCAAAATACCCCAGTCGAAAATGGCAATGAATATCCAGTCCAGCGCAACATGGGTAACCCCTGATGCCACCATAAACACAAGACTAAGGTTTGGTTTTTCTGCTGCGACAAAAAAGCACTGGTATGTATATTGCAGGATAAAAGCCGGAAGTGTAATAAACATAATCCTGCCATAGAGAATACCATATTCAAGAATTTCTCCATCTACACCGAACATAGACATAATAGGGCGGATAAATATCGCTCCAAATATGGCAATTATCGTGCTTATAATGATAATAAAGTAAATCATAAGGGAAAATACTGGTTTGCTTTCTCTTGTTCTCCCTCCCCTAATGTTTTGGATATGACTGCGCTTCCACCCGAACCAATCATAAACCCTATCGTACTGATAGCCATAAGGAGCGGGAAGATAAGATTAATTGCCGCAAAAGGCGTTTTCCCTACAAAATTGGAAACAAAAAAGCCGTCTACTATGTAGTATAACGCTGAAAAAACATTCATACATATGGACGGCATTACAAAACGCACGAGCCGTTTATAGGTAAAATGGTCAGATAACTGTATTCTCATAAATTTCTCCCTTCAAACCATGCAGTAATATAGGACGCAACAGCCGGAGTCAGGTTTTTAATTTCCTGCCAGCTTGTATTGACACAGAGATGATACCCGCTTTTCTCCCCCCATTTGCTGGAAGAAAAAAGCTCCTGCGTTTTTGCCCTTGCACGGTCAATCTCTTTCATTTGGAGCAGAAACACTTTTTCGGATATTACTTCTGTTTCGGCAGCACGTTCTTTACAGCGTTTTACTTTTGACTCTGCATCTGCATACACAAAAATATTAAACGGTTCATATTCCTCCAAAATAACATTTGCACCACGCCCTACAATGATACAGCTTTCCCGCCCTGCAATTTCTTTCAGCAGCTTATGCTGAATGCCAAGGATTTCCGTATATCCCTGTGTGACCTGTGAAAAAGTGCTGATACTGCGGTTAAAGTGCAGCGTAATGCCAAAAGGATATTTTTCCGTAATCTTCTCAATATAATCTTCCTCCATACTAAGCCGTTTGGAAAGTTCTTCCAAAATCTCCCTGTCAAAATAGGGAACACCAAGCTGGTCAGACAGCCGCTTTCCTAATTCACGTCCCCCGCTGCCAAACTCACGGCTGATTGTAATAATTTTATGTTTCATATGTCATTCCTCCAATTTCTAAAATTTGCCGCCAATATAAGATTATAAACTATCCCACCGTAGGAGAGTCAATAGCTGTTCGTTCTTTTTATGCAAAATAAAATATTACTATGCTTTACCTTGTTATCTGAAACAGCCATTCTTTAGAAACCATCAATATAAGTCTGCCTTCCAAGCTCACAATTTCTTCCAAATACTGCGTTTTTGAATTCCTTAAAACCAGTGGCACCGGTTTTATACATTCAAACGGTATCGGACAGCTTTTTTCCACTTTATCAACAGTAATTGCTATAAAACTGCCTTTAGCATCAGGAAGAATCAAAAAAAATTACTATTTTCTTTCAAAGGCTTAATATGTAATTTTTTATACAGGTTCAAAACTGGTATCACTTCATTATTCAGAGTCACTGTCCGTCTGTCCGCTTTCGCTTCCATTTTTGTACCCTGTTCTGCTTTCCCCGTAACCACCCAATTTACACCTTTAATATCCAATCCAAAACATTCTGTTCCGAGATAAAAGATTATAATCTGTAATGTATCTGTCAAACTATCACTCCTCTCCCTATCAGAATAAACTATCCTATTATAGGAGAGTCAACAGATGATATCCTTTTTCAGCAATATTTTATTTTTTTAACCATAAACCAAACTTTATTGACATATTCCATTGCAGTATATATAATGATTTGCGAAAACTTTCTCATTATGGGAAATTTAAAAGGAGAATTTGTATATTTATGAACCGAAATTTATTTTCTATAGGTGAATTTTCAAAACTGGCAAAAATCAATGTGAAATGTCTGCGTTACTACGATCAGTTAGGAATACTGAAACCCGTACTCATTGCTGAAAGCGGTTACCGTTATTACAGCCCGTCCCAAATCATACTGGTTGATGCAATCCAGCTTTGTATAGACCTCGGTATCCCGCTAAAACGGTTTCACGAATACTATGATGAAGCCAACAGCCATCTGTATTATAATAAATTATTTGAGGACGGAAGCCGCCTTGCAGAACAGAAATACCAGCAGATTAAAAACCGTCTTGCACGCCTTGACCAGATGCAGGGCGAAACAAAACGCTGCGAAAAAGTCCTTCAGGAACATGGCGTTATACGATGCCGGATGTCTGCTGTTAATTTATGGATTGAACCCTATCAGGCTTTTGAAAATAAATCCGAACGGCTTTTATATTTTTATCCGAAAATCTGTGATATGGAAAAACAGGGAGTTATAACAACTTATGATACAGGCAGGCTGATTATCTGCAAAGAAAACTGTGATACCATCTATAATTATATTACTGTAGATATTATCAGCGGTACAAGCCAGTTGCCGGATAACATTATCCAAATCCCACCGTCTGAATATTTTTGTATGACCGTAGCAAAAGAGTCCTTTTTTGAATATAACGATATTTTTCCGGAACTGACTGGAAAGAATAAAATTATTATTGAGGCAGAACTATTTACTCCTGAATATAATTCAGAAAATCCTCAATATGAATTACGATGCCTACCAGTTTCCATTAATGCCCAGGCTAAATAATACATTTTATAATTGACATTATGCTACTACGCCGATGAAATTCATCCCATTCCTTTCATCCTTTTATATCTGCGTTTTCTAAGTACCTTGTTTGCATGAGAAAAGCTACCGATAATTGCCGACTGTTTTTCTTTTGATAAGTAACTGAATACGTCCTCATAAAGAATGTCATTTAACTGCATTTCCTTTGCCGCCAAATACAGCATTGTATGAAGCCACTCCTGCCAGAGAGCATCAAACAATGTCCTGCTGTCCGTAAAAGTTTCATCTTCCTCAAAGCCATGCGGCGGCATATAGTATTTCAACATCACAAAACCGTATCTGCCCACATCAACCACTACAATATCTGCCATTTCGTACAGCTCCGTAAACGCATCAGCCACCTTTTGGCACTTTGCCTGTTCTTCCTCTGTGATATAAATTTTCTTTTCCATATTGCTTTTGCCTCCATGATTTAAATATAAATCATCTCATTTTTTACTATTTCCTCTGCCCGATACCGGATACTGTTCATTTTCTGAATCCATTCCCACTGATTTTTAGCCTTTAGTTCCTCGGTCACTCCTTCTGCAGCTTTCATCTGCTCCATAATAATATCTAACCGTTTCTCTGCCTGCTCGTTCAAATCGGCAAGGTAAGTCCACAATTCACAAGTCAGTAATAATGCTGTATAACGTGCGGAATGTTTCTGCTTCAGGTAATCCCGATGCAGCCGACCAAAATACCCAATCGAACGGTTTTCTTCCGGCAGTTTCAAATCAGGCATATAATAATCCCCTACCAGTATATAATCAATACCATTTTCCGTTATCCGTTCCTTTAGTTCACCCATGCCTTTCCTCCTGACATACTTTCGTTTGGTTGATTCAACCCATTATTCCCTTACCTTACTTTTTCAGACATACAGAATTGTACCAGATTAAAAGAAATAAAAAAGACATGATTAGCTGAATTGCCGGCTGATCGTGTCCCTGTTCTGCTTATTTTTGTTTTGGACAGCCAACTCTTCACGAATAAGTATGGCATATCTTTTCCGGTCTTTTGATAATTTAAACCGTAGGACTGCGACGTACCCCTTGTGTCAGAGGTATTGTAAAGGTCATGAGGTAAGCGCCTCGTGGACGCTCCCTCCCGAGCCGTGCGGGCACCTCTCGATGCACACGGCTCTCCATATGCCGTCAACTAACGAATCAGTCTTTTCCGTGTATCTCACGGTGGCACGCCGGGCATACTGCCAGCGTTTTCCTGCGGTTCTTTAGCATAACTTTTTCCCACTCATATTCACCGCTAAGGCTTTTCAGCCGTTTTACCTGATGAATCTCCACATCATTTGTATACTGTCCGCAGAGTTCACAGGTTTTCGAGCGCAGTTTCGCCGCTATGCGGTTTGGTCTGTCATACCGCTTGTAAGCTGGAAGAATATCTGCCTGCGGCACCTTGGGCTTATCCTTGCGGATAAAAGGCCCCCTGTAAAATACGCTCTCTTTCATACCGCTTTTTGTCTTGTAAATGACTGTAAACCGTCCATCCCTAAAATATTTCTTCTTAATCTTTCTGGTCTTTGTGCGGTATTTATTTGCGAATGTTTTCAGCATACTGTAATGCATCAAACCCGCAAACTTGCTCATTGCGCATACATTACATGCCAGTGAGTAATAGTTGTACAAACCTCTGATTTCAGAGTTGTACTTTGACAGAATTTCAATGTCTTTGCGGTTAATAAGCTGTGGTCTGTGGATGGCTTTCCAATGCTCTTTGTGTGTAACTTTGTCTTTCTTAATACGGATTGCACCATACTCCAATAGTTTCGATTCCCATTTCTCATGCGGCATATATAGTTTCACTGCGCCGCTGTATCCTTTCACTTTCCTGCCCTGGCGTTTTGTGACTTCCTGACTTTTTGAAATTGAAATATCGTAGCCAAGAAACCTCGCCCGGCCAGTTGCATGGGTGATTTTGGTTTTTTCCACTGACAGCGTAAGGTTCAGTTTTTCTTTGAGGAACACGGCTAAATCTGCTTTTAAGGCTTCAGCGTCCTTTTTGCTCCCGATAATGCTTATGATAAAATCATCCGCATAACGGACGTATTGCAGATTTTTGTAAGTTTCATCCCGAAACTGCTTAGACGGGATTTCCCTCTGTTTCTCCCGCAGTCTGCGTAATTCCCCGGCACGTTCTTTCTTTTCGGCTTCGCTAAGGCTGTCCCATACTTCCCTGTTCTGGCGCATAAACCTCTGCACCTCACGGTTCCGTCTGGCGTATTCCGGGTTCACTTTGCGGCTTGCCCGGTTTCCTTTTATAAAGCCTGCCTTGTATTCCTCCACGTACATATCCAGTTCATGCAGATAAATATTTGCCAGAACGGGACTGATGCCAGAACCCTGCGGAGTGCCGCAGTATGTCCTGTTGTACTGCCATTGTTCCATATATCCGGCTTTCAGGAATTTCCACATCAATGAGATAAATGCTTCATCATCAATGCGCCTGCGCAGGATATCAATCAGCACGTGGTGGTCAAAGCTGTCAAAACATGCCTGGAATCCCCTTCCACAAACCAGTTTGCCCTGGCGAATGTCCGCTGTATCTGTTCCAGGGCTGTATGACAGCTCCTTTTCGAGCGGAATCCGTGGGAATAATCGGAGAAAGTGTGTTCATAAATACTTTCCAATATCATTCTGACTACTTCCTGCACCAGCTTGTCATCCCCGGAAGGAATCCCAAGCGGACGCTTTTTACTGCTGTTTTTCTTCGCAATATATGTACGCCGTGCAGGTTTTGGGCGGTAGGAACGGTCTTTCAATGCGCTGATGATACGCTCTATTCTCGGACTGCCCATCCCGTCCAGTGTTTCTCCATCCACACCCGGCGTCATGCTCCCCTCATTGGCGTAGATATTCCTGTATGCCAACAGGTAAAACTCCGGGTTGTACAAGTTCCGGTAAAGCCTTTGGAACCTATACGATAAATCTTTAGACTGTTTGTTCAGGCTATTTAATACATCAGTTGGATTTCTCATGATGCCTCACGCACCTTCCTCTCTTGTTTGTATTAAAAGCATACTGCTCCCCTTCGTCATGTGGGCGGCTCTCCCGCTTCCGCTTTTACGGCTATCCCTGTAAATCCAGAGTCCACGGGCTACTATGGGAGCTGTGTAACCATGCCCGCAAATGGGCGGGTTTAGGTCATCCCCGGTAGCATATGCCATACATAGCGTTCCGTGTTGTCGGTAATCTTTGTAGATATGTGGCGTTCGCCGTTCAACCTAATCTAAGGCTTGCCTTGCTTTGGATATCCCACGCCTGCCGACAATCGAGCGACAGCCGCCAAAGCACCATGCGTTTCATCTTCTTTCGCACGTAGGCCAGATACTCCCAGGCTCCGGCTACCAATCAGGCAGTTTAGCTTTCATCCTCATACACGGATTTTCATCCCCGCATAAAATGACGGTTAGAAGATTACGCCATTCTATGCCAGTTATAGTAAAGAACACTATAACAACGACATGCTACACTCCCCAGAGGGTTTCCCCTCACGGATAAGTCGTGGAATGATAGACCGTAAATTTTCACCTTCCTTTCTTTGATATCTTTGTCTACCGCTTGCTAAAGGCGGTTTATGGCATACACCCTAACGGGCGCACTATCGTTTCCTTACCCAAAATTTCCGCCATCTCTTTTAAAGTGGTCTTTTCCTTCCCTCCGAGGAATAAGGTGGTATCACAATTCCCTTCAATGGTGTCGGCGTTGTCCTTATAAATCGCTTTAAGCTGCGACTTCGACTGCAAGATAATGGAAGCCGATATTTCCGGCTCCGGATTGTGGCAATCAGCTTCTCAAACTTTGGTATCTGCCCGATATTTGCAAACTCATCGAGTAAGCAGCGCACATGGACGGGCAGCCTCCCATGATACACATCGTCCGCCCTGTCACAGAGCAGGTTGAAAAGCTGCGTATACATGATAGACACGATAAAATTGAACGTGTCATCGGTATCGAAGATAATGACAAACAACGCTGTCTTTTCATCCCCGATCATATCCAACCCCAACTCGTCATAGCTTGTCAGGTCACGCAGCTCCTTGAACAGCGATAGGTAATCCTTTGATGTTATCTCTGGATTTTCCCCCGCCCTAAACCGGGCGTGAACCTTTCAGCTCACCCGGCTTTCCATCAGGAACAGATTTTATTTCATCTCAATAACTCTCAACGTGGATAAGGCTTCTTAACTTGCTGAGTTTTTCTTTCTGCTTTTGGTCAAGTTTAAAGATTTCCATATATTTCTTGGTAATATCAGGGTTTGTGGCATGGATTAAGCGATGCATATCTTCGCATACCAGTATCAGATTCTGATAGTTGTCTTTACCGCCTAAGTGCCGTGGCACTTTGTGATGGCAGTGAATATCACCAATCGAAAGCGCCCTGCCAGACACAGCGCATTTTCCCATTTGAGCCGAATACAGCGAAAGCCTGTTATCGTTGTATTCGATAGAACGGTACAGAACCGGGTTCCTCATCAGGTAGTGAAGAACCGCCATGTCGATTCTGTCCAGATTCTTATGGATTTCGGCCCTGCCCTCCGGCGTATAGGAATTGATTTTGCGCTTCATGGACTTCGGGGGCTTGTGCCGTATGTAACCAATCGGGACAACTGCGTGTCCGGCTACATATCGGAGCTGTCTGCTTTTTCCGTACCGTTCCCTGATAACTTTCGATACTTCACATGGAATCTTCCTTTTCCTGACCTGTTTTACAGTTTTTACACGTTTTTTCAGTCTTGCCCGCAGGCTCTTGTGGACAGATAAGGCGAATGGTGCAAGGTCATCGCAGACCTTTGTGGCTAATTGGTAATATTCATGGATTCCCATTACATAAGCGTTGTAGCGACAAATCGCTTGATATTCAGTACGCCTGCCTTGTGACGGGAACTCAATGTCATAAATCAGTCGTTTTAGGTTTGGTTTTATTTTCGCAATAGATTTCTCTCTGATATGGCTTTCCACTACATATTTGGTATTCCCATTGCTCCGTTTCCCACGAGGGATAACCTTTAGCTTAAAGCCAAGAAACTCTGAATACTGTTCTTTCAGGTTTATCACCTTTGATTTTTCTGGGCTGATTTCAAGCGAGAGCCTTTCATGGAGCCAGCTTTGGGTTGCGTGGAACAGCTTCACCGCGCTTTGATAACTGTTCGTAAATATCTTAAAATCATCAGCGTATCAGATGCAGGTGACCTCTTTGAGCCTTGTCCTGCGCAATGCGGCGAACTTATGGCTTTTGCTGACACTTCCGTTGTAATTGACGGACTCCTTGTAAGGAAATTCCGTTGGTATTTCTTCCCATTGGCTGGCAAGCCACCAATCCAATTCGTTTAGAACTACATTGGACAGCAGGGGAGAGATAATACCTCCCTGCTGCGTACCGACCTCCGGGAATCCTATCCCGGCCACCTCCGCTTTTAGCATAGCTGATATAATACTAAGCAGCTTCTTGTCATGGATTCCCATTGTCCAGAACTGTTTCAGAAGTTTTCCGTGGTTCACGTTGTCAAAGACCCCCTTAATGTCTATGTCTACGACATAGTGGAGATTGCTTCTATGCATATTTTTGTGAACCTGGGCGATTGCGTGCTGTTGGTTCCGGTTAGGGCGGAATCCATAACTGTGGTCATGGAATTTCGCCTCACATATCGGCTCCATGACCTGCAATACGCACTGTTGTATCAGCCTGTCCATAATCGTCGGTATTTCGAGCGGGCGCTTCTTCATTGGGTCATTTCCTTTCGGAATTTCTACCCGCCGGACGCTTTGTGGGACATACCAGTTTAATTTGCGCTGTACGGCGCATATAAGCTGTTCATCAGAGAGTGCTGATAATTCTGTGATTGTTTTTCCATCTGTGCCGGGCGTCGTACTCCCGTGGTTCTTCTTGATGTTGCGGTATGCCAGCCGTATGTTTTCGGGTAATGCAATGATTTCAACCAGATGTTTGAAAACTTTGCCTTTATTGCTGTCGGCATACAGCTTATCTTGAATTGCCTGAAAGTCATAATACTCGGCGTGCCTTAACTTATCTTTCTTCTTTGCCTTTCCTGTTGCCATAGTCGGTTACTTATCCCCACTTTCGTTTGGATTTTCGCCTTTCTTAGTCCTACTCGAACCTATGCGTGTTTATTGAATATGATTTTGTTTCTGTTCCTGACTACAGCCCGTCCCTCCACCGCTTACTTTGTTCACGGCTTCACAGGTAGCATGGCTGCTCTTTCCTCCCGGATTAAGAACGGTTATACCGCACCTCCCATAAAAGGCGGCACGATTTTCCCGCCCATTGCTTCATCATGCGTATCCACTCCACATCCGGGGCTTTCCACATTCCGATATTCCTATCTTTGCATAATACCCTTGTCCTTTGCGGGCGCAAGAATATCCTTATTGATTTCCTTATCATGCAGCATGGAATGGGCGGTTTCATGCACCATCGTCTTTAAAGTCTGGCTCTCGCTCATACCCTCCTGCACCGCAATCCGTTTTTCTGTGGGGCTGAAGAAACCTTTGGAATCTCCGGGTATATCCTCAAAGCTGATCGGAACCGGAGCAACATAGGTGACTGCCTTAACAAAGTCCTCATACCCCTCCACCGTGGAGAGAAGCTCTTTTGCCTCCAGTTCCGGGATTGGCTCTCCTGATGTTTGCTTGACATCAAACACTGATACCGCACGGAAAGCGGGGATTTTAATCTCCACTTCCTCCGTCTGCGGCATCCCGTCCTGGTCAAGCATGATCTCCCCGGTCACAGGGTCTAACTTATCCCGTTCCTCTTTGATCTTGTAAGGGGCAGGGGCAAGGATACGGATTCCCTTCTCCCCCTTGTTTACATGGCGGTTGAAATTTTTCTGCCATGCCTGGTACCCTGCGACCAGACTGGCGTCAGGGCGCTGTAAGGCTATCAGGAGCGTGTTGTTGACACTGTAATTATGGAATTTAGACATGGTGGAGAGGTAGTTTTTGTACTTCCCGCTCTCAAAAAGTTCTTTTAACCCTTCCTCCAGCTTGTCAGTGATCTCCTTTACTTTCTGTTTTTCTGTTTTTACGTCTGCCATATTTGATTTTCCTTTCCTTTTTCCACACAAAAATACCGCCCTGAATATTTACAAGACGGTATCCCGAAAACAAAAAAAGTGCATGGTATTGATTTTTTCTCTACCATGCACCTGAAGTTACTTTTACTATAAAATTTTTCGTTACAACAGTTTTAATAACTGTATCAGCTCATGCGGCTCCCCTTTGGAGGAATCTGTCAGTCTTGTATCGAACTGCTGAAAACCGTTCTCACGATAGAAAGACAAAAGCCTTTCCTCATCCGCTGCCTCCAAAAAGATAACCATGCCGCCCGCTAAATACTGCAGCCGCTGTATCTGCCGTATTGCAAGCCCTAACAATTCTTTACCTGAAATGCGTTCATTTGCGTCATTATTATAATTTTTCCCAAGCTGTGCGATCAGATACGCCGCAAGATTATAAGTCTGATCCTGTTCATTCAATGTACTTACTCTTGACAGTTTCCTTTTTACGGTATTACTGAATGGTTTTGCGTTTATGGTAATCGGTTTGATTGTGAGTGCAAAATATCCAACCAGCTCTGCATCTTCCGTTGAAAATACCAGATATGTAACCGACTGTTGTTTTTTTGCAAACTCTACAGACTGTTTCTTTATGAATCTTTCAACATCCGGGTTTATCTTACATGAAAACTCGGAAAGAACCTGAAGCAGCGTGTCCTCTCCGAGTCCATGACTTCCATCGCCCAAATACTCACGAATGTTGAAAACTGTATATTTACTTGTTTCCTGCATTCGCTTTCTTCCTTTTCTCCATAAATTTCGCTATATCTTTCGGGTCAGTTAAAAAAGTAGCGCTGACATTGACAGGAGGCGTAGGGTTATTAGCAGATGCTTCAATCGCATCAGCAAACATCTCCACCTGCTTCTGGCCTGATATAACAAAATTCTTTGTAATGCTTGAAGTTGCCATAAAAAACACCTCCTTTATCAGTATGGCTCTTTTTACATTCCGCATACTATCCCATTTACATTGTACGGTTTTATCATCGCTTTTGCAACAGGATTTTTATGAATTTTTTATGCCTACATTGTTACCCCCTTCCCCTTTTCCTTATGCTTCTCCTGTTTTTCTGTTCCAGACACCTTAGCCTTGAACGCTTCCAGTTTCTCTCTCAGCGATGTCCGCTGCACAGGCTTGTCAGCCATTGCCGCCGCCAGTTTCGCCCCCTGTGGCTTTCCATTGTCCACTGCGTAATTATGCCCTGCGTTTTCTACCGGGTATGGAATCGGCACATCCACAGCGCTTTCTCCGGTTTCCGGCTTTATGGAAGCCTCTTCCTCCTGCCCTGACTTCTGGACATCATGTCCAGAAGTTTCCTGTCCTTCGTTTTCTTCCTCCGGCCCATCGTCCATGCCGAGTGCGTCATCGCCCTTTTCGTCCATATTGAGCAGGGCATTTAAGGCGGATAAGCGTTCCAGCTTCTCCGCAAGTTCCGCTTCCTGTGCGAATGATATGGTATAAAAAAAGTTGACAGCCCATTCTCAAGGATTTGAGATATAATCAAGAGAATAAGGAGTGAACAAAAATGGCAGAAAACAGGCAATACGACCATGAATACAAAGTACAGGCAGTGAAACTCGCAAAGGAAATCGGACAAGCAAAAGCCGCCAAAGAACTGGGGGTACCAAAGAATACTATGTATGGCTGGGTACGGGCCAACCGCCCTGGCAGCCTCGACCTTGGGGCAGGTTCACAGACCCCGCAAAGCGCCATGACGCTTAATGAGGAACTCTTAAAGCTCCGACAGCAGGTTAAGGAACAGGAAAAAGAAATCCGCCGTTTGAAAAAGGAAAATGACTTTCTTGAGGAAGCCAGCGCTTTTTTCGCCGCGAGCCGTCTGAGGTCAGCAAAAACGAAAGAATGAAGTTTATTGCGTTTAAAACCAAAGACGGCGAATTAAAAGGAAATCTTTCTTTTTACTGCAGAGCCCTTCGTGTCAGCAGGCAGGGATTTTACCGGTACCTTGCAAATAAAGACCGCCCATGGAAGTACCAGGCTCTGGCAGATGCCATGATGGAGATCCTTGAGGAAGACGATTGTAATGACACCTACGGCCGGATCCGCATGTATCAGGCATTAATGTTAAAACAGCCTGAAAATGTGGATATTCCCAGCGAACGTACTGTTTACCGTGTCATGGAGGATATTGGAATCAGCCATCATCCCAGGCGTAAACCAAACGGAATCACGAAAGCAGACCGGGAAGCCCGGAAATCAGAAGATCTGTTAAAACGTGATTTCAAGTCAGAGGAACCGCTGTCCAAGTGCGTAACAGACATAACAGAGATCAAAGCCAGCGATGGAAAGCTGTATGTTTCCGCTGTTTTCGACTGCTTCGATTCCAGCGTGGTTGGCCTGGCAATGGATACAAACATGAAAGCTCCGTTATGTGTGCGGACATTGAAAAACGCGGCGGAAGCGTATCCAGGCATCCGCGGAGCAATTATCCACAGTGACAGGGGAAGCCAGTACACCAGCCGGCTTTATCGGGACGCAATCAATCAATATGGCATCCGACAAAGCATGAACAGCGCGGGTGGAAGATGCCATGATAATGCCCGCTGTGAAAGCATGTGGGCCAGAATGAAATCAGAACTGTTATATGACCGCTATGATACTGAGAAGATGAGCACAGATGAACTGAAAACCCTGATCTGGAGATATTTCATCAGCTATTGGAATAACCGGAGGATCTGTTCTGCTAATGGAGGGCTTCCTCCCATCATCAAACGACAGCGATACTATGATTCTCTGGAAGAAGCAGCATAGAATACAAAACCCTTGAGAAAAATGTGTCAACTAATCTTGACAAAATCACTATGAGGACAAGGTCATGGAGCGGATTACCGAACGGAATTTTGAAATGATGTCAGGGAAATACCAGAAAGAACAGCTTGAAATCGAAGCAAGACTGAAAGAAGTAACGGAAACGCTCAACGAAAGCTACGAGAAATCGCAGGGAATCCGTGACTTCCTCTCCCTTATCCGTAATTATCAAGGCTTAAAGGAACTGGACGCAACTGTTGTAAATGCACTAATAGACAAGATACTTGTTTCGGAACGTGAAAAATCAGCAGACGGAACAGTGAAGCAGGAAATCAAGATTTACTATAAATTCATCGGCTTTGTCGGTGAATTACATATCACACCCACAAAGCGGTGGACAGCGTTGCCGCCAAAGAATTGTACGGTGTGCGGTGTTGAATACGTCCCCGGCTCTGCTATCTCAAAATATTGCCCGATATGTGCGAAAAAGGTGCAGAGGGAGAAGTCAAACGAGAGCAAACGCAGGAGCAGGACAAGGGACAGACAGGTATGTATTGAACTGTCCGCAAAAAATGACCGACTGATGTTGGATAGTGCGGAGGGGTGACAAAACAAATATAAATAAAAAAGGGACTTCCTCAATCCTTAAAGGCTATGACAGTAACGGTTATAGCTTTTTTTCATGCGGTAATTACCGTAAGAAATAACCCCCTATTCCCACAGGCGGAGAAATACCCAACAACAGTATTCCGCAATCCAATCTCCCGACAATTAACGGAAGAAAACCATATATCAGCACCGAAACCAACCAATCATATCAATCAATCCATATCACAGGAGGGTAAAGACCATGAATAAAAAGCAGGAACAGCAGATTTTGGACTATTACAGCACCACAGACAAATATATCCATAGCAGGACACACTCCAATGCGCATCAAACCGTATTCACCAAAGAAAGCGACAAATACCAGTGGCTTGTGTTGGAGCAGAAAAGCCAGTGCGAAGTCGAGGTAAGGCAGACCGACAATCATGGAACAATCACAGCAAGGGATAATTACGAACTGACAGGAAATCTCCCTAAGTGCATGGGCGTGGAGCGTTTATGTGAGGGCGCAAATTTTCAGATACCTTTTAACGCTGATGAAATCAACTTAATTTATCAGTTTGGGGAGCAGAACAAAGCGGAAACGTGCGCCAGTTTATCCGCTATTCTTCCGCAGGTAAAGGACAGCGATACAAAGCAGATTGTAAGCGACACATTGAAGAAATTAAATGCCCTGTCAGATGAAACGTGTGCGGAACTGACAGCCACCACCAAAAGACGGAAACTGACCGAGCATGACCATTCCATAAAGACAAGATTAGCCAAAGCAAAGGAACAGGCAAAACAGCCGACAGTTGCCGAGGGAAAACAGCACAGAACCCACAGCAAAGGAAAGGGGGATATGGTACTATGAAACTTTCACGATACGAGCAGGAAAGTATTCTCAATTATAATGCAGGAGAACAGACTGCCACCCTCTATACAAGGGATAAGGCGGTCATGCGGAAACTTGACACGCTTGTTGCAGACTTTCCCGACATATACAGATTGACAGGGCAGGACGAGGTATCTAAAACCTATTCCTTTCCGAAATCACACGTCAGCTACCGCAAGCCGAGGGCGGTCAGCACAGAGCAGAGGGAACGGGCAAGGCAGATGATGATTGCAAAGAATAAGGCAAAGGGAGATTAAGCAAAATTTAATGGAATTATGTATGTGCTTATGGTAAAATAACAGCGTTGGATAATTAAACAAATTGAAATTATGGAGTGAGGTAAATATGAAACAAAAAAAGAAAATTGTTCTTCGGGTTATAGTAGGTATAGGAATAGCTTTGTTGATTATTATAATCGCAGCACTTGTATTGTTTAGAAATGAATTGCGCTCTCTTATGTCATTGAAAAAGGTTGATGATTACGGAATGTATCAAATGACCTATTATGGCGATTATGGATTTGATGACTTTCTGGAAATTGGTGCTGAAAATGATGCGGACATTGAAGCATTTGTAACAAAAAAGTTGTTGAAAGGACTGCCAATAAATTTGGGTGTTACAGGAGACGGCTGCACAGCTTTTGTCGTAAAAAATGAGAATGGCGATATTTTGTTTGGAAGAAATTTTGATTATTTATATGCCCCGTCTTTACAACTTTACACTGCACCTAATAATGGATATGCTTCGGTTTCCACCGTCAATCTTTCTTTTGCAGGATATTCTGAGGACAATTTACCAAGTGGTTCTCTTTTTGATGATTTCCTGACATTAGCCGCACCATTTCTTCCCTTTGACGGAATGAATGAGAAAGGGCTTGCGATTGCTACGCTTTCAGTGCTAGAAGCGGAAGCCCCATATAATCCCGACAATATAACATTAAATACAACCACAGCAATGCGGCTTGTACTTGATAAAGCGGCTACAGTGGAAGAAGCCATTGAATTGTTAAAACAATATAATATATATTTTTCTGGAGGTATTGATTGCCATTATTTAATTGCTGATGCAAGTGGGCATTCTGTCATTGTGGAATATGTAAATCAAGAGCTTTGTGTCGTTGAAGCGGAGGACGAATATCAAATTGCTTCTAATTTTATTGCCTATGACGGTTTGAATATCGGAGAAGGAGGGACTGAATTTGAACGCTATGATAAAGTGCAAAATGCGATAGAAGCGAATAACGGTATACTTGAGGAAGGTCAGGCAGTTCAATTATTGGCTGATGTCGGTATTTTTGATGGAAATATAGACAAACTACAATGGAGTGTTCTGTATAATCTTACAACTGGTTACGGAGAGATTTTTGCTAATCGGAAAACGAACAATATCATAAGATTTAATCTGGATATGGATAATTGATATTGGTGCAAACCTCTTGTTTGTTGGGAACAGAATTAAACATAAAAACTGAATATTGTTTACCTTTAGGTAGCGGTTATCTTAACAGACAATCAGCTACCTTTTTTATTTTCAAAAACGTAAGCGCAAAATATCCTGACGGAGTGACAAGGGTTTAATTCGGCTTCATAATGGATAGTGGAAATGCAGGCATCTTACCCTATGCATTGTGCCAGAGTTCTGCAAACGCAAGCATTTCACTATACCTATGGAGGTTCAATATATGCCAGCAAAGCCAGTCAAAGCGAAAGAGCAGTACCGTCTGGTCATGGAATGCCGCTCCAGCGGCCTGACGGACCACCAGTGGTGCAGGGAGAAAGGCATCTGCCCAGGCACATTCTACGGCTGGGTGCGCAGGCTCCGCCAGAAAGGATATCAGGACATACCGGAGCCAGTTCACAGCCAGCGTGTAAGCACAAAACAGGAAATCGTCAGGATAGAGCCTGACATCCGGCAGGGCCGGGATGTCTCCCCGCCCCTTTTGGAGACTGCGTATCCGGCATTCCCGGTTCCGGCCATGGAACTATCCGTAGCCGGTATGGTACTGCGCATCCCCAACGGGACAGATCCGGCGCTGCTGAGAGAAACCGTCCGCCTGATCGGAGGCGGATCATGTCAGGAGACATTTCAGCTGCGGACGAAATCTATATCGTCTGCGGCTACACGGATATGAGGCGTTCCATCGACGGCCTCTGCGGGATCGTGCAGGAAAAGCTCCACATGGATCCCCGCCGCAGCGCCCTGTACCTTTTCTGCGGGAAACGCTGTGACAGGATCAAGGCCCTTTTATGGGAAGGTGACGGGTTCCTGCTCCTTTATAAGAGGATGGAGGCGCAGGGGCGCTTCCGGTGGCCCAGGGACTCCCAGGAGGCAAGGGGCATTTCCTGGAAGCAGTTCGACTGGCTCATGTCAGGACTGGAGATAGAACAGCCCAAAGCGTTCAGGCCGCCTGAAAATGAGCGGGATATCCCTCCGCCCAAAGCCTCCTGACAGCACCGGCGGGTTTCTCAAAAAAAGCTGAATATCCCGAAAAACAAGGTCTGCCAGGCTTCACTCCAGATGCTTTCCATGGTACAATAAAAGCATCAGAAGAGGAGGCAGGGATAGATGGCAAAAGACCCGAAGGACTCCAGAATCATGGAGTATAAGGACACGATCAGCCAACTGAATATGACAGTCAGAAGCCAGAATGAGCTTATCGATTCCCTGCGCCAGACCATTGCTTCTAATAATGAAGCAATGGCGGTCCTGAATGAAAAGGTCGATTATCTTACGAAAAAACTCTTCGGCACATCCAGTGAAAAGTCTGAAAATGTGGAAGGACAGCTCAGCCTTTTCAATGAGGCTGAGCAGGAGGCATCCCCCGCAGGGGAACAGGCGGAAGAAGGCATTGTCAGAGAACATGCCCGCAGGGCAAAGAGCACCCATGCGGATATCTTTAAGGGTGTGCCTGCGAGGGATGAGGTCATCCCCCTTTCCGAAAAACAGAGATACTGTGCGGAATGCGGAGCGGAAATGGAAGCCATCGGGAAGGAGTTTGTCCGTCGGGAATTCCGTTTCACCCCTGCCAGGGGCGAAGTAGTCAATATCTACCGGGAGACGGCAAAGTGTCCGGTATGTTCCACGGCCCCGGCAATGGCGGAAGCCGTAAGGTTCGCCAGGGCTCATGTGCCGGAGGCGCTGATCCCCCACAGCTATGCGTCCGCATCCGCCGTTGCATGGACGATGTACCAGAAATATGCCAATTCCATGCCCCTGTACCGCCAGGAGCAGGACTGGAAACAGATGGGCGTCATCCTGAGCAGGGCGACGCTTGCAAACTGGATCCTGTACTGCGCCGGGAATTATTTTTCTCTGCTGTATGGCTATTTCCGCCGGGAACTTATAAAGAGGCAGTTCCTGATGGCAGATGAGACAAGAGTCCAGGTGCTGAAGGAACCGGAGCGGAATGCGGAGACAGACTCGTTCATGTGGCTGTTCCGGACCGGGGAGGACGGCCTGCCGCCCATCATCCTCTACCGGTATACGCAGACCAGGGCAGGGTTGAATGCGGCAGACTTCTTAAAAGGTTTCAAGGGCTATCTGGAGACGGACTGCTACCAGGGCTACAATGGCCTGCCGGATGTGAAGCGGTGCTGCTGCTGGGCGCACCTGCGCAGGTACTTTGTGGAGGCAGTTCCGAAAGGGAAGGAGCTGGATTACGGCAATCCTGCCGCCCAGGGGGTGCAGTACTGCAACAAGCTGTTCGAGTATGAACGTCAGTCCCATGAGAAAGGACACAGCCACGAGCAGCGGAAAGAATACCGGATCCAGAAAGAGATGCCAGTGCCGGACGCTTTCTGGGAATGGGTCTCACAGCAGTCCCCGAAAAAAGGGACGCGCTTTGAGAAAGCGGTGAACTATGCCCAAAATCACAGAGAGCAGTTCATGACATACCTTGAGGACGGCAGGTGCAGCTTTTCTAACAATCTGAGTGAGAATTCAATCCGTCCGTTCACGGCAGGCCGCCGCAACTGGCTGTTCAGCGATACCCCCAAAGGTGCGGATGCCAGTGCCATGGTTTATACCATGGTTGAGATGGCCAAAGCCCATAACCTGAATATTTATAAATATCTGAAATATCTGCCTGAGCATCTGCCGGAGACCAGGATGGCGGACAGCGAACTATCCAGGCTGGCCCCATGGAATCCGGAGGTTATTGGCAGATGTTCTGGTACAATGTAGAGTAAAATGCTTGCAGTTCCTACAGTCCATTATGTAGGGGCTGTTTTATTTTGTCCATTCGTAGGATTATTGAGCGCTTACGAATAAACGCCTTGCGGAGCTTGACAGGCTGTTTTCCTCTCTCTATGAGGATAAGGTCATGGAGCGTATCACCGAGCGGAATTTTGAGATGATGTCGGGGAAATACCAGAAAGAACAGCTTGAAATCGAAGCACGGTTAAGGGAAGTAACGGAAACCCTTAATGAAAGCTATGAGAAATCGCAGGGAATCCGTGACTTCCTCTCACTAATCCGCAACTATCAAGGCTTAAAGGAACTGGACGCAACCGTTGTAAATGCACTGGTAGACAAGATACTTGTTTCGGAGCGTGAGAAGATGGCGGACGGAAGGGTTAGACAGGAAATCAAGATTTATTATAAATTCATCGGCTTTGTCGGTGAATTACATATCACACCCACGAAGCGGTGGACAGCGTTACCCGCTAAACACTGTACGGTGTGCAGCGTTGAATACGTCCCTGGCTCTGGCATATCAAAGTATTGCCCTGTTTGCGCTAAGAAGATACAGAGGGAGAAGTCGAACGAGAGCAAACGCAGGAGCAGGGAACAAAAACGGATGGTATGTATTGAACTGTCCGCAAAAAATGACCGACTGAATTGGGACACAGGTGGGACATTGTCCCAATTTTGTTCTATGCCCGTATTTTTGTCTGTAAGAAGTGGCGTTTTTCCCTCTGACCTCAATCTGCGGTATCTTGCCTTGCGTTCTGCATCGGACGAGCCTTTTCCTGTCATTTCCTGAATTTCCGGCATATAGTAAGTGTTATCTTCCAATACCTCCACAAGCCCAAGCTGCATGAATGCCCGTATCGCCCTTTCCACTGTTCCTATCTCATGCCTTGTGAGCAGTGCGATCATCTCCGCAGAAAGCGGCGTCATCTCATTTAAGAGCAGTTTTCCGTTATGCTGCAATGATTTTAAATACAGCTTGAGCAGGATATTCACATATAAAACGCCATCTTTTGAACCTTCCAATACCACAATCTCACGTTGGTCAAAAAAATCCTCTTTGAGCTTGAGGAAATAATATTTCTTATTCTCTGCCATAGCTGCCCCCTTCCTTTTTTATTCTTTTTTCCTCCCCAAGATTGGGAAGTATTTCATTCTGTTTTGCTTTTGCCCTCTGTACCATTGCCGCCTTGTCCGCAATCTCCGCAAGTTCCCCAAGAATGGCATCATCTTTTGCTAAATCGTGTGTTATCTTTGCACTTTCCGCTTTCAGTCCGTCAAGTTCCTTTTTCCACGTTTTCGGAAGCAGCTTATCCGTACCACTCATATTTTTCAATCCTGTCCGGTAGGAGAGCGCAGTTTCAATCTTGTCCGCATTTTTGTCATAATAAGACTGTTTCTGCCTGCCGGAAAGACTTTCGTATTTTTTCAGGTACTCTGCATATGGCTTGTAGGCTTGATAGATGTCTACGATATTGGATACTTTTTTCAGCTTTGCATTTAATTCACGCTGGTTGTGAATGTTATCGCTCCGCCGCTTTTTGGTGTCCTCTGCCAGTTTCCGCAAATCTTCAAGCGTTTCAATCTTATGTGATTGCAAAAATGCCACCATAACAGAAAAATCTTTTACATTTCCTGCTTTCGTGTCTGTGCGCTGCCGGATATTGTTACCCTGAATAAAGGCGCTCCGGTTTTGCTGCCATTCCATAAGGATTGAAATTAAAGTGTCCGGTTTCTTTTCCTCTGCCGGTGTTTCTTTTTCTTCCTGTCCAACGGCTTTTTTCTCTTTTTCGAGGAACGTTATTTTATCCGTCAGACGCTCTATGTTCTCCATGCTGGACAGGATAAGGGCGTTGATTTTTCTAATCTCCCTGTTCATGTTGCCGACTTCGGTTTTAATGCCCCTGCGCTCCATTGCGGTCACTGCCGCACCCATATGGATTGTCGGTAAAAGGTCTATGCCCTGCCTTTCAAAAGAACGGTGTTCCGCCGTAATCTCATAGCCGTTCTTTTTGTAAAAATCAGTTTCAATATCCGCCCACAATGCCCGCCATTTTTCCACGTTTTCCCTGTCATCCCAATCAGTAGCGTAAACTTTATGTGACTTATAATCATTGCCTTTCTTTGTGGGGATTTTCTGACCGTTTTTATCAAGGTCATATTCCCGCCAGCATTTCTTTTCTAAAAAAGTCCCGTCTTTTTGGAATGGGCGCATGGTAAGCATGAGATGACAATGCGGGTTCGGGTTTTCATGGTCTGGATTGTGCAGATTCATATCAACAACCATTCTTTTATTTCTAAAAAATTCCGCGAGTGTTCTTGCCGCCTTTAACCGTTCATCCGCATCCAGCTCACAGGGCAGAGAAAATTCAACTTCCCTTGAAAGCTGCGCCCTGCTTCCTTTTTCAAAATTTTCAACAGCGTTCCACAAAACAGAACGGTCTTCAAATTCTTTTGGCGCATACTCCGGCAATAGGATTTCGGAATATATCACATGACCCTTCCTTGAAAAGTCTTTTACTTCACCATCATATTCGCAGTAAATTTTTGTTGCGCTCCGGTATGCGGCAGAAGCCACAGCCGACTGCGGCTTTTCCCCGCCCCTGCTGATTATCTTTGCGTTAAGATGTATCATTTTGGTGCTTATCGGTATCTCCCTCCTTTTCTGCATTTTCTATCCCCGACGGAAAAATGTAGCTGTGCTACATTTGACAAGGGCGCACTTATACACGCTTCGCGTGTGTGCGCCCTGCGGGGCTTTGCCTGCCTTACGGCAGACAACAGGGGAAACGACAATTCCCCTACGGGCGTTCCGCCCTACCCTTTAGTGAACTTTGCGTTCAGATAAAGGCTAAAGAGCAGCCTTTATCTGCCCACAAAGTTTTATAATGCCGCCCGCCACGTTTCGGCAGATAATTTCTATGAATGCTCTTTATTCATTTCCGTCGGGGATTGTGGGTTTACTTTTTCTGTCAAAATATTCTGCATCATCCGGCGGAAATACGAATCAGAAAAGAGAGTATTCAGAATATCTTTTACTGAATCATCATTCAGGGAGGCAAGCTGTTCTTTGGTAATATTCAGCTTTTCTCTGATAAGGTATTCAAAGTGGCTTCCCCATACGATGTTGCGGTGTCGGCGTTCCTTTTCTGTCTTACCTTTTATCTGGTTAAGGAGTTTCGCCTGCCTATGTTTTGCAATGGCAAGCTCGGCTTTCGTTTTCTGCAATTCCGCATCAATTACCTCTCTGTTTCTTAATTTATTTTCGCTCATTTTCTCACTTCCTCTCTGCCTGTAACGCTGTTAATATTGCATATCAATAACAGGCACACAAAAGAGGACACCCGTATCCGGAATGCCCTCTCCTGTGTTTCATCACGCCTGTTTATTTTTCATCATAATCCGTCTTAAACCGTACCGTTATAAGCATAACTTTCCGCACGAGCCTTTCGTACAGTTCCCTGTTGAATCTGCCTTCCTCAATGCTAAGCCTTGCCATGTACGGCTTGAACAGCCGAATCACCTCCTGCATAGCAAAATAATCGCCATTTACTGCCTTTTCCAGTGTTTCAAAGGAAATGTCCCTGTCTTTAAATTTATTCTCCATGACACATTCCCTCCACCAGCCACCGGAGTGTTTTTACCGTATCATTCCTCCATTTGCAGACAGTGCTTTTTGCCAGACCGAGGATTCCCCCAATCTCCCTGTCCGTCCATCCGATGAAGTAATACATCAGCACAATCTGTAACTGTCTGTCCGACAGTTCCCTTAATGCCTGTGCCAAATCACCGTCCACTATGCCGATTTCATAGCCCATGACATAAAAATAGTCAGCGTGGTATGTATCAAAGATTTTATCAACCGTTTCCAACTGCTTTTCGGAAAACATCTCCATGTGCGATTCCCGTTCCGCCATGCGCTTGCGTTCGTTGTAATAGTTAATTTTTTCGTATCTCAATGCCATGCGGCAGTATGTCACAAACTGGCGCACCACCCTGTCTTTTTTATCTTTGTTTATCAATGTCCTGTCCTCTATTTCTGAAAAATTGATTTATCTGAAACGAAGTTAGGACTGGCGGGGAACGGCAGTGTATTGTTGCTTTTAGAAACAGAAAAGCGCTCATTGGTTTTCTTCCAACAAACGCTTTCCCGCCTAAGTTTCAGTGTAAATATTCCTTTTTCCTAATTTGGGACAACTTCCAAATCAAGCTCTTCTGCAATTTTTCTTATAGTTTTTGCCGAATTGTGAAGTTTCTCCATTTCCTTTTCATTCAAAGAAATAGGAACATGGGTTTCGATTCCGTCTGCCCCTATAATAGCGGGCATACTAAGGGCAATTTCTTTAATCCCATAATTTCCATGCATGATAGAAGATACCGGAAGAATAGATTTTTCATCCCTTACAACGCATTCACAGATACGCTTAACCGACATAGCAATTCCATAATAAGTAGCCTGCTTTTTAGAAATAATATCATAAGCGCTGTTTTTTACATCTTCCGCAATCTCCCGCATTGCTTCCTCATGGTTGAAATGTCCACGCATCTCACAAAAATCATTCAATGGAATACCAGATATATTCGTGCTGCTCCATGCTGCAATCTCACTATCCCCATGTTCGCCAATGATAAAGGAATGAATGCTACGGCTGTCTACCCCTAAATGTTTACTAAGCGCATATTTTAGCCTTGCGGTATCAAGAACCGTTCCGGAACCAATTACTCTTTTTTCAGGAAACCCGCTCAGCTTTACAGCAGCATAAGTAAGAATATCAACCGGATTTGATACAATCAGCAATATTCCTTTAAAATTGCGCTTTGCAATTTCAGGAATGATGCTTTTGTAGATAGCAACATTTTTATGTACTAAATCGAGCCTTGTTTCATTCGGCTTCTGGTTTGCCCCGGCAGTCACAATGACAATAGAAGCATCCATCAGGTCATCATAGCCTCCTGCATAAATCTTCATCTGTCCGGCAAACGGAACGCCATGCGAAATGTCCTTTGCTTCTCCGTCTGCTTTATCATAATTTGCATCAAGAAGCACCATTTCAGTGAACAGCCTGCTCTGCATCAGTGTAAATGCTGTTGCAGCGCCTACAAATCCACAGCCGATGACTGCTGCTTTTCTTGGGTTAATTGTTTTTATCATCTCTATTCCTCCCATTCAATAGCGGAAACAGGACAGGAACGAACGGCATCCTGTACCATGCTTTCGTTTTCCGGTGCAGAGTCCTGATACCCCTCCGCCTTATCATCGTCATTCATACGGAATACATCAGGTGCCATCCCAACACACAGCCCGCATCCAATACAAGCATTCTGATCTACATTCACCCTCATGCCGCATCCCCCTTTCGCTAAAATACAACAACCAGCAACATTTTAAACTGCTCTTTACCCAAGACCGCATGAGGGTGTTTTGCGGGCATTACAATAGATTCTCCCTCATGCAGTTCATACTTTTTGTCATCAATCGTAATCTCGCCAACGCCATCCAAACAAATCACAAAGGCATCACCACTGGACTCATGGCTGCTGATTTCTTCTCCCTTGTCAAAAGAAAACAATGTGACACTCAGCGCATTATTTTGTGCTAAAGTCCTGCTTACAACCTGATTGCTTTGGTAAGCAACCTGTTCTTTTAAAACTAAAATTTCTGCCTTGTCTATATTTTTTATTTTTTCCATACTGTTCGTTTGCTCCTTCCCTCAGCCTGATTTTTAACCACCCGTTCAAGATGTTTCTGTTTTCACCTCAAACCCATGTTTCTCAAAAGTTTCAAAAACTTTGTCCATAGGAATATTTTTTATGGCAGCTCCATTTGGTATCGTCATTACCTTACCCATTACAGCTAAAGACATAGGCTTTATAATTTCCTTAAACCCTGCTTCTGCCAATACCTCTTTTATTTCAGGATTTTCACTTACCAGCTCTGAAACTGTTTTTGTGAAATCAACAACTTTACCCATTCGCCTATCTCCTTTTTTCTAACCATGTAATATATTTCTCCTGTATGCCGTCCTGTTCCGCTTTTTTCTCAAACGTTCTTGTCTGTTCATCAATCTGCGCTTTGCATTCCTCTGACAGTGTTCGTAATGCATAAGTGTAGCAGACGGTATCTTCTTTCTCAATGTGACGCTGCAATAAATCCACATAACCCGATGCATGGGTGACGATATCCAGCTTTCCTTCTGTAGTCGGAACACTGGCATACTGCTTAACTGCGTTCTCCAATTCCCCGATATGGAATCTTCCGAAGTCATGTTCCACCAGCATTCCATTGCGCACCAGTTTTTCTGCAACAGGATCGGAATTATTAAGCATAAACCGAAACAATATCTGTTCTTCCTTTCCATGATGATGCTTGTCTGCATAAGTTCTTGCAAAATCAATACACTCCAGAAACTCCTGAACATCAATGTCTGCCCCCTCAATCACAGCACAGCAGGTTCTCCTTAAATGCTTAGTCAGTGCTACGATATTCTCATGTTCTTTCATCAGTAAATCAATTCCATACATTATTTATCCCTCCTTAATCAATGTGAATGTCTGATTTCCTAAATATTTGCAGGAAAAACCGCTGCCCTCCAAAATACCTGCGACCAGCCTCTCCTTCAGGTCATAATAATGACTGACATCTCCTTGTAATGCTTCCCAATATGGCAAATGTATATCCACAGTCTGTTTCCATACTACTGCCTCCTGACTTATGGAAACCACAGTATTAACCCTGTCACAAGGCATTCCGTTCAATAGCAGATTATCTAAATGCCTATAAACTTCTTCTGCGCTTGTTTTCCCCGACAGTTTCCTGCTCCGTCCATACTCATATGCAGCATTCGCAATATCCGGCATACATTCAGAATGGGCATCCATCGTTGAGATGACCAGAAAAGCAAGGCGGTTTTCAGCGGCAGCGATTTTATCCTGTAACCAGCCATGTATATTACTGTTATCAATCATATTTTCAAGACTGCCTTTCTCCACCGCCCCATACTTTTGTTCCATTTCGGAAAGAATGCCATCATCATACCCGTTTTTGCTTATCATATCTGATAATCTTTCAACTAGCCCGTTTTGGAACTCTATTTTTCCGTATAGCCAGTGATGAATCGAACCTAAAAATGCGCTCATTGCACTCCTCCTATGAATTCAGCTTTTTCAAGAGTTCATCGGCATCCAGCCCATGCACCATGCAGGCATCCGCAAGGCTCTCCATCTGTGAGGACGGGCACCCTAAACAGTGCATCCCCATCTGCATCAACACCTCTGCCGCCTCCGGTTTGGTTCTTAAAATTTCTCCAAGTAACATTTCCTTTGTGATTGCCATATTATTTTCCTCCTATCTTTCTTTCCTGTTACAACACTTGCACTTCCTGATTTTTTTCGCCAAACTTTTCTTTTATCTCGGTGCAGATTTCTTCCCTGCTTATGCCTCTTTGTTCCTGCGTCTTAATCATCTTATACGCTTGAAAAAGCGGTGAAGGTCCAATTTCCGAGCTGAAAAATCCGATCCCCTGATTCCATGCCAAAAGTTCAAACACATCATCCAGCGCTGCGGATTCAAGACCATAGATATATGCCTTTACCAGTTCCCGCACAGCCTGCCTCATTCTTCCTGCGCCAACTGCATTTGTCAGGGAAAGGAGCAGACGCATTTCATAGGGGAGAGTGCGCTTCTCACTCTGCCATGTTGCCTGCCAAAAATCCGCCGCGATACGCCCTAAGTCCTCATCAATCATAGGATAATTCAGCAATGCAAGCGGACGGTATGGTGCAGAGCCTTCCGGCTCTTTTTCCTCTGTCCGGTAAAACCAGACATGAAACTCATTTTCTGCCAGCTTCTCTGTATGATGTATATACCCCAGCATATCCATCTCCTTATATAGCGGGTAAGGTTCAAAAGTCTGTATGACCTCAATTCCCTCCCCGGCTTTTAGCGTCATGGCACGTCTTTGTAAGCCGGGAAAGAAATTTCCCTGCACATGGCGTACATCCACTTTGAAGAAGTCTTTCTTTTTATCCTTCCATTCCTCGTACTTTATCATGATATCCTCCTTTATTTATTTTCTTGCTTTGGTGATTACATTATAGTAAAATAAGCAGAGCAAGTATGTTTGAATTCAAACAAAGAGGTGAGATTTTGGAAAAATTTTTAAACGTATTAAAAAAATGCCCGCTGTTTGCAGGATTATCCGATGACGAGATTTTAACCTCGCTAAAGTGTATCGGAGCAAAAGTCAGAAAAAACGCCAAAAATCAATACATCCTTCAGGCAGGAGATTGTACGGACTGTATCAGCCTGCTTGCGTCTGGGACTGCTTTAGTCATTCAGGAAGATTTATGGGGAAACCGGAACGTTATAACAAATCTTATGCCGGGCGACTACTTTGCCGAACCCTT
This sequence comes from Lachnospiraceae bacterium JLR.KK002, assembly GCA_036941025.1. Classification (NCBI taxonomy): domain Bacteria; kingdom Bacillati; phylum Bacillota; class Clostridia; order Lachnospirales; family Lachnospiraceae; species Lachnospiraceae bacterium JLR.KK002. The sequence goes on from JAYMNP010000001.1 coordinate 3,290,375, forward strand.
TGCCGCCATTCCTGATGCAGTTCTCAGCGTCAGTGTTGTTGCGACAGAAAATTGTGAAATTGTGGAAATAAATATGAGCCGCCTGATTACCATGTGTTCCGCTGCCTGCAGCCATCATAACCGCCTGATTAAAAACCTGATTACAGCTTTTGCCCAAAAGACACTGTTGTTTAACGAGAAGATAACGCACATGAGCAAGCGAAAAACACGTGATAAGCTGCTTTCCTATTTATCTGCTGAAGCAGCCAGACAAGGATCACTTTCTTTTGACATTCCCTTTAACCGCCAGCAGCTTGCCGACTTCCTCTGTGTAGAACGTGCAGCAATGTCTGTAGAATTATCAAAGCTGCAAAAAGAAGGGCTTCTGAAAACCTTTCATTCTCATTTTGAATTAAGTCCAAATGCCACAAATTAAAACAGGTCAATCTATACATAGCAGATTGACCTGTTTACAAAATACATATTTGTTATCAAATCAGCGGTTGCCTTCTGCAATCCCATAAACGGATTGCAGAAGCATTTTTCCTGATGATGTCTTAAAAACACAATCTATAACATTTCTGATATTGGCTTCCTGATATCCGGATTCGTCAGCATTAACCAAATAATCAGCTTCCAGCAAAATCTGGTAATCAATCCCGTCAACCTCCTGAAAAGTATGATGATGTGCGACCAAAAAGATGATACGGTTCACCATCTCGTTCGACAGCCCTGTACCCTTCAGGAATTCTTCAGCTAATACAGCGCCTTCTTTTTCCTGAAGTTTTCCATTTGTATTTCCGTATTTTTCCCGGCACAAAGGACACGCAATATCATGTATAATAGCCGCAATTTCTATTATTCTCTGTTCATCATCCGCTACTTTCTCACACTCTGCAATCGTTTTTGCATAGGCATACACTTTCATAAAATGATTGATATCATGAAGATTTCCTTTTGAATACTTTACCATTTTAACCATGATTTCTGAAACAGTCATATCATTTCCTCCTGTTATCTATACATCGTCTATAACCAATAGTCCACAAACTTACCAGTCACATCGTACAATTAAAAGCCAACCTTATGGCGAATCGTCATCCAAAACATCAATCCGTTCTATTTTAAAGACATTTAATGTGTCCACATCAGGGCAGGCAAAAACCGCTGTCCCCTTCTCCTGTCCGGGTATTTCGCCGCCGTATCTTAAAATATCAATATATGGAAATGCAACATGCATAGCCATAGGACAGAGTTTTCCACGCTCTGTATCAAAATCAAAACTATCACCTATTTTGTGACCCCTATGACATCCTTTCGTGCCTTTTTGATCAATCAATGTGATCTGGATTCCAGGTTTTTTCATATTTTAAGCACCTCCAACTCCTTCTCAATCGGTATTCCCTTATATATATCTGTATTGTTTCTATTGTTTTCAATCAGGCTGCTCACAGTGTCCATGGCTTTTTTTGTACTGTCATACAGGCTGTTTCCCTCCATCAGTTTTCCCAATAAAACGGAAGAAAAAATATCGCCCGTACCCGGAAACCTGACCGGAATGTTATAAAAAGGAATTGTAAATCTTTGTTTCGTTTTATGATCGAAGCCTGCAACCACATCTTTGCCATCCTGCTGAATGCTTGTGATGATTACCGATTTTGCGCCCATATTACCAAGCCTTTGAATCATTTCATCTACCTCCGAGATTGTTGCAGATTCATGATACTCCACTCCTGTAAGTCTGGCCGCTTCAGTATAATTTGGTACAATATAATCGGCTACTCCTACCAGTTTCTTCATATGTGCAACCATTTGCTCTGTAACTCCATTGTACAGGGTTCCTTCATCTCCCATAATTGGATCAACAAATATCAGGGTTCCTTTCATGCTTTCCTTTCGACAAAATTCTTCTATGATTTTTACCTGCTCCTCTGAAACAATAAAGCCTGTCGCTATCACATCAAAGCAGAATCCCAATTCCTCCCATACTTTAATAGTGTTCTTCATATAATCTGTTGTTTCAAGAATATCGAATTTGCCATAATCCAACGTATTTGATACTAACGCAGTGGGAAGATTATATATTTGGTACCCCATATATGACATCAATGGAAGCATGACCGATAATGCCACCTTTCCATATCCTGCCAGATCATTTATCAACAATACTTGCTTGCCCATTTTCATCATGCCTTTCAGTTAATTCAATTCATCTATAATGAAATAATTATATACAGGGAGCAGGTTTTCGTCAAGATTTGTGTATACAAGCACCAATATATACATTAAATATCCGCCACACTCCGGAATTTTATGGATTTCTGTTACGTGACTGCTTTTATTGACTTTACCCATTTCACTCAATCCGAAATTCTTATCCCCTGTTCTGCAACTCCCGTAAATGTCTAAGCTGAGCTTCGCTTAATGTTCTCGGTTTCCCAATCCTGACAAGATTTTTGGGTAAAACATAGGTCTTACTTACTTCCGTCCATGACTTTAACCTTATTACCTCTGGAAACTCTTTACATAGCTTATCCATTTTCCGTATCCATGCCAGATTAGCTGTGTAAATTGTTGCTTCGCTTTCATCTGCATTAAAGTTGATAACAACCTCCTGCTCATATCTTGATAATTTCATTCCATGCTCCTTTCTCCAGTACCGAAACTTAGGCATTTGCGAAACGCCAGAACCCGCATAAATACGGGATTCTTTTTGTCACAAAATAAAACAACTCCTCACTGGTTTGTGGTAAAATTGAGATGCCGAGTAACAATCAACCATATCCACCAGTAAAGGAGTTGTACCTACATGATAACATACAAACAGCTCTCTTTGGCAGATATTTTTACCGATTGCCAAAATAAATTTGATAATGATAAATATCAGTTCCTTGCACTTCTCGAAAATACCATCAACTTAGATGAAATTGTCCCAGTGTCCTTTATTTCTCATTTCCATGCTGCCACTGGCAGGCCCCGTAAGCATCTGCTTTATCCAATGCTCAGGGCTCTGTTATTACAGCTTATCTTCTCAATCCCAACAACATCCCTGCTGATCATATTCCTGAAATACTCCCAGGAACTGCGGGACTTCTGTGGGTTTGATGTTGTCCCGGATGCCTCTAAATTCACCCGGTTCAAACAGGATTTTTTATCGGACTTACAATCCATGTTCGATCATCTTGTTGACTTGACCGAACCAATCTGCCATTGTATTGATACACAGAAAGCTTCCATGCTTCTCTTTGACACCTCCGGCATTGAGGCATGGGTTACAGAAAACAATCCCAAATATGCCAACCGTATCATCAAACAGCTGAAAGCCTTCAAAAAAGCAAAAGGGATGGACGATTCCTTTGACCCTTATAAAGCCGCCTACGGCTCCATGCCTTCCCATGCTGCCGCCAGTCCAGCCATTCAGCAGATGTACATTAACGGGCATTTCTGTTATGCTTATAAATTCGGTATTATTACCAACGGACTCGGCATTGTCCGGGATATTTCCTTTTATAACAAGGACTTTCTTGCGGCTCATCCTGACATCATTGTTGGAAAAAAATCTGATTCCCCGGATGAAGATAAGAGTCTTGCCGATTCCAGGGCATTGATTCCCACTTTAAAGGATTTCTTTCGGAAGCATCCGCTTATCAATCCGAAAACTTTTCTGGGGGATGCCTCATTTGATTCCATTGAAATCTACAAATACCTGTTACAGGAAGCCTCCTTTGAGAAAGCTTACATTCCCCTCAACGGCAGAATCTCCCTTCCGGAATCCGACTGCCCGCTGAATAAGGACGGCATCCCCTGCTGCCCCAAAGACCCATCCCTTCCAATGAAACGGGAAGGAAGCAAATCCCATCTCCGCTGCGGACTGCCAACCATGAAGTTTGTATGCCCGAAAATGAAATGGGAATATGATAAATCAACCGGTAAAAGCAAACGCGTCTGCCACTGTGAAAATCCCTGTACGGAATCCCCCTGCGGCAGGATGTTTTATATTTATCCCGAGAAAAACCTGCGCGCCTATCCTGGTACGCTCCGTAGTACGGCCGAATGGGATTCCACCTATAAGATCAGGGTAAATGTTGAGAAATCAATCAACCATTTCAAGGACAGCTTCTGTGTTGCCGGGCGTAAAACGCAGAATGAAAAAACGCTTCATGCTGACCTGCTTCTCGCCGGGATTACCCAGCTTATTACAGTAATGGTGGCTGATAAACTGCACAGGCATCAATATATCCGCAGTTTAAAACCTCTGATTGCATAACCTTACATACCGCATACCATTTCACGGGCAGATAACCTTATCTGCTTTGTTTTCATGTCTTAAAACTCTTGTTATCCACATCCGCCTCCTGTAAGTCCGGCTCAACCGGGCCTTTGCCCTATTGGAATCAAGATTTTGAACTTGTTTCGCAATTACCTAGTACCGAAACTGGCACCAATCCAATTTAACGGTACCCTTCCGGTACCAAATAAATATACTCAATCTTGGGCGGTTTTCTATCATTGCTGTTTTCCCCTTGCTGTTTCCTGACAGGCAACCCTTGTCGGCACTGTGTCGTCCAATATTGGCGCTCAAATTTTCTTAAAATTGGTCTTGGCAGTTTATATCAGCTTGGACAGTCATTCAGTTGTACTGTCATTATCCAACAAAACGCCCTGCTTTCCCGTATATCCACCATGTCAGAAATCTTCCAAAAAACAGATTTTTTCTATCATGCTGGAAATTTTCGGTAGGAATCCGCCTGTTTGTGTGATATTCTGTTTTCGTAAAGGAGAGATTTATCTATGAAAACGCAATTAAGCATACAGGAACGCCTGAAAGACCTGCGTGTAGAAAAGGGAATGACTTTAGAACAACTGTCACAGCAGACAAAAATTCCTGCTTCCACGCTTGGCTCTTATGAATCTGATGATTATAAAGAAATACCCCATAGGAACATCATCGAATTAGCAAAATTCTATGAAGTATCAACGGATTATCTGCTTGGTATGACTGAAAACAGACAGCTTGACAACATTGCCCTGTCCAATCTGCACCTGAGTGACGCTGCCCTGACACTTCTCAAAGACCGCAAAATCAACACACTGCTCCTGTCAGAGCTTATCACTCATGAACAGTTCCGAAAACTCATGCTTGACTTGGAGATATATGTTGACGGTCTTGCTGATATGCAGATCAAATCACTTAATTTTGTGGTGGACACAAGCAGAAAGGCACTGATGAAGCGGCACAATCCTGATGAATACAACCTGCAATTAAACACGCTGAAAGCACAGCACCTTGAACTGAATGAATACTTTTCCCATGTGATTGATGACGATATGCACGCCATTATCAAAGACATCAGGAATGCCCATAAAGGCGATATTGATTCTGCCCCTCCTAAGACCATAACCGAACATTGGGAAGAAATTCTTGAAAAAGCTGAAAACTTTGCAGGCACTTCCAAACAGAAACTTGCTTACATATTCACCCAATTTCTAAAGATTAAACCAACCGAAAAGAATATTGATGATATGGCAGATATGCTTGGACAGTCTGAAATCTTAGAACCTGATGCAAAAAAACGCCGGAACAGTACGAAAAGGAAACAGTCTAAGGACTAAATAACTGCAAAACAAAAGGAACTGCATCTATCCGCAATTCCCTGTTACTGTAACCATATTTTATTATTCCTCTGTCTTAACCAGCTCCACCACATCATTCAAATTGATTTTGTCAAGATTAGTTGACACATTTTTCTCAAGGGTTTTGTATTCTATGCTGCTTCTTCCAGAGAATCATAGTATCGCTGTCGTTTGATGATGGGAGGAAGCCCTCCATTAGCAGAACAGATCCTCCGGTTATTCCAATAGCTGATGAAATATCTCCAGATCAGGGTTTTCAGTTCATCTGTGCTCATCTTCTCAGTATCATAGCGGTCATATAACAGTTCTGATTTCATTCTGGCCCACATGCTTTCACAGCGGGCATTATCATGGCATCTTCCACCCGCGCTGTTCATGCTTTGTCGGATGCCATATTGATTGATTGCGTCCCGATAAAGCCGGCTGGTGTACTGGCTTCCCCTGTCACTGTGGATAATTGCTCCGCGGATGCCTGGATACGCTTCCGCCGCGTTTTTCAATGTCCGCACACATAACGGAGCTTTCATGTTTGTATCCATTGCCAGGCCAACCACGCTGGAATCGAAGCAGTCGAAAACAGCGGAAACATACAGCTTTCCATCGCTGGCTTTGATCTCTGTTATGTCTGTTACGCACTTGGACAGCGGTTCCTCTGACTTGAAATCACGTTTTAACAGATCTTCTGATTTCCGGGCTTCCCGGTCTGCTTTCGTGATTCCGTTTGGTTTACGCCTGGGATGATGGCTGATTCCAATATCCTCCATGACACGGTAAACAGTACGTTCGCTGGGAATATCCACATTTTCAGGCTGTTTTAACATTAATGCCTGATACATGCGGATCCGGCCGTAGGTGTCATTACAATCGTCTTCCTCAAGGATCTCCATCATGGCGTCTGCCAGAGCCTGGTACTTCCATGGGCGGTCTTTATTTGTGATTTTGTCAAGATTAGTTGACACATTTTCCTCAAGGATTTTGTATCCTATGCTGCTTCTTTCAGGGAATCATAGTATCGCTGCCGTTTTATCATGGGAGGAAGGCCTCCATTAGAGGAACAGATCCTCCGGTTATTCCAATAGCTGATGAAATATCTCCAGATCAGGGTTTTCAGTTCATCCGTGCTCATCTTCTCTGTATCGTAACGGTCATAGAGTAGTTCAGATTTCATTCTGGCCCACATGCTCTCGCAGCGGGCGTTATCATGGCATCTGCCGCCTGCACTGTTCATGCTCTGCCGTATGCCATACTTCCGGATTACATCCCGGTAAAGCTGGCTCGTGTACTGGCTTCCCCTGTCACTGTGGATAATTGCCCCATGGATGTCCGGATATGTCTTCGCCGCGTTTTCCAGTGTCCGCGCACATAATGGAGCTTTCATATTAGTATCCATCGCCAGTCCAACCACGCTGGAATCGAAGCAGTCAAAAACAGCCGAAACATACAGCTTTCCATCGCTGGCTTTGATCTCTGTTATGTCTGTTACACACTTGACCAGCGGCTTCTCTGACTTAAAATCACGTTTTAACAGATCTTCTGATTTCCGGGCTTGCCGATCCGCTTTCGTGATTCCGTTTGGTTTGCGCCTGGGATGGTGGCTGATGCCGATATCCTCCATGACACGGTAAACAGTACGTTCGCTGGGAATATCCACATTTTCAGGCTGTTTTAACATTAATGCCTGATACATACGGATCCGGCCGTAGGTGTCATTACAATCATCTTCCTCAAGGATTTCCATCATGGCGTCTGCCAGGGGCTGATACTTCCATGGGCGGTCTTTATTTGCAAGGTACTGGTAGAATCCCTGCCTGCTGACATGAAGGGTTCTACAGTAAAAGAAGATATCCCCTTTTAATTTGCCGTCTTTGGTTTTAAGAGCAATGAACTTCATTCTTTCGTTTTTGCTGACCTCAGACGGCTCGCGGCGAAAAAAGCGCTGGCTTCCTCCAGAAAGTCATTTTCCTTCTTCAAACGGCGGATTTCTTTTTCCTGTTCCTTAACCAGCTGGCGGAGCTGAAGAAGTTCCTGGTTAAGGGTCATGGCGCTTTGCGGAGTTTGTGAACCTGCCCCAAGGTCGAGGCTGCCAGGGCGGTTGGCCCGTACCCAGCCATACATGGTATTCTTTGGAACCCCCAGTTCTTTAGCGGCCTTTGCTTGTCCGATTTCCTTTGCCAGTTTCACTGCCTGTACTTTGTATTCATGGTCGTATTGCCTGTTTTCTGCCATTTTTGTTCACTCCTTATCCTCTTGATTATATCTCAAATCCTTGAGAATGGGCTGTCAACTTTTTTTATACCACATCAATATTTCTCTCCCTGCTACCTACAAAACCACACAAGCCCGAATAGGCGGGAATTTGTGAAAATTTCTTTCTATCCCCCCTTTGCACGGCATAATACCGACATTTTTTGAAAATGCCAAAAATGAGCGCAAAAAAACAGGAAACCTTTTCTTGATTTCCTGTCTTGGTGTGCCGTTCTATGTAGCGGCGGTTATTCAGTTTTTAGCTGGCTATAATTCCACAAACCAGAATTTCTATTTCTTTTTTTGTGATTTTATGGAATATACAATGGTGCTGATTAAGGTACACAATATGAGAATATGCAATATAGCATGATATACATCGGGTATATATTTGCCTTCTATTTGTAACCACTGTATTGTGCCTGAAAAATATTCAATTTTTCTTTCTAATGTACCCATAAATCCTTTATTAAAAATAGTGTACCATTCATGGCAGATAAACTGTATCGCAAACCACATCGTAAGCCATACAATTACAAACCATTTACCAATTTGTTCTTTAACAATGAACAATATCACTACTATTACACCACTTTACAACTTTTCCATAAAAAAAATGTCATACAGGACTTTCTGATGTATAATAAGTTTGCAAACAAAAAAATACGAAAGAAAGTGATCCTGTACGACAGACTTATTATACAACGAAAAAACTATAATTGGTAGACTTTATCATTATTTTTACATTTATTTTGAGGCTTGTTCCATTCCTACAGCCGAGACATTGGTCCTGCTCCTGCTGTCCATACTGACACTGGAGTCAGCGGATTCCATCCGTTTCCTTTACAGACATTTCCTGTCAAAGCTAACAGATAAATCCCTGAATGCCTTTTACTATGCCTGCTCCTATGCCAAAGTGGATTATTCCAGGTTTATGAATGCAACAGCATCTATGGCATTGAAACTAATCCCGAAATCCTTAGAGACGCAGCCCGTTTTTTTATGCATGGATGATACCATTGTTCCCAAATATGGAAAGAAATTTGAGGATGTCTCAAAACTCTTTGACCATTCCGCGCACAACGGCAGCGGCTACCTGAATGGGCACTGCTTTGTAAGTGTCATGCTCTGTGTGCCAATGTGGGATAAAGGCAAGATTGTTTACCAGGCGTTTCCGCTTTCCTACCGTATGTGGCAGAAAGAAGAGTCAAAATTAAAGCTGGCTGCTTCCATGGTACGCCAGGCCATGCCTGAATTACAGGAAAAGGCGAATGTCATTATCCTATGCGACAGCTGGTATACAAAAGGGGATCTGGTTTCTGTCGTGGATGAATACCCAAACCTTGGCCTAATCGGAAATGCAAGGTATGACTCTGTCCTTTATGACCTTGCCCCGCAGCCGACCGGAAAAAGGGGCAGGCCTGCAAAACATGGGAAACGTCTTTCGGCGGAAAAAGATTTTACACTTTCGGATGAAAAAATAGGCGGTTATTATATTGGGATGCGCCGTGTCCTTACAAATATTTTCGGCACAAGGGAAGTTTTTGCCTATGTGACAGCCACAGAGAAGGAAGGCGGTTCCAGGCGCCTGTTCTTCAGTACGGTTTTCCCCACACAGCTGCAGATTTTTTGTGCATGGCAGGAAAAGACCCCCCTGAACCAGACGGGGAGTGCATGGATGGATTACATCCCCTTGTTCCTGTACTCATTCAGATGGAAGATAGAAGTCAGCTATTACGAACAGAAAACCTTCTGGTCACTATGCAGCTATATGGTGCGCAGCCGGAAAGGGATTGAAATGCTGGTTAATCTGATCAACATAGCTTATTGTGCGATGAAACTGCTGCCATATCAGGATGAAGCATTTTCAAAGTACCGTAGGGAAAGCGCACAGGATTTCAGGTTTGTGCTCAGCGAGCGGATCAGGCAGGAGGTATTTTTTGCCACTTTCGTGAAAAAGAGCGAAAGTATAATAAAATCATCTGCCCTTATGAGAGCCTTAAAATACCTTGTTCAGCAAAAGGAGCGCTATTTATAATAGTTGTAAAGTGGTGTACTATTAAATAAATTAGAAAAAATATACCATCATCTTTATATGACCTCGAAACTAAACATTTATTTCCAAAGCACAATCCTGTCATAGCCAAAAAAAACCATAGCAACAATATCAACTGTGCTATAATACAATATATTTTTTTCACGCTAATACCTCCAAATCTCGATTGAATTTGTTGCTGCTTTATTATAGAAACTGTCTACTCACTTTACTCATTATACATTCTCCTTAGCCTTGAAAATTCCTATTGAACAAAATCGCTGCGCGATGGCCTGCCATGGCTGTGGCGCAGCGATTTTGTCCAATTAGGAAGTTATCGCTTTCTGATAATCCAATCGTCATCTTGGGTTTTCCTTTCTGCATAGTAACCGCAAGGCATATCCTTTAAGGTACTAACAGAGTTATCTAAATCAAAAACCCATTTTAAAGACACTAACTTTGCTTCATCTGTTTCGTGTGTTTCCCCGCATAGAAATTGCCACATTCCGTCATCTTCATCATGTGATACATATAGAATAGGTGCCTGACGCTCCAATATATGACAACAGATAATCGTAGCAGTATCGGGTGAATCATAAAAAGGAAATTCCATGTCTGTTACTCCTTTCAAACTTCGATTTATTAGGCGTTTGCGAAACGCCAGAACCCACATAAATACGGGATTCTCTTTGTTACAAAATAAAACAACTCCTCACTGGTCTGTGGTATAATTGAAATGTCCAGTAACAATTATCCATATCCACCAGTAAAGGAGTCGTATCTATATGATAACACATAAACAGCTCTCTTTGGCAGATATTTTTACCGATTGCCAAAATAAATTTGATAACGATAAATATGCGTTTCTTTCCATACTCGATGAAACCATCAACCTTGATGAAATTGTTCCGGTGTCTTTTGTTTCTCATTTTCATGCTGCCACCGGCAGACCCCGCAGGCATCTGCTTTACCCAATGCTGAAGGCTCTGTTACTACAGCTTATCTTCTCAATCCCAACAACATCCCTGCTGATCGTATTCCTGAAATACTCTCAGGAACTGCGGGACTTCTGCGGGTTTGACGTTGTCCCGGACGCCTCTAAATTCACCCGGTTCAAACAGGATTTTTTATCGGACTTACAATCCATGTTCGATCATCTTGTTGACTTGACCGAACCAATCTGCCATTGTATTGATACACAGAAAGCTTCCATGCTTCTCTTTGACACCTCCGGCATTGAGGCATGGGTTACAGAAAACAATCCCAAATATGCCAACCGTATCATCAAACAGCTGAAAGCCTTCAAAAAAGCAAAAGGGATGGACGATTCCTTTGACCCTTATAAAGCCGCCTACGGCTCCATGCCTTCCCATGCTGCCGCCAGTCCAGCCATTCAGCAGATGTACATTAACGGGCATTTCTGTTATGCTTACACCACTTTACAACTTTTTGAAAAATAAAATAACGCACAAGGCACTTTCTAATGTATAATAAGTTTGCACACAAAACTATACGAAAGATGGTGACCTTGTACGTCAGACTTATTATACAACGAAAACAATCTAATTGGTAGACTGTACCATTATTTTTATATTTATTTTAAAACTTTTTCCTTACCAACTATTGAAACCTTGTTCCTGCTGGTGTTATCTATCCTTGCTATGGAGTCAGCAGGTTCCATCCGTTCGCTGTACAGACATTTTTTATCAGGGATTACAGAAAAATCCCTGAATGCATTTTACTATGCATGTTCTTATGCAAAAGCTGATTTTTCCAGATTTATGAATGTCACTGCTGGTATGGCTTTAAAGCTCATACCGGAAAAATTGTCCTCTCAGCCTGTCTTCCTGTGTATTGATGATACAATGATTGCAAAATTCGGCAAAAAATTTGAGGATGCTTCAAAGCTTTTTGACCATGCTGCGCATAATGGCTCTAATTACCTGAATGGACACTGTTTTGTGAGCGTAATGCTCTGTGTCCCTGTATGGAATAAGGACAGGATTCACTATCTGTGCGTACCGCTCGGATATCGCATGTGGCAGAAAAAGGAATCCAAACTGGAACTGGCTGCATCTATGGTGCGGCATGTAATGCCTGTCTTGCGTACAAAGAAAAACGTCGTCCTCCTTTGTGACAGCTGGTATGTAAAAAAGAGCCTTGTTTCTATCGTGGACGAATATGAAAACCTTGACCTTATAGGAAATGCAAGGCTTGATTCCGTCATTTATGATTTGCCGCCACAGCGGACGGGAAAAAGAGGACGTCCTGCAACGCATGGCGACAGGCTCTCCATCCAGGATGATTTTACTCTGTCTGATGAAAAAATTGGAGGCTATTACATGGCTGTGCGCCGTGTCCTTACAAACATTTTTGGCAAAAGGACAGTCTTGGCATATGTTACATCAGCGGACAAGGAAAATGGTGGCAGGCGTTTATATTTCAGCACAGTTTTTCCAGAACAGCTGCAAATATTCTGTGCCTGGCAGGAAAAATCCCCACTGAATCAGACAGGAAGCAGCCGTATGCAGTTTATACCTCTGATGCTTTATGCTTTTCGGTGGAACATCGAAGTTAGTTATTACGAACAGAAAACCTTCTGGTCATTATGCAGCTACATGGTGCGGAGCCGCAAAGGAATAGAAATGCTTGTCAATCTAATCAACATAGCGTATTGTGCAATGAAACTTTTGCCGTATCAGGACAAGACGTTTTCCAAATACCAGACAGAAAGCGTCCAGGAATTTCGTTTCGTACTGAGCGAACAAATTCGCCAGCAGGTATTTTATTCCATTTTCGTGAAAAAAGCCGAAACACACATAAAATCAAAAGCTATCATTAAGGTTTTAAAACAACTGATTCAGCATCAGGGATATTATTTATAAAGTTGTAAAGTGGTGTTATGCTTATAAATTCGGCATTATTACCAACGGACTCGGCATTGTCCGGGATATTTCCTTTTATAACAAGGACTTTCTTGCGGCTCATCCTGACATCATTGTTGGAAAAAAATCTGATTCCCCGGATGAAGATAAGAGTCTTGCCGATTCCAGGGCATTGATTCCCACTTTAAAGGATTTCTTTCGCAAGCATCCGCTTATCAATCCGAAAACTTTTCTGGGAGACGCCGCATTTGATTCCATTGAAATCTACAAATACCTGTTACAGGAAGCTTCCTTTGAGCAGGCTTACATTCCCCTCAACGGCAGAATCTCCCTTCCAAAATCCGACTGCCCGCTGAATAAGGACGGCATCCCCTGCTGCCCCAAAGACCCATCCCTTCCAATGAAACGGGAAGGAAGCAAATCCCATCTCCGCTGCGGACTGCCAACCATGAAGTTTGTATGCCCGAAAATGAAATGGGAGTGGAACAAACTTACAAAGAAATCAAAACGCGTCTGCCACTGTGAAAATCCCTGTACGGAATCCCCCTGCGGCAGGATGTTTTATATTTATCCCGAGAAAAACCTGCGCGCCTATCCCGGTACACTCCGCGGTACGGCCGGATGGGATTCCACCTATAAGATCAGGGTAACTGTTGAGAAATCAATCAACCATTTCAAGGACAGCTTCTGTGTTGCCGGGCGTAAAACGCAGAATGAAAAAACGCTTCATGCTGACCTGCTTCTCGCCGGGATTACCCAGCTTATTACTGTAATGGTGGCTGATAAACTGCACAGGCATGAATATATCCGCAGTTTAAAACCTCTGATTGCATAACCTTACATACCGCATACCATTTCACGGGCAGATATCCTTATCTGCTTTGTTTTCATGTCTTAAAATCCTTGTTATCCACATCCACCTCCTGTAAGTCCGGCTCAACCGGGCCTTTGCCCTATTGGAATCAAGATTTTGAACTTGTTTCGCAATTACCTATTCGATTTATTCTTGCCTTTTCATCAGTCGTTTTTTGAATGCTCTAATCCTCGCACCATAGCGGCTTGAATATAGCAAACCCACCAAAAGCATTCCGACTGCAAATCCCTGTACAATATCCAGTCCAGCCATAACTGTCGGATTATCATAAAGACTTGTTCCTTTAATGATAGTGTAGGCTAATACTAAAAGCATTGCTATCCCATTGCATATCCGTACACGCTTATTGTAGCGTTCCGCTTCTGCGTTTGTATAATCCACTGCCCGCAATACAGTTTCTTTCATTTCTTTATCCATATTCTCGCTTTTCCTTTCTCCGTTTAGAATTTCCCGTAAGTCAACTTCATAATAATCTGATATTTCAATCAAAATATCTAAGTCCGGCATATTGTTGCCATTCTCCCAACGGGATATTGTTCTGTTTGATACATTAAATTTTTCTGCAATCTGTTCTTGGGTAAGTCCTTTTTGCTTACGGAGTTCTTTTAAGAATTTTCCGATTTTTTCTTGGTTCATGCTTTTCCTCCTTTCAGAAAAATCCTATCAAAACTGCCCGATAAAAAACAGGACACAAAGCGAGAAATGCCTTATTTTATTACCCGACAAGGTATGTCTACCGATTCCGATTTGCTGTTGCTTTATTATATATCCGTTTTTCCAAAAATGGAAGTAATTTCTTATACTTCCCGTTCATCAAAACGGAATTTGAACAGGGCAGCGACAAGACGCTGTTTTATGTTGTCCTCGGTGTCCTTGTTGACCTGTCCGTTTTCAAGGGAAACAAGCCGGATTCTTTTGCCATAATGCCGTAAAACCTCGTCAATGGCTTCCGGCTCTCCGCTGGTTGCTCTGACAATAGTTTCATACGGCACAAGTTTAGGATTCCTCATGGAAAAGCACCTCCATTTCTTCATGCAGCATTTGCAAAGCACTGTGTATGTGATGCCACGCCGTACTCCGGCAGCGTCCGTATAGTTCTCCGATTTCCTGCTGTGTGTAACGTCCAAAAAAGTAAAGGTAGATGATTTCCCTCTTTTTCTCCGGCAGAGAGGACAGGGCTTCGGCAAGCTCCCCGCTCGTAAGGATAACCCTCTGACCGCATATCGTAACAGGGTATTGCTTACAAGGGTCTATAAAATATTTATCTGTTGTACTGAATGGGTAAAACTTTTCTTCGGTGAGGTATTCAAAGGATATTTCCCTTTGCCGCCGCTTATCCCTGTCACGCCATGCGTTGATAGCTGCATAGTGTATGACTACTCTGCAAAAGGCATTAAATGTGTATTCGATATGCTCCTTGTATGCTTCTGTGCAAGCCATAAATAATTCCCTCTTTCTCCCACATAGGGCATTGCATAGTTTACAGTTGTATTTTATAATTCAGAGCAATAACCGCACGTAGTCTGTTATGTCTTAAATACCGCAAATAATATTTTGTATAATCCCATAACCAAAAGCAGACTTGAATTTACCAACAAAACAAGGAACAAGTCTTTTACAAAATACCATACTACCCATAATGGAATCCCTACCATATAGGGCAAACAGAGTAACAGTAGTGGCAATATGCCATGCCTTGTAATGTCAAAGAGTATCAGTCTCGTTGTTTGTTTCTTTTTTTTCCATTTTCTTATTGTTGCTATTGGATATACCGCCACTGCAACCAACGCTAAATATGCCCCATTCAGCAATAGGTGTCTTACAATATACGGGCTGCCAGATATATCATATTGTTCTCTGCCCAAAAGAGCAAATATCACATTTTTGCTTATAATATCCGCCAGTTGGTTCGTGACAAGATAATCGTTCATATTGATGAGGAAAATGATTCCTAATCCGCTTTCCGGCAATAGAAACATATTTGACATATAATTCTCAACCAGTCCGGAATGCCCCAATACAGGCTCTGTATATTCCTCCGTCAAAGTCCACCCCATTCCATAATAATAGGGGCTGTCACCATCTACATATACATTGTCATAAAGCATAGCATTTAAACTGTTTTGACTGACGATTCCCATTCCGCCATTTAGATACATTTGCAGATATTTTGCCATATCTGATACACTGGAACTTAAATAACCTGCCGGAACGGTAGACCATGAATATTTATCGGGATAGTCCGGTTCTCCCGCAATCGGAAGTCCAAAATAATTTCGATACCCTGTTATCAATCCGTTTTCTTTGCTTTGTATAAGTGTTGCTGCCGTATGGCTCATACTTAGTGGAGAGAAAATGTTTTTATCCATATACTCTGAATAGCTAATTGCGCTGACTGCTTCTATAATTTCTCCTAACAATCCATAATTGATATTTGCATATTGATGTTGTCCGTAACTTTCTGTTATTTTTGCATTTCCAAAACGCTGATATGTACCTAAACCGCTTGTCTGATTCAAAAGCTGTCTTATAGTAATTCTATCTCCGTCGGACGCATTTATAAAATAGGCAGAGGTATCAATATAATCAGATATTTTTGTGTCTAAATCTACTTTTTCTTCTTCCACAAGCTGCATAACAGCTAATGCTGTAAATGATTTGCTCAAGGAACCTATAATAAAAGGCGTATCTAAATTATCGCAATTTCCATAAGTTTTAGAAAACAGTACCTCTTTATAGTTTACAATGGCTATCGCCATTCCGGGAATATGCAATTCTTTTATTTCTTTTTTTAACCGGCTGTCAATATCGCTATAATTGCTACTTTTTTCATTTGCCAAAACAGGCTTATACCATATAGAAACAACACAAATTAGTGACAGTATTACACAAATAATCTGTCTGATTTTTCGATTCATAAAACCGTTCCCCTCAATTTATTCTGATATACCATTCGCTATCATTTCCCCTCTAATTTTTTTGTCCCCTCAATTAAAATAGTTATTGATAATTCAAAACTATCTTTTATCAACTGTGTATTACCAAATGCGTTATGATTTTCAAGCAATGCAAAGCCCTCTAAAAAACTCCTAAACATTCTGACTAAATGAACACAATTATCTTGTGAAATATTTAGCGACTTAGTTACTTTGAAAAAAATTGTAAACATTTTTGAAGTCACTTCGTTCATCTGTTCATTTTCAAACTGATTGTACCAAAGCATAGTACTAAAAACTCCTTGATTCTCTATTGCATATTCATGGAAAGCGTAGCACATAGCTCTAATCGCATCATATCCAGAAAGTCCTATTACGGCTTCAATAATTCTGTTCTCTAATTCTTTCCAACCATAAAGCATAAGCTGCTGTTTTAGGTCGTCAAACCCGTCAATATGGTTATAAAGCGATGGGGACTTAACACCTAATTGCGCTGCAAGCGTTTTTAAGGATAAGTTTTCTATGCCTATCGTATTTGCCATATATGCGGCTTCTTTGATAACCGATTCTTTATCAATTTTTATTTTGGGCAAAATAAAGCACCTCCTTTTGTTTACTTCGATTTGTATTTTAACAAATCATATTAGTTATGTCAAGATATTAGTAATTGGAAGGGGATTCCGTAGTCGTAGGCATTCGTGGAAAAATCCAAAAGTTTAGATTTTACCACAATGCTTGTCTTTTGGTCTTTGGTTTCTTTGATTCGGAATAGTGTGGTGCTGGCGGTCTATCTCTTGTTTTCGGTTGCTTGCTTCTTTACCATACATGAGCATTTGCGCCCGGATTATCATTTCCGTATCCCTCAAGAAGATTGATGACGCCCCATACGCCCACGCCTGCTCCGATTGCTGTTACGACTGTCTTTAATCCTGTTACCGCTGTTGTAAAAAATGCCATGTTTCTACCTCTTTCTTTCTCAAAAATAATTTTGTCTGGTTTCCGAAAGAGTTTTTCGTGTAAAATGCCCTGCCTTATGCTAAGATAAAGACAGGGCAATCCTTTAGGAAGAACCCTGCGGGCATCCGGCATATTCAGTTTGGCGATTGGCTATGCCGGACGCTTTGTTTTGTCCTTTCCCAAGTACATTCAAAACTCCGTTTCCGTAACTTTTGGACTTTTTGTCCAGAAGTCCTGTTGCTGGTTTACAAGTTCCCTATTCAGTTTTTTCCATATTCAGTTGTCATGCTTCAATCACGCCCGCATCCTCCACCTCATCAATGGTGTCATTGTCCCTGACTCTTGCTTTACACAGGTTTTTCACATATTTTTCGATGTCTAAGGCGTTCTTGTCATCAAAATCGGACAGAAGCCGGTACTGCCTGTGCTTTGTGATGTCAAACTTATTGGAGAAGAATGGTCTAACCCCTCTAAGCTGCATAATACATTTTCCACCATCCATAACCGAAATCTCATCCATCGACATCAATTCTTTGCCACATTGTCAAGTGAAGAATTCATTCTTTTTGCTTTTTCATACACGGAATCTTGTAGATGTTCTATAAATGTGATAAACTGAACGCAGTAACAAATTCGGGATTTGTGGAAGAATTATTACTTGGAGGAAAAATGGCAGGACAACATAATAAAATAGTAAATGTAACAGCCAAGAAAATGCTCGCCCCCGAAGGACTTTTTAGAGTGGGAGTTTCCAGAAATTGGATTGATGATAACGGGTACTTTGTAATACAGATAGAATTTCAGCCTAGTGCCTATGACAAAGGTTCATATTTGAATGTTGGAATTGGTTTTTTATGGGAATCCAGTAAAGCTTTAAATGAAACATTAGCGTTTAACATCGGATATCGTGTAAGTAAAGCGGGATATGTATCATATACAGGTGATGATGCTGCCTTTGCTGAAAAGATGGAACATCTTGCAGAGATTGCCATGGAAAAAGTAAGGGAATATCGTCTGTTTCGTGATATGGATTATGCAAAAGAACAAATGGAAAGCCAGTTAAATAATATACCGGAAAACAGAGTGTTCTGGGAAGTATACGAATTAGCGATGCTTTGCTTTTTGAAAAGAGATTTTGAAGAAGGGAAAGATTACTTTAACCATTTTCTCCAGATACTCAAGGACTCCTTTTATGTAGGAGAACTGTATATCAAATGGCATGAAGAATTATATAATCATTGTATTGAACATCTTTGTCCTGAACTAGAATCGGAAGAAACAGCGTATAAAATGGTATGGGATATGATTGAACGCAGACGAAATTTCTTTTCCAGTAAACCTTCATATAAGAAATTGAAGAAAGAAATTACCTGGATAACGGCATTGAGTTCATAAATTCAAATTGTGAGGATGAATGTGATGCGTGAATTGATGTTGGTTAGGCCATCTAAACTATATGCAGAACAAGTCATGTCATATAAAGAAGAAATGTTACAATGTGGAGATAGTTTTGATGGTTGTGCAGGTCTTGAAGATGTCCAATCATTTGATGAGTGGATTGACTTTGAGAGAAGATTAAGAGAAAAATATAAAAGCGGATATGTTCCATCAGAAGTGTTTTTAGCGGTAAGGCGAAAAGACGATTTTGTTGTTGGTATGATTGATTTTCGACACCCATTATCGGATTTTCTCAAAAATTTTGGGGGTAATATTGGATATAGTGTTCGTCCGTCAGAAAGACGAAAAGGTTATGCGTCTGAAATGCTGGGATTAGTTTTACCTTTTTGCCGTGCGTTTGGAGAAAGCAAGGTTTTAGTAACCTGCGATAAGGGAAATGTAGCTTCGCAAAGGACGATTATTAAAAACGGTGGAGTGATGGAAAATGAAATTGTTGATACAGTGGGATTAAGTAAAAGTGGCATTATTCAAAGATTTTGGATTTCAATATAGTGTCTTTCTCAACCATTTCCAGTTTGACATACTGGGAAATCGCAATTTAAAGGAGAAAATTATGAATATAGAACAATTTTGGAAAGCCGTTCTTGCCCAAGATGAAAGAGAAATTAGAAAATACTTTCATGCAGAAGCCTATGTAAATTGGCATTGCACCAACGAGCATTTTACGGTGGATGAATATATTGTTGCGAATTGTGAGTACCCCGGAGAATGGGACGGACTCGTTGAAAGAGTAGAGATTGTGAATGACTTAATTATTACAGTTGTTCGTATCTATCCCAAAGATAGAAGTATTTCTTTTCATGTGACTTCGTTTATTCAAACAAAAAACGATAAAATTACAGCAATGGACGAATACTATGCCGATGATGGAATGGCACCACAATGGAGATTGGATAAACGCATTGGGACACCTATCAAATAAATCCCAGTTTATTCTGGAAGCCGGAGAATAGAGAACCGGCTTCTTTTTCATGTGCAGGCGGAAAGAAAACCCTTCCCCCGGAAAGAGAGAAGGGCATTGCCGTTATTCTGTTACCGCCGGTATCTCACCGACAAAGTTATAAATGATTTTGATTTCCTGAAATTTCTCCCCGTCAACCTTTTTCACCTCACCCACCAGAATCCGGCTGATAAGGCGGTTCAAGATACCCTCGTCCAGTTCCCGGACTGCGGCGTACTGCCGGATTTCCCGGATAAAGGTGCGGACATCGCTTTCCTGCTCGTTGGAGCGGCGCAGGGAGAGTGCCAGTTCTTTAAGCTGCTTCTGGTTTTCCTCCTGTTCCCGCTCCATTGCCGCCGTCAGCTTCACAAACCGCTGCTCGGACAGGATTCCCTTTGCCTTGTCGGTATACAGGTTCAGGAACATATCGTCAATCTCCCGGTTCCTTGCTTCCAACCGCTCCCGTTCCTTCTCCATCTCCGAAGCGTCCGCCAGATACCGCCGCTCCATGCGGCTGCTAATCCGCTGGTAGAACGATTCCACGTCTTTCAACGCCATTGCCGCAAGTTCCTGAATATCCTTCAATACAAGATTATACAAATCCCTTGCTTCCACCTTATGGCTGGTGCAGGCGTTCTTCCCCAGCCGGTTATACGTCTGGCAGATATAATACGCCTTGTCTATCGGCTCCCGTTCCTCGCCGGTAAAGCGGTTCTTCCCGGTTCTGCCCACTTTCTCATAGCGTACCTGCATGGACTTCCCACAGGTGGCGCAGTAGATAATGCCGTGGAACAGGTTATAGAAGGGGCAGGCGTTCCCCTCCATGATGGGAGGGCGGCGGTCAATGAGTTCCTGCACCTTCTCCCAGTCCTCCGGGCTTATGATAGCTTCATGGCAGCCCTCAAGCACTTCCCATTCCTCACGGGGAATGATGTCATAGGTATTGGAGCGGATTTCCTTCTGGTGTGTCTGGCAGACAAGATGTGCGCCCTTGTAAAATGGGTTCCGCAGGATATGGCTAATCCTTGCGCTCCCCCACGAATAATAATTCACGTCACATTCCGTATTGCTTTTTACCCGTGTGATGGGGATTTTATCCTCCATCAGTTGTTTGGCTATCCGCATACACCCCCAGCCGTTTAAGGCAAGGTCAAAAATTTTACGGATAGTCGGCGCAGTGTCCGGGTCAAGGATAAGATGCCCCTTTTCCTCCGGGTCACGCATCAGACCAAGGGGCGGCTGCCCGCCGCAAAACTTCCCCTGGCGGGAGCGTGTCATTCGTCCAGCCAGCACTTTCTTTGAAATATCCCGGCTGTACATGTCATTCAGGATATTTTTGAACGGCGTAATATCCATCTCCTGACGGGTCAGGCTGTCCACGCCGTCCGTGACCGCAATATACCTTACATTGTGCTTTGGGAAAAAGATTTCGATATAACTGCCCGCTTCAATGTAGTTCCTCCCAAGCCTTGACAGGTCTTTGGTTATCACGCAGCCGACCTTCCCCGCTTCAATGTCGGCAATCAGACGCTTAAACGAAGGGCGGTTGAAATTCCTTCCCGTATACCCGTCATCAACGTAATACTCATACCGGGGCATACCGTTCTTTTCAGCGTAATCCTTCAGCAAAAGCTTCTGGTTCGAGATACTCATGCTCTCATTCTGGCTGCCGTCATCAAGGGAAATCCTGCAATAGAGGGCGGTTATTTTTTGATTCAATAGATGATTTTTCCTGCTCATAGGCTTCTCCTTCTATGAACAGGGACACGATACTATGATAATACCATGCCCCCGCCATTCTTTCAACTGTTTTCTGCAAGATTCCCGGTTTTTCTCCGGTTTCCGTCCTTTAGCTGGCTTGCCGTTTTTGCCATTCCTCAAACCGTTCACAGGTCTGCCGTTCAATAAGCTGCTCAAAGGCTTCCCGCATGGTCTGGCTTCCCGCAAACTCACGGGACACGATAAACTGTACTTTTTTATTTTTCTTCCGGTTCTGCGCCGGATAAACTGTTTGTTTTGCCATAGGCATTTCCCTCCATAAAGATACCCGGAGCGTTTCCGTCCGGGTGTGATAGCGTGGACTGCCGGGCAGGCGGGAGCCTGACAACGGGGGCTGACAACGGACGTTAAAAAACTCCGCACACAAAACCCGGCTTTCCGTTTTCTGTTCTGATTGATTTTCTTTCTATTTTTCCGTTGCTTTCGTTGTCAGGAAAAGAAAAAGCCCGGAAATACGGCATTTGCAGCCTCTCTTCCCGGCAACGGGCCTGACAACGGGAGGGGCAACCAGCCGGCAACCGGCTACGCTTTTCCCCCTTCCAGCCATTCCTTTGGCAGCCCAAGCTGGACGGCCTCCCCTTCGGGCAAAGGCTGGAAACCCGATTTCCCATGCCCTCCGTTGTCAGGCGGCTCCGCCCGTTCCCAGCCCTTCTGCCGGTTATAGGGCGGCGGGAAATGCCGTGGATTCTCAAAGGCTTTCCAGCCCGCCGCATAATTCTTCATGATGGAGTTAATATCACGAATGTCATACTGCTTCGGTTCCTCATAATCCGGGTGTCCCAGCCCTTCATGGTAGATTTGCAGGGAGCAGACCATCTTCCCTCCGTACCCGTCCAAAAAGTTCAGAATCCGGGTGGCGAGGGTGTCCTCCGGCATGAATGACCGCTGGTGTTCTTTCAGATATTTCTCCATTGCCGGGCTTAATTTCAGCTTTACATCCCCCTTCCGGTAAACCTCCATGACCTCCGCCCACATCTGCCCGATATAGGCTCTGGAAGCGGCTTCATCTTCCAGAATGTGAACCTCCGCCGCTTCCGCCTGCACCTGCACCGGCAGGAAACGCCGGTTCCCGGTTCGGTCAAGGGGCAGGAAGTCCAGCGTGTTGGAAGTTCCGGCAAACACGCACTGCCGCTTATGGTCTTTTGGGTGGACTTCATAAGGGGCTTTGTAGGTTTCCTTCTGGCGGCTCAAAAAGGACTTAATATCCTCAATGCTCTTTGCGTTCGCCGTGGCAATCATTTCTGACATTTCAATAATCCAATGCCCTTGCAGTTTCCGGTATACGTTGTCATCGTCCAGCTTCCGCAGGTCATCGGAAAACCACTCATCACGGACAGCAAGGAACCGGAAGAAGGTGGACTTCCCGGCTCCCTGGCCGCCCACCAGACAGAGCATGACCTCAAACTTTGTCCCCGGCTTGAATACCCGTGCCACCGCCCCCAGCATGAACAGCAGGAGGACTTCGTAATTGTAATCGCTCACCTCCGCACCGAGGAAATGGCGCAGGGCATAGCGCACCCGCTCCGTCCCGTCCCATTGCAGGCTGTTCAGGTAATCACGGACAGGGTGATACCGGTATTCATTGGCGGCTACCTTGATAGCCCCCTCAATCCGCTTCTCTGATGTCAGCCCGTAGTGTTCCTCCAAATACAGAACTAAATATTGAATATCCACGTCCGTCAGCCGGTTCCCGTCCCGATACCAGCCAAGGGGCTTCACAATGTCAACCCGGTCAGTCAGGAGGTTGCTGCTGAACGCCCCTCGAAGCAGCGGGTCATGCAAAAACACCGCCCTGTAATTCCCCGGCGTGTTGGCGGTCTGCCCCTTCTGGGTGGTTTCCAGCATCTGCCGGACTTCCCCCACCGTCTTTTCACCGTCCATGCTGTCTATGGCTGTTCCCACGGCTTGCCTGACCTCTGGCGGCAAACTTTGATACCCTCCGCTCAATCCGTTCCACCTCCTTCCCATGCCCCGTGATGACTGCGGCTTTTTCCTCCTTTGTCCCGGTCAGCAGCGTGTCTAAAAGATAACCCACATACTCCCGTTTCTGCATGGCTTCCACAAACAGCGGGTTCCACCCGTCCCCCGGCGATTTCGGCGCATATGCCGTTTCCCACCGCTCCAACAGATGGAGATAATCACTAAGCACCCGGAAGCATTTCCGCTCCGCCTGCAAGAACCGCAGTTCTGCCGACACGCTCCGTCTTGCCGGTTTTGGGGAAGCCCGCCCCCGGCTGTCATAAGAAATGCCAAAATCTGAAGCCAGCTTTTTCGCCGCTTCCAGACCGGGCAGCCCGTAAAGCCTTGCCACAAAGTCAATCACGTCCCCGTCCGCCTGGCAGCCGAAGCAGTGGAACCGCTTATCCACCTTCAAGCTGGGATTCCTGTCATCATGGAACGGGCAGCACGCCATGCCGTTTCTCCCTACCCGGATTCCATAATGCTCCGCCGCCTGCCTTGCCGTTACATTTTCCTTTACTGCTTCAAATACATTCATACCGTCCCTTCCCGGAAATAAAAAAGCATCTGCCATCTCCACACGGAAAGCAAATGCTTCAAATCTCCATCTCTTTTTTTGTTGCTGCCCTTACGTTCCTGCGCTCCCGGTTCGCCCGGTCTGCTTCCATTTTCCCCCTTGCAAGCCTGTCCTTCATGGATTCCCTCGCCTTCTCTTTAATCTGCTCCTTATTTGCACGGCTCACCTCCGGTTTTTGGAGCGCCGACTGGACTTTCCTTAACACTTTCTGCGCCGCATTTTTAAGCTGCTCCTGAACCGTACACAGGCACTTCACGGCGAAATCCCTTTTCTCCTGCGGGGCTTTCCGTTCCGGCGAAGCCAGCCACTTTTTGTAATCCTCCACCGCCCGGATGTCCTCCTTCTGCGTTTCCGCCCGGACGGTATCCGCCACAACTTCGCAGGCTTTCTCATAAGCCGTGTCCGCCACTTCCTCCACCAGCGATTCTATGTCTGCAATCTTCATGGTGACCGTGGCAAGGGCTGCCTGTTTTTCAGAGAGTTCCCGCTCCTTTTCCTCAATCAGCCCCTCCTGTTTTTCCAGTTCCTTTTCTTTCTCGGAAACAGCTTTTGCGGCTTTATCAAACCTCTTTTCCTGCTCTGCTATGGCTCTGGTATTCTGTGTGAAAATTTCCCTCTGTGCGGAGATTGCTTCTTTCTGCTTTTCAATGATAAAGTCCTGCTTTTCCAGATAGCCCCTGCCGCCGTAACTCGGCTCTGTCTGCAAATGTAAACTGTGCTTCGCACAAATGCGAAAAAGCATCTTCCGGCACTCCGCATCAAAGGTCTGCTTGCGGTTATTGTTCCTGCCTTTCTTCTTATCCGGGTCAGGGAGCGGCACCCCCAGTTCTTCCAGCGCCTTTTCCTGCTGGGGGCATAATTCCCCATACCTGTTTTTGCAATCGAATACATGGCGTTCATGGATATGCGGAGTGCCTTCGTCAAGGTGGAGCGCCCAGTCCAATATGTGGACGTGGGAGCCGAACCTTTCCTCCATCTCCGCAAAAAATTCCACTGCAATCTCTGCCAGCAGCTCCCCCGGAACAGATTCCTCTACTGTGCCAATCTGGTAAATGCTTTCTTCCGGGCAGGTCTTATTGCTGGTGAGCAGGTCATCCACCGTCCGGTTGCGCTCAGTATGCCTGTTTTTTTCGTTCCGCCCGTTCTGTGCCTGCACATGGTCAGCATAATGCTCATAGTAATAAATCCTTTCAATCTTCTCAAAAGAATAATCGTTTTCCCCGCCCCTCTCCCTTGTCCGGGCGGAGGATAAGCCGGTGTAGCAGTCCCAGTAAATATTCTGTTTTGTCCGCTCCGTGTCGATATGTTCACTGTTTGCCACGTCAAATCTCCGGTCATTGTGTTTGGGATTGTAAGCGCCGTTTTTCCCGGCCCTGCCGTTGTGTCTGGTCAGCTTCATCCTGTCCTCCTTCTTTTCAAGTTTCTCTCTGCGGGAAAGGCAGCTTTGCTGCCGAATCTGCCGGTTTCTGCGCCAGATAATACCCAGTACGAATTGGCGCAGGCGCCAACTCTAGCTGGGCAAGGCGTTTCACCCTTGACCCGATAAGGACTGCCGCCCTTAACCCGCCAATGGGCGTTGCCCCTTGACCCCAACAGGGCTGCTGCGCCCCTGTACCCCGCATAAAAGGTTGCCGCCAACGTGAGTGCGCTGCGCCCGCCCACGTCAAAGACGGCTCCCTTTTTCCGTATCAGAAAATCAGAACGCGCCGCGCTCGTTCTGATTTCCCACAGAAACCGCAGCCATGCCCCATGACAGCCGGAAAAACACGCCCAAAACAGGCATTTCCGCCGTCCGGGGCTTCCCTGATGTCTGATACCTCCACCGTGAACCACGGGGAAAATACCGGCTCCGCACCCGTTGTTTTGACCGTAAAACGCCCCCAAATCAGGCAATATCCTTCCCGCCCGGCAAGGGCTTGAAGCCGTGTTCTTTGGCATATGCCCTCGCCGCCGCCCGCCGTTCCTCACTGTAAGGAGGAACCAGCCGGATAGACAGCCGGGACTTATCCAGAACATAGGCCACGCTCCCTTCCGGCGTGGACTTCTCCAAATGGCACAGGAGCGGATATTTTTTGCTGAACTCCGCCAGATGCCGCTTCAAGTCCGCATTAAATGTGTAAATACTGGCTTCCTTCTCACCCTCGTTGAAGTTAACAATCGTTTCCTTTTCATACTTAGACGGCTTTCCCATAAAATCCCTCCCAGTCTGTGCTTTTTTCCACCATGCGGATATGCTTCTTTGCTTCAAAATAACTTTCCATTTCCAAACGGAGATGACGGTAAAAACAGGGATACCATTCCCCGGCTCCGCCGTCATCCAGCTTCCTTGCCAGGCACAGCACCCGGCGTTTCACCTTTTCATCCACCGTCAGGGCAGTGACCCATTTCAGCCTGCGGACGGTGTTCTCATGGCTCCCGCACCCGAAGGCATATAAAATCTTCTTTTCCTCAATGCTTAACTTCATGTTCCTTCCTCCATAATTGATAGTTTGTTTCCCTGCCGTTTTGCCTGCAATCCGTTCCTGCCCGGAATCACCCCAGCGTTTTCCGTTCCTTTGGTATGCTCCTGTCATGGCACTACTTCTCCGGGAACGGTATCACTTGCAGCCGGTCATTCTGTTTTCAATGTCCTGTGACACTGAAATCTTATCAAAATAAACCGGCTTCCCCCGCATGTCCGAAAGGCTGGAAAAATCCGTGAAAACCAAAAATTTCTACGCTTTCGGAAATGCCCCGTGCTATAATGGACACAGACCCTGTTTTGAGAGGAGGGGCGCAATGTATATAAAACTGACGCTTCAGGAAAAATTAAAAGACGAGAGAACCAGCCGCCACATGACGCTTGCGGAACTGGAAAAGGCGACAGGCATAGCAAGGGCCACGCTGGGAAAATATGAATCCGACAAATGCACGGATATAAGCCCGTTCAACCTTGCAAAGCTGGCGGAATACTACGGTCTTTCCATGGACTACCTCATGGGGCTGACCGAAAATAAGAACCACCCGAACACCGCCCTGCATGAGCTGCACTTGAATGATTCCACGGTTGACCTGTTAAAAAGCGGCGCACTGAACAACCGGCTCCTCTGTGAGTTTGTCTGCCATCCCGGATTCCTGCGCCTGCTGACGGATATGGAAGTCTGCATTGACCGGATTGCGGATATGCGTATCCATGACATGAACTTAGTTCTGGAAAAAGCAAGGCAGTCCGTCATGGAACAGCGGCAGCCCCCTGAAAACGACCTCTATATGCGTACTTTAGAATTAGGGCAGGTCAGCGAGGAACTGTTTTTCAGCCATGTCATCCATGACGACCTTGACCGGATTGTCAAAGACCTCCGCACCCGGCACGAATCCGACAAGACCACCGCCGAACTGGAAACCCCCGCAGCGGATTTCGCCCGGAATATCCCAGTGATACTGCTGGACGCCCTCATGCACAAAGGCACGGCGGACGAAAAACGGGCGTTTACTATCTGCCGGGTATTCGGCATTGACTATATGAGCCTCCCGGAAGAGGAGCGTGCCACCCTTGCCCGTGTGTTCAAGAAATCCCCCCTTCTCCCCGTGTCTGCCAGCCAGCGTGGAAAATCAAAGCTGCTGTCCCTGTTTGGGAAGAAGAAAGCGAAAGAATGACGCAAAAAGGGCTGCCATCCCCGTAAAATCCGGGTTAGCAGTCCTCTTGTATCGTGTGTCCCATGTTCAATTTTCCGGCTTTAGAGCCGCTTTTTCCAGACAGGAGCCAGCCGCATTACGCATAGACCAGTTCCGCATAGATAATTTCCTCCGCCCGGTTGCGGATAGAATTGCAGCGGCGCACCCATTCAAGCTGGTCATCCGCTTTCAATTTCTCCGTCACGCCCTCGGCGGCTTTCATCTGCTCCATGATAAGGTCAAGCCGCTCCTGTGCCTGCTCGTCCACGTCGGCAAGGTGCGTCCAGAGTTTCCCTGACAACAGCAGGCTGCAATAAAGGGCGGGGCGGGCTTCTTCCAGATAGGCTTTACGCCTGCGCCCCCAATGCCCGATTGGGCGGGATTCCTCCGTCAGCCGCAGGGCGGGAATGTAATAATCACCCACAAGAACGTAGTCAAGACCGTTGGTATCGTCATGGATTCTTTCTGGCAGTTCTTTCATTTGTGACCTCCTGTATTCAGTTTTCCAGAATCCAGTTGTTCGTGTCCCTGTTCATGCGAATTTATAAGGCAACTGAACTCTTCACGAACAAGTATGGCATATCTTTTCCGGTCTTTTGATAATTTAAACCGTAGGACTGCGACGTACCCCTTGTGTCAGAGGTATTGTAAAGGTCTATCGTTTCCTTACCTAAAATTTCCGCCATCTCTTTTAAGGTGGTCTTTTCCTTCCCTCCGAGGAATAAGGTGGTATCACAATTCCCTTCAATGGTGTCGGCATTGTCCTTATAAATCGCTTTAAGCTGCGACTTTGACTGCAAGATAATGGAAGCCGATATTTCCCGGCTTCGGATTGTGGCAATCAGCTTCTCAAATTTTGGTATTTGCCCGATATTGGCAAACTCATCGAGCAAGCAGCGCACATGGACGGGCAGCCTGCCATGATACACATCGTCCTCCCTGTCACAGAGCAGGTTGAAAAGCTGCGTATACATGATAGACACAATAAAATTGAACGTGTCATCGGTATCGGAGATAATGACAAACAGCGCTGTCTTTTCATCCCCAATCATATCCAGTCCCAACTCGTCATAGCTTGTCAGGTCACGCAGCTCCTTGATGTCAAAGGGGGCTAAACGTGCGCCGCAGCTAATTAAGATGCTTTTCGCTGTCTTGCCCGCCGCCAGTTTGTATTTTTTATACTGCTTTACTGCAAAATGCTCCGGCTCTCTTTCCTCCAGCTCATCGAACATCAAATCAACGGGATTTTTAAATTCCTCGTCATCCTCCCTCGCTTCACTGGCATTTATCATGTCAAGCAGGGTAGTGAAATTCTGTTCTTCCTCCACGCACTCATACCAGATGTACCCGATCAGTGCGGTATAATAGAGCTTTTCGGCTTTCACCCAAAAATCCTCGCCGGATTGCTGCCCCTCCCCTTTGGTGTTTAGAATGATTGTGTTTACAAGTTTCAAAATGTCCTTCTCGCTCCGGATATAAACGAGAGGTTCCGATAGGTAAGCCTTTGATGTTATCTCCAGCTTTTCCCCCGGCTAGCACCGGACATGCGACTTTCACCGCATCCGGCGCCCCATCAAGCATAGTTTCAGCAGTGATACACACTCACTTTTTCACATTAGCTAAATCAGTTTGTTACGATTTACATTGACATTTCTGCCAACCCTGCGGTAACACGCAGTTTGTTTACCTTAGTAATTTGTGCCTTATTCAATTCATACTTCTTTGTCAGTGTAGCGAACTTTATACTGTCTGTTGTTGAGATAAATTCATATCCGGCAGGCGATAAAAGCAACAGATTACGGTAACTGTCTCTGCCATTTTTACACTCATTTGATTTCCTGTAACAAATACAGTGAATCACTTCCAGTTGTTCCCCAGTGATTGCACATTTACCTTCCTGCCCGGCATAGAGAGAGATTCGGTTATCATTGAACTGTACCGTTTCTCCTGTTACCGGGTGGCGCATGAGCCAGAGCATATCTTCAACATTCAGTTTCAGATTGCTGTGGATTTCCATTCTTCCGTCCGGAGTATATGGATTGATTTTCCTGCTCTTGCGCATTGGTATTTTAAACTGCACATATGCCAGAGGTACTACTGGTGTATCTCCAATCCAGCGCATTTGCTTCGATTTTCCATACCGGTTTTTTAAATATTTGTTGTTTAGCTCGCCCTGCTTTTTATATCCATCTATCCGATGGAGAAAACGACCGTTATTCACATGAGCCATTCGGCTGAAATTCAGATTTATCCTCGTAGCAATGCAATAATAGTTCTGCATACCTATGACTTTGGCGTTGTATTCGTGAATGTTGCTCTTTATATTACTTGCTGTCTTGCTGTTTTGAATCTCTATAATTGCTTTTGAGAGTTCTTTCTGCATATGCGACATTGCCTTGTCACAGACATTTGAACTGATTACCCATGTCCTGCGTTTCCTTATCAGCTTCATACGGAACCCCAGAAATTCACTGTCTCTTTTCCTGAGATTTGTGACCTTTGATTTTTCATCAGAAATTTCCAGTTTGAGCCGCTTTAGCAGCCAGTCCTTAACCGCATGGTATGCTCTGTCAGCGTCCTTACGGTTCCTGCAAAAGATTTTAAAATCATCTGCATACCGGACTATACGCATTTCCTTGAGATTGCTCTTTTTGAGCGCCGTGTAGCTGTTGCACTTTTTCTCTGCCCCATTCGGATAATATGTGACCTTACAAGGAGACTTCATATGGTCTGCCATACCCTCCCACTGTGACGCTATCCACCAGTCCAGTTCGTTCAGGACAATGTTGGCTAACAGCGGGGAAAGTATGCCGCCCTGAGGGGTTCCCCTGTCTGGATATAAGATTTCTCCATCTGGCATTTGAATTGGCGCTTTCAGCATTGCTTTGATTATCTGAATCAGTTTGGTATCCCGTATACCCAGCGTCCATATCTGTTGTAACAGCTTTCTATGATTTACGTTGTCAAAGAAACCCTTTATATCCACGTCTACCACATAGTGGAGCTTATTCCTTTGAGCCAGTCCGTAAGCGTAGGAGACAGCGTTTTCAGCACTCCTGCAAGGTCTGAAGCCGTATGAATGTTCATAAAACTTTGCTTCGCAGATTGGCTCCATGACCTGCAATATACATTGCTGTACAATCCTGTCTATGATACACGGTATACCCAACGGTCTAAATTTCCCGTTTGGTTTGGGAATCTCTACCCTCCTTACTGTTTTTGGCACATACCTTGTAAACTGTTTTTGAATAAGAGAGACGAAATCTTCTTCTGACATATCTGCCAGGGATTCTATCGTTCTCCCATCTGTGCCTGCGGTATGGCTCCCATCATTGCTTTTAATATTTCTGAAAGCAAGCATGATGTTATTTGGCGCCGCAATGATTTCCACGAGATTATTGAATATTTCTCCATCTTTGCTTTTTGCATACAGTTCATCAAAGATGTTCTGCATGTCGTAGTATTCCGCATGGCGCAGTTTGCTTCTTTTTTTAGCTTTTTGTGTCATGTACATCACCCCATTTCATTGATTCGAGTGACAATTTCTTATTCTTACTCGACTGCATGATTAGAGAGTGTGTACTGCTGATTTTCTGCCTGACTTGTGGCCATTCCTCCGTCGCCCTCTTTTTCGCAGGCAACATCGACAGTTCGACCACGACCTTTCAGCAGAGATTCATCCGCTTATTGTTCTTCGCCGGATTATCCATAGGACTCTCTGCCTTTCCTTGTTCCGATAATTCTATCTGTGCATATATACCCTTAGGTGTTCCCTCTAAGCCTGACAGCTTGCATGTGCCTGTAACACATCACGGTGGTTCGTAACAACCATTCCTACTAGACCGCACTGTCTGGGCATGAACCCACACATACATTTCTGTATGTGGCACTTTTAGACCTTTACATTCGGGAGTTTCGTCAGGCATTGCTGCCATTCTCACCTTAGGTATTTTATAGACCCCCGGCATATGGGGTGCGCTGTCCACCTCTGGACAGGTTTCGTCAGCGTTATCTGTTACGGCACCTTTCTGCCGACTTTACCGGGCTTCACACCTCATCACAGAGTGATGACGCATGCCGGAGTATCAGGGGAGGCGTTTCAAGGCGTTACCCTATCATTCCACCTCTCGAATTATCAGTTCACAGAACTGATTAAAAACAGCGCTGTGCGCCGCCTTTTCAGCGACGAACAAGTCGCACGGTTGTAGTGCATGGATTTTTTGAAGTTAATGGTATTCAGCACCTTTACCCGGTAATGATTCTTTAAGAGCATTTTTCCGCACTCTACTAACACTGTCCCCTTCGGATCAGTGACAACGTAGGAACTGTGCATCTGCATAAGGTTTGGTTTTACGAAAAACCTCGTCTTGCCCGAACCGGAGCCGCCGATGACAAGGATATTTTTATTCCTCGCATACTTCGGCTGTTTCGGTCTGCCTGACATCATCAGCCTTTCCGTTTCTGTGAGTAATACATTGTTCTCAAACACCGGATCGACATAAGGCTCAATATCTTTCGCTGTTCCCCACCTCGCAGAGCCGTACTCCATGCCATGCCGGAATTTCTTGGCGTTCTTGGCTTTGAAATACACCACAAGACGGAGCGCAATGCCGCACCCTATCCCTATCAGCAAATCCTTTGGGTGGAAACTTGGTAACGGGTTGGAAAATAAGTCCTCCATCCCCGCCATGACCGCCATCGCCTTTGCGGAAGCGTCCTGCCCCGGCGATACCCGCCACAGCCATGCAATTTTGTCGCAGAAATACCCGGCAAACGCATAGGGAAGGTTCATAAGGAGAAGTTTCTTTTTGTCAATATTCCCCGTCTTTGCCTTCAGCTTTTCAGGGACTGACTTTAGGTCTTTGGCGATGCCCTCTACGATTTTACTCATAATGACTGCCCCCTGTCCTTCTGGTGTTCCCTTGCCCTCTCCCGGTTCTTGTCCTTGCCTGACTGCTCCCGGAACTTTGCCAGTTTCTCCTTTACGGAGATGCGGTTATGCTTTTTCTCATTAACTTTTACAAACTCCTTAAATGCCTGCGTTATCACGTCAGCATCCTTGCCCTTGAATAATACGATGTGCTTCGGCGGCTTTTCCGTCTTATCCTTCTTCACAGCAAACTGCACGTTGTACTTCTTTGCCACTCTCTCAAAGGACTTGATGTTATTATCCGTCACCTCAATGCTCGAAGCGCCCATACCCTGACCGACCAGCTCTTTCACTGATATTTTCCCATGCGGCATCTGCTTTCCCTGTTTCCGGTGTTCCAGATACATCTTCATAGCCTTTTTCAGCACGTCGGCAGTCAGCCGGGAAGATTTGAACACAAGGGCAATGGTTTTCTGTGTCACTTCCTCCTGCATGGTTTTCCTCCTTCTTTTTTTATTGCTGTACGCCCGTCAGGGTGGGACGTACAGCCTGTGGATTAAATATTTCATAAGCTCTCCTTCCCACTTCTGGACAAAAAGTCCAAAAGCTGTATTTATCCTATAAGCACCCGGAACGGATACAGGATTCGTATTCTTCCAGTCCTGCGCCTGCGTCCTCCCCGTATGACAGCTTTATGTCACAGAAGTCATGCAGTGTGCCAGATAACAGGAAATCCTTATAAAACCTTGCGAAATCGCCGCAAAACTTTTCTATGATGTGTGTAAAATCATCATTCTCACGATATTCATAGTAAATCCGCTTCCCGCCAGTGCTGCCAAGCATATCCGTAAGCTGGTAACTAAGCTCCCCTGTCTGCTTAACAGAAATCTGCATCAGATTATAGTCATTCCGCAGCTTAAAATAGGAGCTGTGGAACTTTGACGATACTGTAATGTTGGGATTCTCCCCCAACGCCGCACAGACCGCCGCCAGCCTTTTCAATAGCTCCGCTGTTGCTTTTTTCTGGAACTCTCTTTTTTTCATTGCATCCTCCATTCTGCTTCTGGACAAAAAGTCCAAAAGTTATTTAAACACAAAAAGGGCAGCTATAAACCGCTGTTTACGGTCTATAACTGCCCTCACGCTGTGTACAATATTCATTTTAATTTTCAAAATAGCTAGTATCTATAACCAAAATATTTATCTCATAGTAATTCCCATTCGTTTCAGTATCTGTTTTTCCCGATAATAATATGTTGTACAATCTACGGTTAAATCGTTCTCAAATATAATCCAATCATTTATTGACTCTAATGCATAATCCACAGCCTCCTGACTCAATATAACTCCAGACTCTTTTAAAAAGTTTATTCTAATTACAAGTTCAAGGACATAAATAAAATACCATGTTATATAATTTGCAATATCTTCTTCCGAGTTATAAATCAAGGAAGCTAAACTATTTTCTAAATACTTATAATGGTCAAAAGCGTGCCTTTCTTCAGCTAATAACACTTTGTATTTTTCTCCGTCTAACCCAAGCAAAGATATTCCTTCCTGTAATTTTTGATTATCTACAGTTTTCTTAAAAAGTCTATCATAACTACTTTTTACATTATTTGTTTCTTTAAATGTGTTTATTATAAAACCATCTGCAATATTTAATAATAGAGATAACCTATGATTTGAGTTTATTTTGCCATAATTTTCTGAACTTAAATAATAGAATGCATTCACGACGGATTTAGTCATTTTTTTGTCCGAAATACCAGCATTTCGAAATTTATCATATTTCTTTAATACTTCTGATGATAAATCCCTTTGTGATCTTCCTAGCAGTTCTGAATCATACCACTTTTTATCTGTCTTATAGAACGGTAACATAATAAGCTCTTTACAATCTTTTTTCTGTCCATCAATTTCGTATAATACTGGCTCATAAAAATATCCATCATAAAGAAATAGTAATTCCCAAATAAGTCGAAATACCTCTTTGACATTCTCATCGCCTTCAAGAAATAATACACAATCAGTATTTTTTATTTTTATATTTGCACTAATTCCTTTGTATTCTGTTTGTATTTCTTGATCGCTCCAATTACGAACATAATCCTTCACTTTCATGTTAATCATCCACTTCATAAGTTCCTCCTGACAATAATCTATTCATTTCCCATTTGTCCTACATATAATAACTGTAAAGTCCTCTAAATTAACTTCAACTATATATACTGGCTTTATTATACAGTATCAACTCGATAAATGGAATATACTTTCATAAGACCTGTCAGATAAGAATAATTCGTGAAAAAAGAGAGTTCTCTCTAAAATCACAAAAAGCATCTGCTTTCCACTCCTAAATGTCGCATAATGCAATGAAATATCTCTTTTTCTCCAATATTTCCTCCTGTCTGTCTTTGGAAAGCGTCTGGAATATCTCGTCATAGTCAAGCTCCGCAAGCGGCGTACCCAGAACAGGCGTTAAGACTTCATGTTCATACCATATCCGCCAGAGTTCCTCAAACAGCTCCAGACAATCCGAAAATGCCATTGCCGAATCAAAGCCCTCGCCCTCACTGAACCATTGCAGACGGACAAAGCCAAATCTCCCGGCATCCGCCACCATCACATCGGTCAGCTCATACAGTTCCGCAAACGCATCCGCCACTTTCCGGCATTTTGCCCGCTGTTCTTCCGTAATATATATTTCTGCCATAGCGCATCCTCCTGATCCACTTCTGGACAAAAAGTCCAAAAGTTATTTATTCTCTTTTAAACAGTAAATCGTGCAGAGGTCAGCATATAATACGCCCTCCCCGCATTTTATCGTGTCAAACAAAAGGCACTGGAACAGCACGTCACGCACACCCTCAAGGCTTGCAATCCCCTGTTCTTTTTCTGAAAAGCCTGTGCCGGGAATACCCACATCCGCCGATGCCGCCCGCCTTGCGGAGATACAGTGCGTGTAAAGTCCGAGTATATATTTATCCGACATAGGGAAAGCAAATGTTTCCTGCCCGTCATATGTTACCCTGTATTTATCCTGTTCCCCTTCCGGCAGTCCAAAGAAGCACTGCACTGTTTCCAGATAAGTATGCCCATCAAAATCCGGCTTTATTTTCTTTCCGTACCTGCGGATTGTGGAAAAGAGGGTATTCCGGTCAATAAAGGATCGGGTACGCTTAAAAGCTGGTTTCCTGCCTTTTAAGTCCATGTAAACATTATTCCCTGTCCCTTTCCCGGCAAACCTGCCATAATCGCCAATCCGCAGCAGATAGGACAGCACCTCCAGCAGCTTTTCCCTTGACGCAATCTCCTGATAAGGGGAACTGCCAAATTCTATCCTCACAAACCTTAACGGGCAGCTCCCCTTTGCAATCTCCCGTTCCATTACCCGGTCAATATCCCTCATGGATTCCATTTATCCATCTCCTTCCACTTTGGGCTGGAACATCCCTTTTTCTTCCCAACCGCCGCCATACATATCATGCTGCACCAACTGCTGGTAATAGTGGTTCATGGTGTTAGGCGCATTGTAGAGGGCAGTCACCATGTACGCCCTGATGTTGGCTATCTTGGTTGTGGTTTCCCTCATGCACCCGATAACATACTCCAAATGGGAGCTGTTCAGCTTCAGGAACTTTGATTTTACAAGCTCATAAGGGTAATCTTCCCCGTTGACCTTTACCGTCTTACGCTTCACGCACACAATCTCGCAGATAACCTCATACAGTTCCTCATACAGCCCCTTATCCTGCCAGTCCCCATATTTCATGTGATGCTCGTATTCAATATTGTCACGAATAATTTCCATGTAGGCAGTGGCATTATCCATCACATCAATCATACCATTATCCGGCTTGCCCGGTTCCTGTTTTTCTGTTTCCCTATCCGATTGATTGATAGGATTGGTATAACTCAGATCAGTATAATTAGTATTGTTATAATTAGGGTTCGATTTTTGAACTTCCAGAGGTTCGTTTTCTGAACTTCCAGAAGTCTGCTTTTTGAAACTCTTGAAGTCTGTTTTTTGAACTTCCAGAAGTTCAATTTCTGAACTTCTGGAATCCTGATTCTTGTACTTCTTGAAGTTCAGTTTTTGAACTTCTGTGGAAACATCAGTGCCTGCGGGTTCTGCCGCTGTGCCTTCCCCACCTGCGGGCGGCTCTGAAAGGACGAAGTTCTTGACATATATGATGTCCGGCTTTCCCAATCCCTGCCTTTTCTTCTCAATCAGACCAATCCCTTTTTTGCTGTCAAGCTCCGCAAGCACCTTTGCACAGGTGGCTCTGGCGCACCCCAAATCTTCCATGATGTTCTCAACCGTATAATGGATATACGCCCTGTTCTCATCATCAAACCAGCCGTTTTTCATGGATAATGCCATCCTGTCAAGCATCAGACCGTAAAGGAGTTTCGCATCACTGGATAAGCCTTTGAAACGCCTGTCTTTTATCAGCAGCCTCGGCACTCTGTAAAAGGAAAACTGTTCCGCTTCCGCACCGTAATAGTAATCGAATTTCAAACCGCTATCCATTCTGCCCGACCTCCTTCCTATTGTCTTTTCTTCCATTCATCCAATAGCTGAATGATGATGCCCTCTATTTCCTCACTGCTGCAGTCCTCCGCAAAATATTCGCTGATTTTATCCGCTTTCAGTGTCACTTTCCGTTCCTTCGGCTTTTCCTCCGTCAGTATCAGGCGCACCATTGCAAGGGTAAGTTCCCCTGTCTTGCCGTATTCCTTGATTTTTGCCGACTGCACCATGCTGACGTTACAGCCTTTTTCCTCTATAACCTCCTGTACCCACTGCTGCGCTTCCTCCACCAGAAAGGAAATATCCACGCCCTGTGAGAATCCGAGCTTTTTATTATCTACCATGACAAGGAGTTCATCAGACAGGCGGGAGAGCCAGATATACCGCTGAACCTTTTTTGCGTTCTCCCCGGCGGCTTCCCCCACTTCATCAAGGGTGTTCTTCCCTGACTTCTTCCCCTGATGCTTCATGGCTTCATATTTCATCTTATAGGCTCTCGCCTTTTCGCTTGGCAAGATGTCCTCCCGCTGGATATTGGAATCCACCATGATAATTGTAGCTTCATCATCGGTGTAATTGCGGACAATCACAGGCATTTCCGTCTTTCCGGCAAGTTCCGAGCCACGTTTGCGGCGGTGTCCGGCTATGATTTCATAGCCGCCGCCCGCCCTCGGTCTTGCAATCCCCGGCACAAGCACCCCGTACTGTCGGATACTCTCGGTTGTTTCCTCCATCTTCTCATCATCTTCCACCCGGAACGGGTGGTCTTTGAATGTATAAAGTTCTGCCAGCGGCGCATTGACAATCTGCTCCGCCCCGTTTCCCTGTGCGGCACTCCCGCCGAATAAATCATCAAATTTTTCCAGCGTAATCTTTGCTGCGCTCCCCGATTTTGCGTTACTGCCCATCCGCAAGCACCTCCTTTGTCAGAGAATCATAGGCTGACGCCACTTTTCCCTTTGGATCATGCTTATAAATGCTGATGCCCTCCGCTGAAATTTCCGCCGCCCGGACAGAAATGGGAATAACATTGGCAAATATCCTCACCCGGCTTCCATAGGCTTCCTTCAGCATGGAGCTGATGTCCTTTGCGTAATTCGTCCGGCTGTCCACCATTGTAAGCAGAATCCCCTCAATCTCCAGTTTCGGGTTAATCTGCCGCTTTACCTTACCGACCGTCTTAATAAGCTGCTGCAAGCCTTTGACGGGCAGATATGCCGCCTGTACGGGTATCAAGATGCTGTCGGCGCTGGCAAAGGCATTTATGGTAATCATGCCGAGGGAAGGCATACAGTCAATCAAGATATAATCGTAGCTCTCCTTCACAATCTCTATGTATGACCGGAGTACTGTTTCCCGGCTCATCACATTCACAAGGGAAACTTCCAGACCGGAAAGCTCGATGTTCCCCGGCATTAAGTCTATCCCTTCCTCATGGTGGAGAATGCCTTCTCCCGGCTCTACTTCCTCGTCATTGATTAAGTTCCCCATAATGGTTGCAAGCGTGACTTCCAGACTGTCCGGCTCTGTAAAGCCTAAACTTGCGGTCAGACTGCCCTGTGCGTCCGCATCAATCAGAAGCACCTTCTTACCCTGTTTTGCCAGCCCGATGCCTAAGTTGCTTGTGGTGGTGGTCTTGCCGACTCCGCCTTTCTGGTTTGCGATTGCGATTATTTTACACATGATAATTCTCCTTTGCTTTCTACTGGTTTTCTTTTACGTTGCTTTTCCTGACTTCCACATAAGTCCTGTAATATTTCTTTGTCCCTTTGTTTGGGAACATATCGGAAAACTCCGTCACTTCGATTTTCGGGTTCCTCTGTAAAATCTTCCCGAACCACTTAATATCGTTCTTCGTTCCCATAAGCCTGACTTTTAACATCAATCCCGTCCTCCGAACATGGCGTACAGATCATGGTTATACGTTGCGTATTCCGGATAGCGTATCTGTATCGCCTGCCAAAAATAGGGCGCATAGGCACAGCAGAACAGTTCTTCCACTGTGTACCGTCTGCACTCGTCCACCTGTTCCTCCGCATCATCATAATCAAGGACACTCGGCGTACCGTTGCAGTAAAGGTTATACGCCATCCTGACTACTTTCACGCTCCCGCTGGTCTGCCAGCCTTCATGCAGGCACTCCGTTTTTACACAGCCTGTCTTAAAATCATAGATACTGTAAATGTTCCTTCTTGTGTCATCACTGATACCAAGACAATATACAAGCGCTTTGTGGTATACGTCCTGATACCTGACCTCTTTCAATTTTTCGTAGTAGAATTTTTCATGTGCATCGCTGATAAAAATAATCGCTTTCTCTGCTCCTAACGCTGTACTACTCATGTTCATTTCCTCCATTTCCTATTTTGTTTTTTGACCATAACAAAAGGACACTTCCCTAAAATTTTCTTTTAGAAAAATGTCCTTATCGTACAAAATATTGAATTGGATTTATGAGTACAACTATTCATTAACGCTTATTATTCTTCATTATGCGTTGTAAAATTGTTGTAAATTTGTTGTAGTTTACAAGTCCAAGTACCGCAAACCCTTGATTTTACTGGTCTTTTCCGCCAAGCGTTTTCATTGTGGGGAACAGCAGCACATCCCGAATCGCCGGCGAATTGGTCATCATCATCACCATCCGGTCAATCCCGAAACCAATTCCGCCTGTAGGCGGCATTCCGATATTCAGCGCATTCAGGAAATCCTCATCGGTATGGTTGGCTTCCGCGTCTCCGGCAGCCAGCAAAGCCTCCTGGGCTTCAAAACGCTCCTGCTGGTCAACGGGGTCGTTCAGCTCGGAATAGGCATTGGCCATTTCCCATCCGTTCATGTAGAACTCGAAGCGCTCCACATACTCCGGATTCTCCGGTTTCTTCTTGGTCAGCGGAGAAATCTCAATGGGATGATCCATCACAAAAGTGGGCTGAATCAGATGAGGCTCCGCGTATTCCTCGAAAAACAGATTCAGAATATCGCCCTTTTTATGTCTGTCCTCATATTCAACGTGATGTTCATCTGCCAGCTTTCTGGCTTCTTCTGTGGTATGAATTTCATTAAAATCCACATTGGCATATTTCTTCACCGCATCCACCATGGTAATACGCTCAAAAGGCTTTGACAAATCCATCTCATGTTCACCGTATGTGAGAATTTCTGAGCCTGTCACCTCTTTTGCCACATAGCGGTAAAGGTTTTCTGTTAAATCCATCATGCCATGATAGTCGGTGTATGCCTGATACAGCTCCATTAAGGTAAATTCCGGGTTATGGCGGGTATCCAGACCTTCGTTGCGGAACACACGTCCAATCTCATATACGCGCTCCATACCGCCTACAATCAGCCTCTTCAAATAAAGTTCCAGAGAAATGCGCAGCTTCAAATCCTCGTTTAAAGCATTAAAGTGAGTCTCGAAAGGCCTTGCGGC
This sequence comes from Lachnospiraceae bacterium JLR.KK002, assembly GCA_036941025.1. Taxonomy (NCBI): domain Bacteria; kingdom Bacillati; phylum Bacillota; class Clostridia; order Lachnospirales; family Lachnospiraceae; species Lachnospiraceae bacterium JLR.KK002. The sequence goes on from JAYMNP010000001.1 coordinate 3,331,123, forward strand.
AGCGCCGCCCGCATTGCTTACCAGCATGGGGGTCTCCACCTCCATAAAGCCCTGGCTGTCCAGGTATTTCCGGATACTGCTCAGGACTTTGGAACGTTTTACAAAGGTATCCTTTACCTCACTGTTCATAATCAAATCCACATACCGCTGACGGTAGCGAATATCCGTATCAGTCAGGCCGTGGAATTTCTCCGGCAGAATCTGAAGGCTTTTGGAAAGAAGGGTCACTTCCTGGGCATGAACAGAAATTTCTCCGGTTTTGGTTTTAAACACCTCGCCCTTAATGCCCAGAATATCCCCCACGTCATATTTTTTGAAATCTTTATAGCTGTCCTCACCGATGCTGTCTCTGGCAACATAGGCCTGAATATTTCCCTGCAAATCCTGCACATTGCAGAAAGAAGCCTTTCCCATAACACGTTTGAACATCATTCTGCCCGCTACGCTTACGGTCTGCCCTTCCATGGAATCAAAATTATCTTTGATTTCCATGCTGTGGCTGGTAACGTCATATTTTGTTATCTGAAAGGGATCTTTTCCATTATCCTGCAAATCCTTTAATTTATCGTGGCGGACCTTTAACAGCTGATTCAAATCCTGTTCCGCCGGCTGATTGTGCTGCGCCATTTTCTCTTCCTCCATTCCGGTACTTTGCTTCTAATTGGAGCGCTGGATTTCCAGTACCTTATACTCCAGGACGCCTGCCTGGGTTTCTATGCTGACCGTATCGCCCACCTTAGCCCCGATTAAGGCTTTACCTACCGGAGATTCATTGGAAATCTTGCCCTGCAGGCTGTTGGCTTCCGTGGAGCCTACGATTTTATATTCCAGTTCTTCCTCATATTCACAGTCGAAAATCTTCACGCAGCAGCCCACATTAATCTTGTCCAGATCCACTTCATCTTCAACCACGACTTCCGCGTTCTTTAAAATCTTTTCGATTTCCTCGATTCTGGCCTCTATATCGCGCTGTTCATCCTTTGCAGCGTCATATTCCGCATTTTCAGAAAGATCTCCCTGCTCTCTTGCCTCTTTGATTTTCTGGGCAACTTCCTTTCGTTTTACCACTTTCAGTTCGTGCAGCTCTGTTTCCAGCTTCTGCAGCCCTTCGTAAGTCAGTAAATTTTTCTTTTCCATAACACAACACCTTCCTAAAGTTTATTTATCTTCATACAAACATGTTTCTGATTTTTCTGTCCTCTTATCTGTACTGTCTGCCGGAATACTTATCTTTAACAATTACCGTATTATACCCGACAGGTATGGAAATGTCAAGATTCTCCATGATTTTGACCCTGCTCCAGGGCCTTTTATACACGGGAATATAAAGGATATTTTCCTGCATATAGCGATGATGGCAGCAACCTTTTTTCTCCATATCCAGAATCACATTTACCCCTGTCATGGAAATTTCCTGCCTGTCCTCAAGCTGAACCACCAGTCCCGTATCCTCATACATTCTTTCAATATATGCCTGAAAATATGCAGGCCGGTCCGTGGCAATTTTCAGAAAATTCAGTCCCTGGGAAATCTGTTCCAGCACCTGTTCCACATCATCCTCATCCAGCATGGACTCCGGAGGCGTGTCCGTATCCAGAAGCAGCGGAGAAAATATCCGGTAATCCAGACCATACATTTCCAGCACCTGTTCCAGAATCATACGCAGTCCCGGCAGAAAAGGATTTCCTTCCGGCAGTAATTCCTCCGGCTCTGTTTCTTCCTTCTGATTTCTTATGCATTTCCCAAAGAAATCCCTGATTCGGCTTCTCAGAGATTTCCTTTCCCGTATGTCTTTTTTTATGGCTGTCCCTCCCGGAATCTCTTACAGTTTCTTTAATATATGACTGTCCGGTCCCGCATATACCTGAAATGATTTTAATTGCTCAGGATTCCTTTTCCTGCTCTTCCCTGTCAGAAAAAATATATGCCTGAAACAGTTCTTCCAGCTGCTCATACGTCTCCACTTCGTTGATTTTTCCGCGAAGTTTTGCCGAATTCCGATAGCCTCCCGTATACCAGGCGGCATGTTTGCGCATTTCCCGGATTCCCATTACCTCACCTTTCAGTTCAATCTGGCTTCTGGCATGGCGCAGAATCATCCTGGCTGCCTCTGTCACATCAGGCCGCTGCAGTTCCTCTCCTGTTTCCATAAAATGCAGTATCTGCCGGAAAATCCAGGGATTTCCCTGGGCGCCCCGGCCTATCATAAACCCGTCGCAGCCGGTCTGCTCTTTCATCTGCAGCACATCCCGGCCGGTAAGCAAATCTCCGTTTCCAATAACCGGAATGGAAACAGCTTCTTTTACCTGACGGATAATATCCCAGTCTGCCTGACCGGAATAATACTGCTCTCTGGTTCTTCCGTGGACAGCCACAGCGGCGGCTCCCGCCTCCTGGGCAATTCTGGCTATTTCCACCGCATTCACATGCTCCTCGTCAAATCCTTTGCGGATTTTCACCGTTACAGGCTTTTGAATGGCCTTCACAACTTTTGAAACAATTTCAAATACCAGTCCGGGCTGTTTCATCAGCGCGGAGCCTTCCCCGTTATTGACAACCTTCGGTACCGGACAGCCCATGTTAATATCCAGAATATCAAAGGGCCTCTCCTCAATCTTTCTGGCCATCTCGCTCATAATTCCGGCGTCTGCACCGAATAGCTGCAGAGATACGGGACGCTCCTGTTCCTCTGTGGCCAGCAGAAGCTCCGTGTTTTTATTATTGTAATAAATTCCTTTGGCACTGACCATCTCCATACAGAGAAGCCCCGCCCCCTGTTCTTTGCACAGCAGGCGAAATGGCAGGTCGCATACTCCTGCCATCGGTGCCAGAATCAGATTATTTTCCAGTTCTACATTTCCTATTTTCAGTTTTTCCATCTGCTTTATTTTCCGCGATTCTGCTTATTGTAAATCAGGCGCAGCCCCTGCAATGTCAGGTTCGGGTCATAAATATCAATGGCGTCCGTTTCTTTTGCTATGATTTTCCCAAGGCCTCCGGTGGCTACTACCTTTAAATCGTGATATCCCGTCTCTTTTTTTGTCTGTTTTATGATATATTCCGTCTGTCCAATCTGCCCGTAAATCAGTCCTGCCTGCATACTGCTGATGGTCTCGCGGGCCAGAATACTGGGGGGCTTGCGGATTTCGATTTCCGGCAGCTTCGCCGCTTCCTCCCACAGCGCCTTGGCAGAGGTACGGATTCCCGGTGCGGTAACTCCGGACACAAAGGCTCCTGTCCCGTCCACCAGGTCATAGGTGGTTCCTGTTCCGAAATCAATGACAAATACCGGGCCGCCATACAACTCATAGGCGGCTGCCGCGTCCACAATCCGGTCCGCTCCAATCTGTCTGGGATTCTCCGTGGCAATGCGAATTCCTGTTTTAATCCCTGGTTCCACAATCACCGGATGAATATCAAAATATTTGATAAAAGAACTTAACAGGGAATGCATAACGTTGGGCACGACGGACGCAATAATCACGTCTTTGATTTCCTCCGGCTGAATCCGGTTGTGGGCCACCAGATCCCGCACGCAGATTCCGTATTCATCAGAGGTCCGCTGGAGCTTGGTGGTCATTCGGAACGTGGCCTCCAGTTGTTCCCCGTTAAAAATTCCGAAGGTAATATTGGTATTCCCCACATCCACAACTAATAACATTTCTATTCCTCCACATCTTCCGGGGAAATCTCCTCTCCCAGGAAAAAAACTTTATAATACAGCTCCAGAGATTCCAGCAGCTCCTGTCTGGTCCGCTGAAACTGCTTTACTTTCAGCACGCTTCCAATATCATCATAAAGTAAATCCCCCTCGTCAGCTCCTGTCTGAAACTGCAGTCTCCCTTCCGAATCAAACAGCAGGGTCAGCACTCCTCCGATATCTTCCGTATACAGTACGCACATGATTTTCAAATCATCTTTAATGCTCTCCGGTAAATCCTCAAAATCCGGATTCAGATAGTATTTCTTCGTATAAGCGCTGGAACCGCAGAGTATGATTTCTCCCAATCTGTCTGCACGTCGTCTCATCATAACCTCCCATCATCCCTCCGACTGCCGGGGATTTCTGATTTTCAGGCAAAACTCTCATACATAACCGTAAATACCCCGGACAGACACTTCTCCCGAAGAAATTTTTACCAGCTCCTGTTCCCGCTCTACCATAAGCCGGCCGCCGGCGTCAATGCCCAGGGCCTTTCCTTCAAATTCTCCCAGCGGGTCCAGAACCCGTACCTGGCGCCCGCTGTTCACCAGCAGGGAATTATATTCTTCCACCAGTGCGGACAAATCCTGGGTCTTAAGATAAATTTCATAATAACGCTCAAACTGGCTCAGCACCTTCCCCAGCAAACATGCTCTGGAAATTTCCAGCATCCTTCCTTCCCGTTTCAGCTCCAGATCCAGGGACGTGGCCGTCTCTGCAATTTCTTCCGGAAATTCGCTCTGATGGACATTGATACCTGTGCCCACCACAATATGATTCACATAATCTACCTGAGCGCTCATTTCCGTCAGAATACCCACAATCTTTTTCCCGTTCAGCACAATGTCATTGGGCCATTTAATCCCTGCTGCCAGTCCTGTTACTTCATTGATTCCTTTCACTGCGGCAAGGGCCATAACGAGAGTCAGCATGGGGGCATTGGCCGGTTCAATTTCCGGCTTCAACAGTACGGTAAAAAAAATCCCCTGGCCATGAGGAGAATTCCAGTTTCTTCCCCGCCTTCCCCGGCCGGAGGTCTGCATATCAGTCACCACTACCGTACCGTGGCCTTCCCGGCCTTTCATATTTTCCGCTATCCGCTTTGCTTCCGTATTGGTGGAATCCAGTTGTTCAAAATACCGGATGGGACGTCCCAGCCACCTGGTCTGCAGCCGGCTTTCCAGTTCATTTTTCGATAAAATATCGGGCGCAGATACCAGCCGATATCCCCGGTTACGAACCGCTTCAATTTCATATCCGGCTTCTTCCAGTTGTTTGATTACTTTCCAGACCGCCGTTCTGGACACTCCGAATGTTTCGCACAGTTCCTGGCCGGAAATAAACTGGCCGGCGTCTGCCTGGCGCAGCATCTGTAAAATCTTCGTTCTCATACATGCCTCATTTCAGAGTTGCATACATAATGGCCTTAATACTGTGCATTCGGTTTTCCGCCTCGTCAAAGACCACCGACTGCTCTCCCTCAAATACCTGGTCTGTCACTTCCATTTCAGTCAGCCCGAATTTCTCATGAATCTGTTTTCCAATGGCAGTTTCCAGATCGTGGAAGGCTGGCAGACAATGCATGAACACAGCGTTCTTTCCGGCATTTTCCATAACTTTCTGATTCACCTGATAAGGCAGCAGCTCTTTAATCCTGTTTTCCCATACTTCTTCCGGTTCTCCCATGGACACCCACACATCGGTGTAAATCACGTCCGCATCTTTTGTCCCTTCCATGACATCCTCTGTCAGAGTCACAGAACCCCCTGTGGCCGCTGCGGTTTCCCGGCAATAGTCCACCAGCTCCTGCTCCGGAAAATAATTCCTGCTGGTACATGCCACAAAATCCATACCCAGCTTTGCACAGGTTACCATCAGGGAATTGCCCATATTGTAGCGGGCGTCTCCCATATATACAAATCTGATTCCTTTCAGCCGCCCGAATTTTTCCTGCACTGTAAGCATGTCCGCTATCATCTGTGTGGGATGAAATTCATTGGTCAGTCCGTTCCATACCGGAACTCCTGCGTATCTGGCCAGTTCTTCCACAATTTCCTGTCCGAAACCGCGGTATTCTATTCCGTCGTACATCCTGCCCAGTACCCTGGCGGTGTCTTTAATGCTTTCTTTTTTACCAATCTGGGAACCTGAAGGATCCAGATACGTCACACGCATACCCAGGTCATGGGCTGCCACCTCAAAGGAACAGCGTGTCCTGGTGCTTGTCTTTTCAAATATCAGAGCAATGTTTTTTCCCTTTAATTCATCATGGGCGACACCCTGCTTTTTCTTCTCCTTTAACGTTCCCGCCAAATCAATGAGATATGTAATTTCCTCCGGGGTAAAATCTTTTAACTTTAAAAAATTTCTTCCTTTTAAATCCATGTTTCCACTCCTTATATCAATCTGGAGCATGTGGAAAATACATAAGTTCCCTTCGCCCTCAGGACTCCGGGTCAGGTATTTTCAAACATGCTCCAATTATTATATTTAATTTTCTTTTCCGATTTCCACCACTGATTTGGCCAGACCTGCCAGCCCCTGAATCTCGGAAGGAATAATAATTTTCGTAGCTTTTCCGTCCGCTGCTTTTGCAAATGCTTCCAGGCTCTTTAACTGAAGCACGGAACTGTCCGGAGCCGCTTCTTTCAGGAAACGAAGTCCGTCTGCATTGGCCTTCTGAATTCTCAGGATTGCTTCCGCCTGACCTTCTGCTTCCCGCATGGTAGCTTCTTTCTTGGCTTCTGCCCGGAGAATTGCCGCCTGTTTTTCTGCTTCCGCATCCAGAATTGCGGATTCCTTCTTACCTTCCGCTACCAGCACGGTTGCTGTTTTCTCACCTTCCGCCTGCGTAACGGCCGCCCGGCGTTCACGCTCTGCCTTGGCCTGCTTCTCCATGGCGTCCTGAATCTGCTGGGGCGGAATAATATTCTTAAGCTCTACACGGTTCACCTTAATTCCCCAGGGGTCTGTGGCCACGTCAAGGGAAGCCCTCATTTTCGTATTAATCAGTTCTCTGGAAGTCAGTGTTTCGTCCAGCTCCAGATCTCCGATAATATTACGAAGCGTAGTGGCCGTCAGATTTTCAATGGCCATAATGGGATTCTCCACCCCATAGGCAAACAGCTTGGGGTCTGTAATCTGGAAATATACCACCGTATCAATCCGCATGGTTACGTTATCCTTGGTGATTACCGGCTGGGGTGCAAAATCCACCACCTGTTCTTTCAACAGTACCCGTTTCGCCACACGGTCGATAAAGGGCACTTTAAAATGCAGGCCCACGCCCCAGGTTCCCTGATATCCGCCCAGACGCTCAATGACAAGAGCGTGTGCCTGGGGTACAATTTTAATACATGATACCACCAGAATCAGAGCCAGAATTATAAACAATACCAAAACAATATATCCTGCCATATAGAAATCCTCCGTTCATTTTTTATTCTTCATTTTCCTTTTTCCTGACCAGCAGTTTCACACCGCTGATTTCCATGATTTCCACCAGAGTTTCATCGGGAATAATTTCATCATCCACTGACCTTGCAGACCATTCCTGTCCGTTGACGCTGACCATGCCCTTTGCCCTCAGGTTGTCAATTTCCTGCTGCACCACGGCTGTCTCCCCAATCAGGCTTTCCGCATTAGTCTTAATGCGGCCCTTATTAAAAAATTCTACGGCCAGAGGTCTTGTGACCGCCAGCAGCACCACCGATACCACAATAAACAATATGGTCTGCACCAGTAATCCGGCTCCCAGCAGACTGGCCAGAAATGCCACCAGCGCCCCGCCTGCAAACCAGATGGTGGTCAGGCCCAGGGTGATAATCTCAATGACAGCCATGACTACCACTACAATTAACCAGAAAATACCTTCCATAAATTCCCTCCTTTCAGGGGTATGGCTCCTGTTAGCTATCTTACTATATTTTTACGCATAATACAACATTTAATCCCTGTTTTGGCGATTCTTTGGTAACAGAACAAAGCGGACAGGTCCGCTTCATTTACGGTATGTCAGAGCATACACAGTATGCTGAACATATCGTCCTCCCCTCTCAGCCTGAAAGAAAAGACCTGGCTGCTTTGCTGCGCCGAGCACAGTCGCTTTAGCGACATATTTCCTCTTGTGCGAGTGCGCATAATTGTTTTTTCTTACAGGAAGACACTTTTACGCTTTAGCGTGACAAGGTCTTTCCTGCTAGGAGAACAAACAGTGCAGGATATTTCGTCCTCTATGGAACAACATATCCTGCACCGTCCTGTATGATTATAAAGCTCGCATATGAAATTTAGAAAAATACATGATTTCCAATTACAATTCCTGACATTCCGGAAGATACGCTTCGGAAACTGGTGGCTCCGCCTACATTGCTTGCCCCGCCGATGGCTTCCTGTGCCGCCTGCAGGCAGCTTCCGGACACGCCGCTGGCCAGTACGCTGGCCAGACTTCCGCTGGAAGCCGGAGTAAACTGTCCGCTCTGGTAAATAACGCCGGAAATACTTCCTGCATAGCCTGCCCGGAGACGGTTCATAACAACTGCGCCTACCGCAAGTTTGCCTTCGTAAGGTTCGCTGCCTGCCTCACACTGAATCAGTGCTCCCAGCAATGTAACATCATCATAAGAAGCTGATACCGCTCCCCGCTGCGAAACACTGCCGCCGGCCTGCTGTGCTGCCTTTCTGGCTTTTTCCGCTTCTGCTGCCGCAATGGCTGCGCGTTCTTCTTCAATGGAAATTGCTTTTCCAAGTTTTAACTCAACATCTACGTATTCTGCACTGATATATCCGGTGCCTTCTTCCATTTTTACTGCCACCCAGCCTTCAGCGGCTTCCATGTCAGTATCTACTTTAACTTTGCCGCCTTCTTCCAGTACGTCCAGAATTTCTGTTTCTTCGGAAGCAGAGGCTTCTTCTCTGACTCTTACGCCTCCGGTAGTGGCGGTAGCATATACGGTTCCCACTTCATTTGCAAGGCGCTCTGCTTCCAGCCCCACCACGCAGAATTCATTTTTCACATATCCTTCCACGCTTCCGGAACTGATTTTCGTCCATTCATCTCCTTTTTCGAGAATGTCTGCGGACGCCCCTTTGTGCAGTTTTCCTGCAAGTTCCGCTTCGTCGGAAGGCTCCGTACGAATATTCAGATAATCTTCTACATTCGGTAATAATTTAGAAGCCCAGGGGGAAACCTCCTCGCTTCCCATTGCCACCAGACTGTCTACAACAGGGGCTTCTGTTTCCTCTGCAGATTCCTGCAGCTTTTGTGTTTCTTCCACAGATTCCTGTGTCTCTTCCGGGGATTCCTGCGGCTCTTCCGGGGATTCCTGCGGCTCTTCCACAGATTCCTGTGTCTCTTCTGCCCCTTTCGCTTCCTCAGTTTCTTCCGGTGTGGCAGTTTCTTCTGTATTAACTTCCGCAGGAGCTGCTGCCTGTTCCGGCTCCTCTGCGGTTTCTGCAGGAGCTGCTGCCTGTTCCGGTTCTTCTGCGGTTTCTTCCGGGCCGGCTGCTTTCTCCTGACTGGAAATTTCCTCTGTATTTTCTGCTGTCTGTTCAGGCTCATTTTCTGCCATGGCTGCTGCTACCACCTGTTTTACCACTTTTTCTCTGGTGGCTTTCTCTGACCCATTGCCTACTCCTGCCGGTTCTGCTGATAATTCTACTTCCTGGCTGTCTGGTGCCTGAACTGTTACGTTTGTGCCATACACGGAAGAAACTGTCATCACCAGTGCAAAAGCTGTAACGATTCCGCTTTCCATAACCCTCTTGAATTTCATAGTTGACCTCCTGAATTTCTGCTAAAATAACATTGAAAAATTTTAAAAAAATGTATGTTATTTTATTCAATTTTGTTACAAATGTTACGAACTTGTTACACTATAGCAAAGAAGTTGTAAATTGTCAAGCTGTCAATTTCTTACAGTTCCCCGAATCACAGATTTTTCCCCTTTATTTTTGTAATATTTTATGGATATTTTGTATAATTTTGTGCACTTTTACCACGAACCGCTGTTTTTATTGCAATGTTTCATGCATACTGCTATAATTGTGTCATCTTTACAAAAAGGAGGATATTTCGGTGAAAGAAAAAAATGTTCCAGTGAAGGAGAAAAGAACTGCATCATCCAATACCATCAGACTTTCCTCCATTAAAACAAGGGTTGTCAGCGTTCTTCTGTTCTCGCTTATTGCAACGGTGCTCCTCAGTACCTGGATTATTATTCCAAATGTTAAGAGAAATATTACATCCACCACACAAAGCTATATGCTGGACCTTACCGCTTCCTATGGACGGGTTCTGGACCAGAATACCAATATTTCCATTATGTATCTGCACGCAGACCGCCTGGAAGCCCTGCTGGATAATGTAGGATTACAGAACGTGGAATCCAGTTATTTTTATGTACTGGGCCCGGAAGGAAACATTCTTTTTCATCCGAATCAGGACAGCGCCGGCCAGCCTGCCGATATCCCGGTAATCTCCGGCCTGCTGGAACAGGTTGCAGAAGGCACCTTTCCGGAGCCCGATATTCTCCACTATACTTACAATGGAGAAGGAACGTATGCTTCCTATTATACAGTAAACAAAGGAAAGGCCATTCTGCTCCTTACAGCAAATGAAGATGATGTTCTGAAGCCTGTCACGGATGTGAGCAGACGTGCTCTGGTTTACAGCGGTATCCTTGCCATTTTGCTGAGTATTTCCGGCTATTTTGCAATTGCCAGAATGACCAGGCCCATTGTGATTATCTCTGATATTATTAAAAAATTTGCCGATATGGATTTAACGGAAGATAAGCGGCTGGAACAGATTTGCAGACGCAAAGATGAAACAGGAGCCATGGGAACTGCTTTGCTGTCTCTCCGTTCCGCCCTGACAGACGTAATTTCTGATATCAAAGACCAGAGCGCCCTGCTGTACCGTACCTCGGAATCTTTAAACAGCAGCGCTTCGGAAACTGCAGGAACTGTCCGGAATGTGGGACGGGCTGTTTCGGAAATTGCTGTGGGTGCAGCCAGCCAGGCTGAAGAAACTCAGAAAGCCTCTGATGATATTCTGATTATCGGTAATATGGTGCAAAATACTTCCTCAGAGGTTTCCTCTCTGCGCAGTATCGCCCAGTCCATCCGGGTTTCCAGTGATATGGCAGACGCCACTCTCCATGAACTGGATTCTGTGAATCGGCGGGCTATTAATTCTATCAATATTATATATGAACAGACTCACACCACCAACGAATCTGCTCTTAAAATTAAGGAAGCTGCCAGCATGATATCCGCTATTGCTGACGAAACCAGCCTGCTGTCTCTGAACGCTTCCATTGAAGCTGCCAGAGCCGGAGAAGCAGGACGGGGATTTGCTGTGGTTGCCTCTCAGATTCAGAAACTTGCCGAACAGTCCAATGAATCTGCCAGCCAGATTGACGCCATTATACATGACCTGCTGGAAGATTCTCAAAAGGCTGTGGAAACTATGGAATCTGTCAGAGAAATCATGATAAAACAAAATGAAAATGTATCCCAGACCGGTTCCGCCTTTACGCAGGTTCAGAGCGGTATCGCTTCTTCGACGGCAAATGTCGATACTATTGCCAACCGAACCGCTCAGTTAAATTCTGCCCGTGTAAATATTGTAGATGTGGTGCAGAATCTGACCTCAATTGCGGAACAAAACGCCGCAAATACGCAGGAAACTTCAGCAGCAGTTCTGGAAGTTGCAAATGTTATGCAGGAAATTTCCAGATATGCTTCCTCTCTGCAGGAGATTGCTTCTTCTCTGGAAACGAATGTAGATACTTTTCATCTGGAACAGAACAGATAAGCCGTTCCTGTAAGATAAAAAAGAATTCTCTTACGCATTCTTCGCGCGCGAGCGGATTGCCTGGCAATAAATTTCATCTCCGCGAGCTGCGCATCCCGCCCGGAGGGCTTCATCTTATAGGAAATCTATACTCTTTAACACTTAACTGTAACACGGTATTTCCTATAAGAAAACAAAGCGGACAGGTCTGCTTCATTTACGGTATGTCAGAGCATACACAGTATGCTGAACATATCGTCCTCCCCCTCAGCCTGAAAGAAAAGACCTGGACGGTTTGCTGCGCCGAGTGCGGATTTGTCCTAAGGGGTACCAGACTTGCCTGGGAGATACCTCAGGACGGTCATGTAGTGACATCTTCCATTTACACGAGCGCGCATAATGGTTTTCTCTTATAGGAAGACACTTTCTCGCTTTAGCATGACAAGGTCTTTCCTGTTAAGAGAAAAAAGGCTGTTGCAAAATACAGCTTATATACGATATATGGATGTAACCCATGTGGGCCGAATACCATACCCTGTATATAGCAGCTATTTTGCAACAGCCTCTCAACACACCGGACACAATCATCCGAATCGGATTTCCTGTCATGTGCCAGTGTATATTCTTCCTGTGCTTTTTACAGTCTCTTCAATAATTCTTCCCGTTCTGCCTCATATCCCGGCTTGCCCAGTAACGCAAACATATTGCGTTTATAGCTTTCCACGCCAGGCTGATTGAAAGGATTCACTCCCAGCAGATATCCGCTCAGACCACAGGCAAACTCATAGAAATAAAACAGTTCGCCCAGATAAAACTCGTTCTGCTCCGGAATATTGATAACCAGATTAGGCACGTTTCCATCCGTATGCGCCAGAATAGTTCCGTTCATGGCACTCTTGTTGACAAAATCCATATCCTTGCCTGCAAGATAGTTCAAACCATCCAAATCCACCGGTTCCTCATTGATTTTCACCGTACTGCGCGCCTTTTCCACATTCATTACAGTTTCAAACATAATTCTGGCACCGTCCTGAATAAACTGTCCCATAGAATGGAGGTCTGTGGTCAGATCCACGGAAGCGGGGAAAATACCTTTCTGATCTTTTCCTTCACTTTCGCCGTAAAGCTGTTTCCACCATTCTGAAACATAGTGAAGGGCCGGTTCATAATTGGCAAGTACTTCTACTGCCTTGCCTTTTCTCAGCAGGATATTGCGCACTGCTGCATACTGCATGGCGTCATTTTCCGCAAAGGGCTGATTTAAAGCCATCTCGCGTCCTTTTGCCGCGCCTTCCATCAGTTTATCTATATCAGCGCCGCTGACTGCAATGGGAAGAAGACCTACTGCGGTCAGTACGGAAAAACGTCCGCCTACATCATCCGGTACCACAAAACTCTCATATCCTTCTTCCGTTGCAAGACCCTTTAATGCTCCTCTTGCTTTATCTGTGGTCGCATAGATACGTTTTGCCGCTCCCTCTTTGCCATATTTCTTTTCCAGCATTTCCTTAAATACCCGGAACGCGATGGCCGGCTCTGTGGTGGTTCCTGACTTTGAAATAATATTAACTGAGAAATCACGGTCACCGATTACTTCAATCAGTCCGGCAAGATATGTGCTGCTGATACTGTTTCCTGCATAATAGATTTCCGGTGTTTTACGGATTTCCTTTGAGACATTATTATAGAATCCGTGCCTCAGGAATTCAATGGCAGCTCTCGCGCCCAGATAGGAACCGCCGATTCCAATCACAACAAGCACCTCTGAATCACTCTGAATTCTTGCAGCCGCTTTTTTAATCCTGTCATATTCTTCCCTGTCATATTCTACCGGCAAATCCAGCCATCCCAGAAAATCATTTCCTGCTCCGTTTTTGGAAACCAGAAGTTCTCTGGCATCTTCTACCAGTTTTGTCATATAACTGACTTCTTCCTGACTGATAAATCCTGCAGCTTTCCCATAATCAAATGATACTTTTTCCATGATTTCCACTCCTTTGTTTTTCACCCATTTCGAAAAGAATCCATTCGTCGTGTTGCCATTTTATACTGCCCGAAGGCCATAATATCTGCCAACATCTACCATTGTATTGTAACAAATATGCTCTGCTTCGTCAAACAGAAAAGCCCTTTCAGGAAAAGTATTCCTGCAGCACCGCATTAAATAGTTTCTCATCCTCCAGTCTCTTCTTCTCCTGCTCTGCAGACATTTTCAGCTTCTCCTGCTCTCCGGTATGTACCTGTACCGGTTCTGCCTCAGGTTTCACATCTTCCTCGTATTCCTCTTCTTCTCTCAGTATCACATCAAAATAAGCCTTTATCTTTTCCGTAATATTTCCAAGGCTTTTATTCAGCTTTTTTATCTGTCGTAAAATCCCTGCAAGAAGCAGTAAAAGCAGTACCCCTGCAAAGATAATTGCCGCCTGTTTCAGAATTCCATTATAATTCTGCCAGAAATTCATCAGTTCTTCCATAAGCATGTCCCTCCTTTTCACATCTTATTATAAATATTCCTGCCCGGTCTGTGAAGTATTCAAAAGGCTTTTTTCGCCGCATGTTTCAACCATTTCCGACAATTTGCTTCTCTTGACTTTTCGCCAGAACAGTATAAGATAAGAGTGAGGCAAATCAGAAAACGGTCAGGAGGTTACTATGAAAAGAATTGTTTTGACAGGCGGAGGCACCGCCGGGCATGTAACGCCCAATATCGCCCTGCTTCCCAGATTAAAAGAACTTGGTTACGATATCCGTTACATTGGCTCCCGTGACGGAATTGAAAAGAAACTGATAGAGCAGTATGATATCCCTTACTATGGTATTTCTTCCGGCAAACTGCGCAGGTATTTCGACTGGAAGAATTTTTCCGACCCTTTCAGGGTCATCAAAGGCTACGGACAGGCCCGTTCCCTGCTTAAAAAACTGAAGCCGGATGTGGTGTTTTCCAAAGGAGGGTTCGTCTCTGTTCCTGTAATTATGGCCGCAAAACACCGCAGAATCCCGGCTGTCATACACGAATCAGACATTACCCCCGGTCTGGCCAATAAACTGGCCATTCCAAACGCTACAAAAGTCTGCTGCAATTTTCCGGAAACCTTAAAATATCTTCCCCCGGACAAAGCTGTTCTGACAGGCTCCCCCATACGCCAGGAACTGCTGTCCGGCAATCCTTTAAACGGTCTTACATACTGCCATTTTAAAGCAGGAAAACCGGTAATTATGATTATCGGCGGAAGCAGCGGTTCTCAGTTAATCAACGAAACCATCCGGGGCCTCCTTCCGGAACTGCTGAAAGATTACCAGGTACTGCATTTATGCGGAAAAGGAAATCTGGACGAGACACTTGACAATACGGAAGGGTATGTGCAGTTTGAATATGCAAATAAAGAATTGAGCGATATGTTTGCACTGGCAGACATCGTAGTCTCCAGAGCCGGCGCCAACGCCATCTGCGAACTGCTGGCTCTGCGGAAACCCAATATTTTAATTCCTCTCTCTGCCAGCGCCAGCCGGGGAGATCAGATTTTGAACGCCCGTTCTTTTGAACGTCAGGGCTTCAGCGTAGTAATTGAAGAAGAACAGCTCAGCCAGGAAGTTCTGCTGGAAGCCATCCGGAATCTGTTTAAAAACCGCAGCCAGTATGCAGAAGCCATGGCCGGAAGCGAACAGCTCAATTCTGTGGAAACTGTGGTGCAGCTTTTAGAGCAGGCTGCCGGATAACATGACGGTATCCAAACCAGGATACCGGACAGCAAAACAGTTTCCGCAGACAGGCAACCGGAGAACTGCGTCCCTGAACTCAGACAGGGGAACAGAACACCCTTTTATTCTACCGAAAAGAACTTGTTACGCTAATGCGTGAAAGTATTTTTCGGCAGAATAAAAATCAGGGTGTACACTTTGTTCTTATTTATTCTGCCGGCTGCTGAAGTTTCCGGCAGATTTCTTCCATTTCTTCCGGCGATACTTCCTGATGATTCCAGCACAGCCTGTCCTGGTTCCCGTCATTCTCGTATCTGGGAATCAGATGCATGTGGAAATGAAATACGGTCTGGCCCGCTGCCTCTCCATTGTTCTGCACAAGGTTGAATCCGTCGCATTCCAGCACTTCTGTCATATGAGCAGCCAGTTTTTTTGCAAGAATCATAACTTTTACTGCCAGTTCCTCCGGCAGTTCAAAAAGATTGCCATAATGCTCCTTCGGAATAATCAGTGCATGTCCTTTTACCGCCGGACTGATATCCAGAATTACCCGGAATTCGGAATCCTCATATATGGTTTTCGAGGGAATCTCCCCGGCAGCGATTTTACAGAAAATACAGTCTTCTTTCATTCTTAACCTCCTGTCTAACTGAAATTAAATATCTGATCCAGCATTTTTAATGTTTTAAAGTTTCCTTTTGCGGTCATTTCCCCTGTCATAAAAGCTCTCTGAAAACTCATCCTGCCCTGAATAATATTATCCATCACGGCAGGCGTCAGCTTGGTATAAACATCTACTTTTTCTCCCTGTCCGTAATGTACCCGCAGTTCTTCATTATGGACTTCCACGGTCAGGGGCTTTTTCTTCCCGTCAATCATAAAAAGATAGGTGGCGGAAAAATCATCCTGTGGAACAAAGTGAGACTCCAGCTCCGTAATATATGCCATTTCTGCATTTTCCTCACTCTGTCCCAGCAAATCCCGGAACATACTGCTCAGTTCTTCAATATCTTCTTTCTGTTTCTTCACATAAACATCGTCAGATACAAATTTTGAGAGCTGCTCACTTTCCTGAGGCGTCAGTTCCAGCTGCTGAGGCCGCAGAACAGACTGTTTTACCGCCTGATTGCTGTTCGGCAGACTTTTTAATTTCTGAGAAATGGTACGGTACAGATTTTCTGCTTTTTTCTCAATCAGCACCGTATAATCCCGGTTCATTTCAAAGGAAATCAGATCTTCCACATAGCCGCACAGGCCGCTGCAGGGCAGGCCGCCCAGAATTTCCCAGGCACTTGCCAGAGCAATCTCACCTTCCCGTTCTCCATATGTGGTGGACATTACGATGGGCTGCATGTAGGTAGTGGCAAATTTCTCCTTATCTCCATAGAGCCAGCAGGCGTCCAGGAACTGCTGCATATAACCGCCGATTCCCAGCCATTCCACCGTTGTGGCCAGAACGATTCCATCTGCGTCCTTAATGGTCTGGGGCAGAGTGGAAATACTGTTTTTATGTTCATATATATTGTAACGCTCTACTGTCACCCGGAGTTCAACCAGAACTTCCTGCATTTTATTAATTACATATAAGGTGGGATCATCCAGTAATCCCCGTCCGCCATAATAAATATTTACTTTCATACCAGAGCCTCCAAATTTTTCAATATCCTTAGTATATAAATTTTTGGAGGCAAAGTCAACTACAGCCTTGGCCGCACCTCTTTCATTCAGACAAACAGGTACTCCTCCACGCCAAAACGGACGCGGTCATTTCTGCACATTGCTTTCTTCTGATGATATTCCAGGGGGATTTCATTCAGGTATGTCCCATTGGTAGAATTCAGATCTTCAAGATAATATTCCATTTCCTGACGGCTGATTCTGGCATGGAGCCGGCTGATTCCTTCTGCTTCAATAATTCCCTGAGCCTGCTGCCTGTTTTTCCCAATCAGAAATTCATCTCCTGTAATCAGAATATCCCCGCACCCATGTATGCCCTGATATATCAGCTTTCCCATGGGGTCCTGTCCGCGGACTGCCAGAATTTCCGTAGGATGAAGCTGTACGCATTCTTCCGGTTTTGCTTCCGCAGGCGCTTTACTGAGAAATAAATCCGCTTTTTCCTCCTTCTTTTTCCGAAATTCCGCCTTCTGAAACAGTTTTCTCCCGGAACTTTTATTCCGGAATGGTTTCTTATTTTCTGTCTTTTTCTCCTGTCCGAAATTTTTCTTTTTCAGACTGAACATTTCTTTTTCCAGCAATTTCTCCAACTGTTCTGAAAACTGGCAGAACCATGTATAGTTGCCCGAACGGATTTTGATTCTGTCCGCTGCCTTCTCCCACAGTTTTTTCTTCTCCGCCGCAGTTTCTTCCGGAATTTCCGCTGAAAAATATTCTTCCGGAAATTTTTCCTTTTTCTCCTCACCGGGTTCTTGTTTTTTCTGTTCCGCCATTGCAGTCTCCAGTATTTTATGTACACTGGCATTTTCTGCCAGACAATTCTGATACACCTGATACACCAGCTCCGTGGCCGCCTGATCCTGATGATCTGTTTTTCTGAGTATCCCCTCCATATAGCGTTCAAATGCTTCCGGGAGGCTTTCCTGCCAGAAAGGAAGATAGGTAAAATACAGGCTGCCATCCTCCAGATTCACATAAATATATTCTCCTTTCAGACAGACTCCGGCTTCCCGCAGCAGATAGTCCGGCAGCACTCTGCAGAGTTCTTTTATGGAAAACAGAAGCCGCCAGAGAATTTCATACCCCATTTTTTTGCCCGACAGATAGTCGTCTATCTGCTGTTTTCCGCTGATATCATACAGATAATACGTTTCGCCTTCCATAACAGTGATTTCCAGCTTCAGCAAACAAGGTATCTGTTTTCCCTCCATCATTTTCAGCTCACATGTTCCGGCTGTTCCCTGTGCCCTGATACACATATGGCTTCTGTGGAGATTTCTCCTGTAAGTTACATCCAGACCTGCTTCCCCCATCTTTTGTTTCTTTCCTTCTCTGATCTCATTCCTGTCTGCTCTCATGCTTCCTTCCAGACTCTCTTTTGTCATCCTGTCATTTCCTCCGATAATTTTAATATACGAAACCGTTCCGCCGGGTCAGATTCTTCCCACATCTCCTGTTTTCCGGCAGTTGCAATTACTGCGCTGTACAGTTCCAGTCCCTGATTCAGCACCAGCAGAATACAAAACAGAATAACCGGAAGAATCAACGTGGCTTCCACCGTCAGGCTGCCTCTGACTTTCATAACCGCCACCTGATTATCATAACCACATAGGAAACCAGCAGAAACGGAACAAAAGCAATCTCTTCTTTTCCTTTCTTTTTTCCGGTCACCAGAAGAACCAGCGACCAGCAGGCAGCCAGCAAAAGCCCTGTAAAAAACAATTCCAGATTATTCAGGCCACCCAGATAAATACCGGTTACTGCCAGCAAAACGCCATCTCCCATGCCAATACTGCCATGGCTGAGCCAGCTTGCGGCTATCATCACCGCACCCGGAACCATTCCCCACAGCATACTGGCGGCAGAACATCCCGGAGCAAACAGGTGCAGCCAGACACCGATAACGCCAAACATCAGAATATAAATCAATGTTACTTTCTTCTGTCTGATATCCTCCCAGGTACATAAACTTAACAGCCCCAGCAATACATATTTCTGCATGTCATTTTCCTCCACATCTTGTACAGGGCCTTTTTCCCCCTGTCTGTTCTTTTGGTATCATATACACCGTTCTCTTTAATCCGCTGCAGTTTACTTTCAGATGATAACTCTCCCCTTCACGGGTAACATAAACCACAGCTCCCGGTTTTTTTCCTCTGGCACAGTGCCCGCAGGCACTGCAGGTGTTCCAGTCCGTGTTCAGCCTGTCAGAGGACACTGCCATCACGGACAGCTTCAGATGGGTACAGGTCCGGCTGGTATGAAATACCTGTTCCCTGGGCGTCACATACACCCATTCCTGTTCCTGATTCCCGGAATTACTCTCCTGGTTCCCAATCCACCTGACCATTCTGCAACTGTCCCGCAACTCTATACTTTTTTTTCCGAAAAATCTCAGAGGGAAAGGCACGGAATACCTGATCTGAGCATCAATCACTCTCTTATCCACGCGGGTCTGCTTCCAGGAGAATCCGGCGATTCCCAGTTGAATATGAGAAATAGGGCAATTCTGTACTGCCAGTTCCTTATAAAATACAGCCTTTGTCATATTCTCCGCTGCTTTTTCTGAAATCTCATCCATAAGAGACACCTCTGCCACCGCTTTGTCCAGCGAATTTTCCACAATATACTGAATCTGCATGATTCGAAAGAGAAACAGTATCATAACCATTGCAAAGAGAAAAACAGGAAGCACCAGCGCCGCCTCTACCGTCAGGCTGCCCGGAACAGAGGAATGAAAAAGTGCCCCTGGCCGGAAGCGGGAATGACATTCCGGATACGCTTCGTGAGATATTCCATAACAATTTTCTTTTTTATTCTGCTGCCTGAGAGAGTGTTTTTCATTTTCCTTTCCTGTTATCCAGGGCACTTTTTCATCCCTCCTTCCCGGACAGGCCTGACTGTCAGTAGGAACATCTGCGGCTGGCCTCAAAATGGTAGACCCCATCCTCTTTTTTTGCACCGGTTATAAATCCAGGAAAGAGCGGATGCGCCCTGTAGATTCCATCTGCTGTTACCTCCTGCAGCAGATGGTCCATACGAAACTGTTCATATCCCGGCAAAAGCCTGATATTGAATTCCATAATATCCATGGCACGGCTGGTCAGCAGAGATTCTCTGACCGAAACCATCAGTATCTGCAGATACTCCCGATAGGTCAGCCCCCGTTCTTCTGATTCTGAAGACGCCTGATTTTCCAGTACCTTCTGGCCTGCTGACACATCGCTTTTCCATTCCGATACCTCTTTTATCAGGGGAACTTTTCCCCCTGCCAGCAGACACCGCACATCCAGCACACTTTCCACATAGCTCCAGGCCAGGAGAATCCCTGTCTGTACCGCCTGTATCAGAGGCGGAAGGCCGGTAAATCCCACTGCCGCTGTCGCTATCTCCAGAGCCAGTGTCTGTTTGCCGCTGTCCTTCAGAATAGTTGCAAAATTTCCTGCTTCCCGCAGCAACAGCAGTTCCTTTACCACCTGCTCCAGATTTTCCCGGTCACTTTCTTTTCCGCCGATACAGTATTCCAGTTCATACTCCAGTGCATGAGTAGCGGCGCCCTTCTCTCCAGGCCCGTTCTGACAGGAAAAATAACCATCCAGATACCGTATCAGCCACAATTTATCCAGTTTCTCTGTTCCCGGATATTCCAGATTCCCCTGTTCTTTTTTCCTGTTTTGCAGACAATCTTCCAGCAAAACTCCTCTGGCCGATAATGCAGAGGGATTTTCCACCACAAGGCCCAGCATGGGAGAATTTTTCCACAGTTTTACCAGTTCCATGGGATTTTCCGGCAGCGGCTGTTCCTCTGAAGAAGAATTTTCCGTGGTTTCCGGGGATTTCTCTCCTTCTTCCGTACTTCCTTCCTGAATTTCCCTGGCTTCCTCCTCTGCCGCCTGGGCTGCCTCCCATGTATTCTCCAGTTCTTTTCGTCTGTCCGTCAGTTCACCTCCTGCTTCCAGTTTTTTCTTCCATGCCTCGCCAATTTCTGCTGCAGCCCTGTCTCTGACAGCCCTGGACGCCTGTTCTCTGAAGTATGCCCCCTGATAATCTGTGGCCAGTGCGTAACCGCTAATCTGAAAATCCATTAAGTCCATCTGATAAAAACCGACGCCCGCCTGCTCCAGAACTGCCTCTTTCATCACAGTTCCTTCCGTTCCTGACAGCTCCAGCGCACCCTTCCGGGAGCTTCCTTCCAGAAACAGCATATGATAATTCTGCCACATGGGCAGATTATAACCGGCAAACAGTGATTCCAGGCGAAGCTGCATGTTCCTCCCTGCAATGATTTGAAGGCTCTGCACTCTGGCAGCTTCCAGCAGAGAAAAGAGCAGAGAAAAAATCAGAGTCAGAATCAGAGCCAGAAATAATGTGATACTTCCCTGACATGTTTTTCTCTCTCTCATATTTTCTTTCTCTCTCATATTTTCTTTGCATTCTCCGTCACCTTTTTCAGAATATCCGACACCAGTTTCTGAATCTGCGTTTTAAATAAGGCAACCAGACTGATGAGTACCACCACAATCAGGATTACTTCTACTACGCCCATTCCGTCTTCCTCCTGCAAAAATCTTTTCCATTCCTTTTTGAAACCTGCTGCAAATTTTGCTGTAAATTCTTTCATACGCTATCTCCTTTTCTGTTTTGCTGTTTTGATGTTTCATCTTTCTCATTCATTTTGTATAATTTATTTTTATACTTGTCTTTCTGTCAGATTTGAAGGGTCAGGCCTGCCGGAACCACCAGAATCACCAGTACAAGCATCAGCATGATTCCCATGGGCAGAAGCAGTCTGGTGCCCGCTTCCTCTCCCGCTTTTCTGGCTCTGGCCTTTCTCTGTTCAAAGGCTTCCCCTTCTTCCTCTTCCAGCAGGCGCTGCATACCTTTCGCACCTTTTCGGATATTTTGGACAATCAGGGAAGATAGTTTCCGGTAAACACTGAGCCCGCACCGCTCTCCGAAATTTTCAAAGGCCTGCAGTTCTCCCACGCCGCCCTGTATTTCATGGAGCACCGTCAGCATTTCTTCATATGCCTCCCGCTCACCCTGTACTTTCTTCTGCTTACCGGCCTGATAACTGAGGGCAATCCGCTCCCAGGCCGACAGCATATTCATACCTGCACCGGATAATAAGGACAGCTTGCTGACAATTTCCGGGTAGTCCTGAAGCATTTGCTGCTGACGTGCCAGCTCCTTCCGTTTCTGTTTCTCCTTTTCGGCCAGGATAACTCCCGCCGCTCCGGCCATCCCCAGAAACAGGGCGCCGATACTTCTGTTTTCTGTCTGTTGTTTCCAGACAATCTTTTTTCCTTCCAGTTCTCCCGGAAGCTCCAGATATTTCGTATCTGTCTTCTGATTTTCCAAAGCCAGTGCTTCTTCCAGATGTTCCGCAAATTGTTCTCCCGCAGACTGTTTCGGCGGCTCTGCCTGTACAAAAAGCTGATACAGGCATGTTTCTCCCTGACAGGTCAGTTCCGCAGTAACTTCCACCAGAACCGGAACTTTTAACTGACCTGTCAGATTTCCCTCCGGATCAAATACTTCATAATCAGAAAGCGTATAGTCTGCTTCCACAGCTCCATTCTGCAGAGTTGCCGGAAGATACAGGGATTTACTCACATGGTTCACAGAGGGGTTTTCTCCCGGAAGCACCTGTTCCAGCTCCTGTTTTGCCTGTTCCAGATATTCCTGTTTCTGTTTTCCGGTCAGTTTCTTTTCCTCTGCCTGTACATGCAGAGGATATTTTTCCAGTACACCTTCCACATCCACCAGATATTCCCGTTCTTCCATCCCCTGTCCCGGCAGATTCCTTGCTATTTTCTTCTGATTCCCGGTATTTTCATCTATTTTCCAGAACACTGCTGCCAGAAAAAATCCTGCCGCCAGAATCAGCGCGGCTTCATACCATTTCCTGTTCTGTAATTTCGTTTTTATATACCAGGCAGCCCCGCAGCAGCAGGCCGCACCCGTCACATATCCATACATGGCCCTTTCTCCTATACCTGAATATCTGCTATTTTTTCTGCAATTTTACAGGTGCATCCATAAACTCCAAGGGCAAAGGTCATAATCCCCGCTCCCACCGGATTTCCGTAAAGGGGTTCCAGAAATTCCGGTGAGGTAATGCCCACATACAGAAGAATCCCAAAGGGTACCAGGTTCATAATGTTCATTTCCAGCCGCTTTGCAGCCATTACCGTTTCAATTTCCCGCTTTACCTCTGCCTTTTCCCGTATTTTATCTGCTGTATTCCGGAAGATTCTCATAAAATCTCCGCCGCTTCGCCGGGCAAATACGAACACCTGAGAAAAACTGCTGATTTCCTCTATACCGCTTCTCTCTGCCAGATCTTCCACCAGTTCTTCCAGCGGCACGTTCAGTTTAACCTGATGATTGAGCCAGATCAGTTCCTGTGCCATTACAGCCTGCGTCCCATACAGTTTGACAAATTCTTCCTCTGCATGGGCAAACCCATGCTCTATGGACGCTCCTGCTTTCAATGCGGCTGAAATCATCTGGAGTATTTCCTTAAACTGGAACAGCATGTCCCCTTTTCGCTTTTCCATCCGGCGGTTCCGAACATTATTTCTGACCGGACGATACAAAAGCACCGCTCCTGCCATTACATAAATATTCCGATAAAACAGCCATGCTACGGTTCCTGCCATCCCAAGGGTAATTCCCATGCAAAGCAGCCTTTCTTTCCCGTTCAGCATATAATATCTATAATCCTGCACCTGTTCCCTCCATTCCCGCACGGTAGAGCTTGCCCTGATGAATCAGCTCCCCTTTTTTCTGCCAGCTTCCGGCTATTTTTCCATTCCGCTCTCCCATTTCCGCAAATTCATACAGGGGATTCAGTATGATATTTCCCTGTTCCACGCCGGCTACCTCCATCACAGACAGGACACGTCTGGTTCTGTCTCTTAACCGGCCCAGATGTACCAGTATGTCCACCCCGGCGGCAATCTGGGCACGGATGGCTGTCAGAGGCAAATCCATTCCCATCAGTACCATGGTTTCCATGCGGCTGATCATATCCTGACAACTGTTTGCATGACCCGTACTTAAAGAACCGTCATGGCCCGTATTCATGGCCTGAAGCATGTCCAGACATTCCCCGCCCCGGATTTCCCCCACGATAATCCGGTCCGGCCGCATACGCAAAGCAGTCCGAATTAAATCCCGTATGGTAATGGCAAGGGTTCCATCCGCCCCGGCCGTTCTGGTCTCCAGACGTACCAGATTGGCAATTCCCTGAATCTGCAGTTCTGCGGAATCTTCAATTGTAATCACACGCTCTGATTTTGGAATAAATTCAGAAAGGGCATTCAGAAATGTTGTTTTCCCAGACCCGGTTCCCCCGGAAATGAAAATATTGTAACCGGCTTCCACCAGTTTTTGCAGAAATTCGGCACATTCCCCGCTGATGGAACCGTTTTCTGTCATCTGCTCCATCAGAATGGGGGATTTCGGAAATTTACGTATGGATACCACCGGGCCTTCCAGCGCTACCGGCGGCAGAACCACATTTACTCTGGAACCGTCTGCCAGCCTGGTATCTGCTATGGGTTCCGCCTCATTCACCATCCGATTGTGGCTGCCCACCATCTGCTGTATAATGTCTTCCAGCTTCTCTCTGGAAGAAAAGCATTTATCCCACGCCAGTATCTCTCCCTTTTTTTCATAGAAAATATGGTCTGCACCGTTTACCATAATTTCCGTAATATCGTCTTCATTCAACAGCTCCTGCAGTACATCCAGTTTCCTGAGAGAGTGAAATACCTGCATCCGCAGTTCTTTGCGCCAGTTCAGCGGTATCACCCGTTCTCTGGCCGCCCGGCAGATTTCCTCGTCAATCACTGCCAGCACTTCTTCCTCCTCATGGTCTCTGGTCATGTCAAGCTGTTCCAGTACGCGTTTTCTTATCTGTTCCACATTATCCCCCCGCCAGCTCTCTGGCACAGTCGCCCAGTTCTCCCCAAACCCACTGCTGTAACCTCTGTACTCCCTGATATCTTCCTGTTTCCACCGGAGGCAGCCTGAGACAGGTAACATGTTCTTCCAGCAGAGGGCGGTTCTGTCTGGACATCATCTGTCTGAACTGGTAAACCGCTTCTTCCTGCAGCTCTCCCGGTTCCGACGGAATATACACATGGCTGCACTTCTCCAGAATATCGAAAAATCCGGGAATCATCATGCCAAAATCCAGAATCACCACATCATACCCGCTTTTTTCCGCCAGCAATGTGATAAACTGCCCATAATCCTTTCGGTCTGTCTCTCCCAGACAGATTCCGTCCTCTGCCGGAGGGATATAGTCAAAACCTTCCAGTGAACAGACAACGCTTCTGATACAGTCCGCGATATTCCGCTCCCCGTTCAGGCAGAGATACATGGCGTCCAGCAAATCTCTCTGATACTTTTCCTGAAGCCACCTGGAAAAACCGGCGCATTCCTTCAAGTTCACATAAAGCACCTTCCCCTTTCCGGTGAAAGCCTGCGCCAGAGTCAGAGCAAAGGGCGTCTGCAGAATACTGTGTCCGGGAGAATATACGCCCAGTACCTCCTTCTCAATGGCCCGGCTTTCCTGCGTTTCCCCTCCATATTTCTGGTAATACAGGAAAATATCCCTTACAATTTCCGAGGCTGCCTGATATTTCTCTATGACAGGCAGCTTCCGCACAGCCTCCGGCACCTCTGCCTCCTGCTCCGGATCATGGAGATACATCCATACCGTATCCGTCCGGGAATTTACTTCCTCCCTCCCGTCCGTCCTGCTTTCTTCTATCTGCTCCAGAATCCGTATATCCTCCTGGAATCCGCATCCCAGAAGCACAACCTCTGTCCGCTGCCCTTTCCGGAATTCCAGAAATCCTTCCGGTGTGGAAAAGCTGCATCCCAGAAGCCTGTCCCCCTTTTCCAGGGAAATCCATTCCCCCAGCCTGCTTCCATATGCTCTGTCCCTGTCACAGACAGCAACCGAAATTTTTCTCAATAAGCCACCTCCAATGCAATGATAAATCCAATCCATATCCCAACTGAAAAATGAATGATATGCTGCTTTTCCCGATATTCCGGAGGATACTCTGCCAGTTTCCCTGTTGCAAGGCACTGGCGCACATATGTGCCGAACCTGCAAAGTCCGTGAACCAGTTCATGATAATACAGAAGCCTGCAAAGAGACATTCCTGCGGCAACCAGAAAAGACAATGTCATGGTTACAGTAAGAATTTTTAAATTCCAGATTCCACCTATTACGGAAAACAGTTTGATGTCACCTGCCCCAAGGGCATGTATAAGAAATAAAAGATAACATAAGATAACCGGTACAGAAACGTTTAAAAGAAAAACGATACACCCCGTCCAGCCGGATTCCGCAATCCGAAAGAACAGTCCTGCTGTCAGGCCGCTTACAATCAGCCGGTTACTGATTCTGCCTGTTCGTATGTCCGCCACCGCCGCCGCAGTTATCAGCAACAGGCTCAGGACAATTCTGATTCCTCCAATCTACCACCTCTCTCCTGACTCTGTTCTCCCTGTAAGGGGAACGATTTCTTAGGATTATAAACCAGCTTACTGTTCCTGTAAAGTAGATTGGAGAAACTTTTTTATTTTTGTCAGAATGTTACAATAAACGGTAGAAGAAAAGTCCGTAAATCAGCGCAAACCCGCTGATACCAAGGGTTCCGACTGTCAAAACAGTAGCCGGATTGACGCCCGGCGCCACTGCAATCCCCTGGCTTTTTAAAATCTCATTGACCACGCAAATGCCCAGAGCCCCGGCAAATGCACGGAGCACAAAGGTGGAAATCATTCCCGTTTTCTGCTTCATATTTCCCATCAGCAGCACTACCAGGCAAATCAGTCCGATTGCTGCAATTCCATAATAATTCTCCATAGCTGTCCCTTTCTCCGAATCAGAGTTCTCCTGATATTATTTATATACTTTCTGGAAAAATTTATGACTTTTTTGTATAGTGCCGGAACTTTTTGCTTATACTTTAAGTAAGAGAACGGTACCCTCCGGGTGTCCGGAGAATCGTTACAGAAAAGGAAAGGGATGCATATGTTTCAGATTTCAAAAAAGCGAATTGCGCATACAACTGCTTACTCTTTACTTTTAGATGACCTGGAGCAGGCCAGATACGATCTGGACCTTGCCTACAATAATTTTGAAAATGCCATGGACCCGGACTTGATTGACTGTTGCATTTATCAGGTAAACGCCATGCAGATGCGTTATAAATTCCTGCTGACAAAAGCCAAGCAGTTCAATGAGGATTCCTACGCGAAGAATCCTCTTGAACTTTCAGAGCCCTGAACGGTCTCTGTCAGACTGCCTTTTTGATATGTCATACCTGCCACAACCTGCTGGGTATGCTGCATCAGAGGTTCTGAAGAATCCTGCTTTGCCGCCTCCACGAAGCTCTCGTAGAGATTCTTCAGAATCTTCTGCGCATCCTGAATATGCTGAGATGTATTTTTACATACTGCCAGGGCAAGCTGCCTGCTGACAAACTGATAGAGAGGATACAGTTCTCCGGATATGGGATAGGTAAAGTCCAGATCATCCATCAGCCTTCTTACCACCTGTCCGGCTTTTCCCGCCGCTTCCCGGAATTCCTCGTACGCTCCTTTTTCCTGTGCTGCCAGGGCATCCTCCAGATGGGAAAAAAGTATGTCATATATAATCACAATCATTTCCCCCCGGTTACAGCAGCTTAACCGGCGGGTAAATTCCTGCTTTTTTTCCTGCGTCATCCGTCAGTCCCCCTATTGCATAAGCTGTAGTACCTGCTGAGGAAGGTCGTTGGCCTGTGCCAGTACGGAAGTGGCCGCCTGGGTCAGCACATTATATTTGGTGTATTCTGTCATTTCTTCCGCCATATCCAGATCTTCAATACGGGACAAAGCCTGGGTCATATTGAGCTCTGTTCCGTCCAGACTGCTGACCGCATAATCCATACGGTTCTGATAAGCTCCGATACTGGAACGAACCTCACTTACTTTGGCAATGGCGCCGTCAAAGCTGGTAATTGCCCGTCCGGCTCCCGTAACGGTACATACGTTCACTTTATCAATGTAAAGGGTTCTGGCAGATACTTCCGGAATACGCACATCCACGGTCTGGTTCTCATTTGCGCCGATCTGAAGCGTCATGGTTCCGATATCGGTAACTTCCAGATTTACCCTTCCATTCGTGTCGGGTGTCACCTCAAATTTCATTTCAAATCCGTTTCTGCTGGTAATGGTCACATAATTTCCGTCGGTGAGTATGGTCCGCTGGCTGTCAAATCCACTGGAAAAAGTTGCCGTATCATCGGGAATCGTAACCTCCACATCTGTTCCCACAGACATGTTATCGCCGGCGGCGATTCCAAGAAATGCTGCCAGATCCGCATTATCACAAGTAATCTTCATCTCTGTGGAGCTTCCGTATTCATCGGACAGAAATACCAGATTACCGCCGCCGGCTACCGGCGTGGGTACATATCCTTCATTTTCCGGCGTTCCGGTCTGGTCTGCCATATTGCCTACAACCAGCAGGTTCACCTCTCCCAGCTCCGCAGCTTCCCGCATTTTCTCATATACTTCATCAAAGGTCTGACCTTCGGTAACCTTCACGTCCACTCCGTTGATGGTTACGGTTCCCTCTTCTGCTGCAGTAATCACAGCGCCTGCCGGGATTCTCCTGGTTCCCGCCACCTGAGCATGGGTGGCGTCCGCCCCGATATCAATCACGTAATTGTTGGGGCTGACCGCATCGGAAATATCCATTCGTGTAATTCCCCGGTTATCAGGATAGATTCTCTGATCCAGGGAACCGTCCAGCAGCTTTTTCTTGTTAAATTCCGTATCTTTGGAAATACGGTCAATTTCATCCCGCAGAGAAGAAATTTCCGCCTGAATCGCTTCCAGGTCTTCCGGCGTATAAGTTGCATTATTTGCCGCCTGCACCGACAGTTCCCGCATTCTCTGAAGCATGGAATGTACTTCTGTCAGGGCGCCGTCTGCCGTATCCAGTACGGATATTCCGTCAGAAGCATTCTGAGACGCCTGGTTCAGGCCTCTGATCTGTGTTTTCATCTTACTGGAAATCGCCATTCCCGCCGCATCATCGGAAGCACGGTTAATCTTAAGTCCCGTGGACAGCCGCTCCACGGAAGCTGACAGGCTCCTGTCGGACGCTAATAATCTTTTGTTGGCAATGGTTGCTGACATGTTATGGTTGATTTTCATTTTACACACCTCTCCTGTTTACATTTTCTGTCCCATTTGTTTTACTTCTTCCAGAAAAGTCTTTGCAATGCCGTATAACGTCCCTGTCTGTACCTGCCATGCTTCTTCTGACTGTTCTGCCTTTGTCACTCCCTGTTCCTCCGTGGAAAAACGGGAAAGTTCTACCTGTTCGCTGTATATCAGATCCAGATTCCATGCGGCTTCTCCGCCGGGATTTATCTGCTCCCTCAGTTCTGCCTGCCGGTTCTTCAGTTCCTCTATGGTCCGGGGGGAATCTGACACCACATATCCTTTGACGGAATCCTGCTGCACCTTAAATTTTGCAGCCACATTTCCCAGTGTGGGGGATTCAAACATAATATCCACCATGCCTCGCTCTTCTTTGCCCCGGACAATCTTAAGCTGTACATTGGTGAGTTCGTCTGCCACCAGCACCGGAATTGCATAATTTTCCTCTTTGGACATTCTGGTACCCAGTTCAATCTGCTGCCGCAGAATCTTCATATCCCGGATATCCATACTGCCCACGGGCTCTGACTCTATCATGGTTTTCATCACATTTTCTGCCAGATCCGCCAGTTTCTCCTGCGCTTTTGCCATCTCTTCCGGCGTTTTCACCGCCTCGGCAAAGTCTTCCAGAATTCCTTCTTTTATTTCCTCAAAATCCACTTCTTTATCCAGATTTTTATAATCGAAAAGGGTTTTGAATATTCCGTTTCGATTGTGTATCATCTGGCCGGCCGCCATGATATTATAGGCTGTCATGGGCATATCATGGCCTTTCAGCAGCTGTAATACCTGGTCTTCTGCCTGTCTGGCACTGGAAAATTCCCGCATCTGTTCCTGATACCAGGCTTCTTCCGCCTCCTGATCCACAGGGGCTTCTCTAAGCTGCCATAACAGTTCTTCCGGAGTCATCTGCTCCATGGATCCGTCTGCCATGGCCTGCTGCATGCCTTCCGGGGTTATCTTTCCAAAAGCCTCCCTGGCACAATCGGTCTGATAAGCAGCCTCAATCTGCTGAGAAATGCTTAATTCCTGGCTCTCAGCCACATCTGCCTCTCCGAAACTGTCATCCACGGATACATTGATACCGGAATTCCGGTGTGTACGCACAGCCGACAGCAGATTTTTTATACTAAGTTCTGCTCCCTGGTGAACCAGTGCGCCGATGACTGCTCCGTCTGTTTTATCAATCTGATTCAGCAGCCGGTAAATACCGATGTAGCTGTCCCGTTCCTGGGGACTGATTTCCTGCCGCTGTTCTAATTTCCAGAGATATTTGCTGAATTTTTCTTCTCCGGCATCTTCCATCCGGTTTTTGATTTCCTGAGCCTTGCTGTTTAACTGTTCCACGTTCATTTCCAGAGGATTTACCCCTTCACGGATCATTTCCATAACTACCGACGGAGAAAGGTTCTGAAACAGATTCTGGACTTTCTGATCCGCCGCCTTAATGCCGGCAATGGATTCCTCATTGATTTCCATCTGGTTATAGGCCAGAATACGCACTGCCCTCCGGTTCTGTTCTGTGGTTTCCAGATCAAGATCCTGTAAAATATCATCCACATTCCGGAATGCCTTCCGGATGGAATCCCCCATATCTGCTCTGGGAGCTGTCCGAAGGGTTTCATACGCCTCTCCTGCCCGCTCCAGTTCTGCCTGTCTTGCAGTTCCTGCCTGGTGCATGGTGGTTACGGTATCTTCCCCTGTCCGTATGGTACCCAGTATGTAAGCAGGCGTACCTGCCAGCTCCTGACTTTTTGTTATGGTTTCTGCAAAAACTGCTGTATTTTCTTCTGTGGCCGAAATTCCGTTCTGGGCCAGCAGATTTCTGTAATATTCATCCTCCAGTGACTTCAGGTGAGCCACCAGTTCTTCCAGCGGCTGAGTTTCTATGGAAATTCCCTGTTTCAGCAATGCATAATTTGCCTGGGCTGTCATCATCAGTCTGGTTTCTTCCAGCTGGCGTTTTGCTGTCAGAAAACTGAGTTCTTCCTGTGCATAATCCGGAAGGTTCTGCCGGGCTGTATTCTGACCAGAATGGGAATTTTCCTGCTGCGCTCCATTCTGCTCTGCCTGCAGGTTTTCTATCGTAAGAGGCAGCCCTTTGTCCACCACGTTCCAGATTTCCGCATCTGTGGCCTGGTTCACCGTCTGTACTGCCTGTTCCGCCCGGTCTCTGTTACTGTATCCTGCCAGAATCACCGCATCCACGGGACGGTTTCCCTCTGCGACAGCCTCTGCCATGGCTCCCGCAAGCTGTTCCATATCCGGCGGAAACTCCATATGGTTTAAATCCATGGCATATCTGAGATTTTCGCCTGTCAGGGGAAGCTGATTCTCCAGCATCCACTGGCTGCGGGCCAGCGTCTCTTCATTGACAGGCAGCCCTGCCTGTGTAATGATTCCTTCCACCTGTGCCCGCAGATGGTCGTCCAGAGCTATGGGCGCAGGATTCCTGCCTGCGGCTGCGGTGCTGTGCTGGGCCCTGTATAAATTATCCACCGTAGGCTCCAGTTCATGCTCCAGCATATATTTCACCACTTCATCACTGCAGCCTGTCAGCCCGGAAGCCTGTTCTATAGCTTCCTTACAGCCGGAAACCGTTTCCTGTGTCACCGGAAGGTCCGCCTGTTTCAGCACAGCTTCCAGCTGGCCTGCCAGCTCCGGATTTCCCGCCAGTTTCTCTAACTGTTCTCCGCTCAGTCCGTCTCCGAATGTGGTAATATCAACGCCGGCTTTTGCCAGCTCCATTTTAATCTTGTCAATTTCCGTTACAATGGTCTCCACTTCGGTACCATTCACGGAAAACCCGTCTTTTTCCAGCTCTTCGCAGTCTTTTCCGGACATGGTACCGGATATGATATCCATTTGTTTCCGGAAAATTTCTTCCTCCATGAGCTGCTGTGCATCCTGCTGTATCTTCTCCGTCTGAGATTCTCCCGGATGATAAGTCACCTTCGCAGTCTGCTGAACGGACGTAATTCTGCCCGCCTCATCCACCGCCCGCTGTCCGGCGGTTTCCTGGATGGAAACTGCTGCACTCCCCTTCATTTCCGGCCTGCTGCCTGGTCTGGCAATTTCCGGAAGATTGCTGTTTTCTACGTTTATATTCATGTTCACGCCTCATTATTTTAATCTTCTGACTTATGATATTAAGTATTTCGGTTAGAAAACAATGAAACTTTAGCAATTTTCACTTGTAATCAGCGGGCTTTTGTATTAAAATATAGTTCAAAGCTACCGCTATGGGAGCTGAGATGAATATTCATTTATAAGGAGGAAAATTATTATGGCATACGTAATTACAGATTCTTGTGTAAGCTGTGGAACATGTGAAGGTGAATGTCCGGTTGGCGCTATCTCCGCTGGCGATGGAAAATATGAAATTGATGCAGATACCTGTATTGATTGCGGAACATGCGCAGGCTGCTGCCCCACAGGCGCTATTGAGCAGGGCTGATTTCTACATAGGAACTGCATAAAAAAGAATGCGCACAGCGCATTCTCCGCGCGCGAGCGGATTACCTGGCAATAAACCTCATCTCCGCGAGTTGCGCATAATTATTTTGTCTTATAGGAAATCCATATACTTTAACATTTCACAGTAACACGGTATTTTCTATAAGATAAACTTAAAATACTCAGGAGCTCTCCGGCGGAGAGACCTGAGTATTTTTTATTCTACGGGAAAGACCTTGTCACGCTAAAGTGTGAAAGTATCTTTCCTGTAGAATAAAAAATGGTATGCGCAGACCCATTATGAAACACATTGTCACGTTAATGCCATGACATATATCTGACAGGGATTTTGCTCATCCCACAGGGTTGGAAAAAGTTCAAATTCTCTGAAACCAAGAGCAATATAAAACATATTCGTTTTATCATACTCTCTGTATTTTCCCATTTGTACCGTTTTCACCTGAATAAACGAATATCCTTTTTCAGATGCAAATTTCTTAGCAGAATAAAACAATTCTCTGCCAATTCCATTTCTGTGATATTTCTTTAATATTCCCATTACCGCAAGTTCAACGGTGTCTTTACCGGTTTCTTTTAAATATAAAAATCCGGCCGGTTCGTTTTCTTCATACGCGCAGAAAAAATTTTTTCCCGCACTGTCTCTGACGTATTCTTCCACTGATTCCGGAATACCAAACCACTCCGGAAGATTTTCCAGCACATACCGGGTTATATTTTGTTTTTCCGGATTATCAGTTATCTGCTTTATCTCCATTTGTCCTCCTTAAACTGTTCTCTGTTTTTATCCCTTTTCATCATGCAGACAAAGAAATCCATTTAAAAAAAGAATTTCGTTTTATGAAATTCTGCGCCGCAAATGCGTCGCCCTGGCGACATATTTCCTTTGTATTTGCGTGTGCATCTTTGTTTTTGTCTTATAGGAAAGATACTTTCACACTTTAGCGTGACAAGGTCTTTCCTATAAGATAAAAAAGAATGTGCACAGCGCATTCTCCGCGCGCGAGCGGATTGCGCAGCAATAAACTTCATTTCCGCGAGCTGCGCATAATTATTTTCTCACCGCTATACCGTCGGATTGGGATTCAGACTTTTGTCTTTCTCCAGTAATTTCCGGGAAGCTGTCTCCTTCTCCTTTTTTTCCTTTTTCTCCCGGTGGAATCTTCTGCCCTTCTGGTGAGTGCGGATGGCTGCATCCAGCTTGCGGAACCGTTCTTCCTCGGCCTCGTCCTGCTCCCGCATCAGATAATTCATTTCCTTCAGTACACGGTCGCCTACCTGCACGCCCACTTCCTTGCCCAGAGCCTGATTATTCTCCTCCACTGCCTGTTTCACAATGGTAAGCATCATGGACTGGAACTGTTCCAATTTCACCGTGTTGGAGACAGGATTTTCATGCCTGTCCATCACGGTTCCGGGCGGTGCTTCCATGTATTCCCGGTTCATCCGGATGACGTTATTCGCACCGTAATTTTCCGGTCTCTGACCGGAAAGGTTCTCACTGTAATGTTCCGGACCTGGTCTGAGAGAAGTTCCTGCATAAGTTTCCCCGTCCTGCTCCGGATTGCCGCTATGTATCATCATGCGAATGGCTTTCAACTGGTATCCCTGTTCTTTCCATTCCTTTATCTTTTGGAACTGCGCTATATTTTCTTCTGTGTAATAGCGGTGTCCCATTTCATTACGGGGAATCTGAAGCTCCAGTTCTTCTTCCCAGTAACGCAGTACATGAGACTCAACATTTACAATGTTTGCCGCGTCTGAAATCATATAGCGTACGTTTTCCACATTTTAACCTCCTTTTTGGGGATACACTGTTTTTCAGGTGCCTGGGGCGTCTGAAACTGCCAGCCTGTCCCTTTTTCCTGATTCTATTTTACCGATTTTTTTCTTCTGTTACAATCTTTTTTCATCGTGAAATAACGGCAGTAAAAAACAGATATCCTTCTTTTCAGAAAAATATCTGCTTATGACTGCAAAATATGACAGTTTCAGTTATTATCTTTTTTCCATATTTACAAATTTTGTATACTGAGGCAGCCACACCAGGTTCACAGTCCCAATAGGGCCGTTCCTCTGTTTTGCAATGATAATTTCCGCAATATTTTTATCAGGCGTGTCCTTATTATAGTAATCGTCACGGTAAATAAACATAACCACATCCGCATCCTGCTCAATGGCTCCGGATTCTCTCAAATCGGAAAGCATGGGCCTGTGGTCCGGCCGCTGTTCCACCTGGCGGCTCAACTGGGACAATGCAATTACCGGAACGTTCAGTTCACGGGCCAGCCCCTTCAGTGCACGGGAAATATCAGAAATTTCCTGCTGCCGGGAATCGGTTCTGCCGGAACCCGACATAAGCTGAAGATAATCAATGATAATCAGTTTTAAATCATGTTCCAGTTTATATTTCCTGCATTTGGAGCGAAGTTCTGAAATGGAAATACCGGGGGTATCGTCGATAATAAGCTGAGAACGCCCGATTACTCCGGCTCCTTCGATTAGTTTTTCCCAGTCGGCGTCCGCCAGATTTCCGGAGCGGAGAAGCTGGGCGTCCACACGGGACTCCAGGGAAAAAAGCCGGTTTACCAGCTGCTCTTTTGACATTTCCAGACTGAATATGGCTGTGCACAGATTGCTGTGAAAAGCCACATACTGGGCAATATTCAGCACAAAAGCTGTTTTCCCCATGGAAGGCCTTGCCGCAATCAGCACCAAATCCGAAGGCTGCAGCCCCGACATGCGGTAATCCAGATCCACAAATCCTGTGGCAATTCCCGTTACATTCCCCTTGGTCCGGGAAGCCTGTTCGATTTTTTCCAGTGCATTAATGACCACCTGTTTGATAGGAACATAATCACTTCCGCTTTTGTTCTGGAGTAAATCAAATATCTTTTTCTCCGTATCGGCCATAATGTTTTCCAGGCTTTCTCTGCCCAGATAACACTGGCTGGCAATTTCCTCATTTACTTTAATCAGCCCGCGCAGCATGGATTTTTCTTTTACAATACCGGCATAATATTTTATATTGGCGGAGGTGGGAACAGAGGTTACCAGTTCTCCCACAAACTCCAGACTGCTCAGCTCCGCAGGCACGTCCTTTTCCCGGAGGCGGTTCTGCAGGGTAATTACATCTACGGGCTGTTCCTCATTGTAGAGCTCAACCATGGATTCAAACAGAACTCCATACTGCTGATGATAAAAATCTTCCCGTATCAGCAGTTCGGAAGCCATAACAATAGCGTCCCGGTCCATAATCATGGAACCAATTACCGACTGCTCCGCTTCCAGGTTGTTGGGCATAATCCGCCTGATAAGCGCTTCTTCCATAAAGCCTCCTGTTTCTGTTCCATATCCCGCAAATCCGGGAGATTATTTCGGTACGGAACTTACTCTTCCGTTACTTTTACTTTCAGGGTTCCCGTTACCTTCGGGTGAAATTTGATGGTCACTTCATGGACGCCCAGAGATTTCAGGCCCCCTTCCGGAAGCTGCATTTTCTTCTTATCCAGTTCCATCTGAAGCTGTTCTTTTGCCGCTGCCGCAATTTCTTTGGTGGAAACAGAACCGAAGGTCTTACCGCCCTCTCCTGTTTTGAGGCTTACTGTCACTTCTTTATCGGAAATTGCCGCTGCCAGCTCTTTTGCTGCCTCCAGATTTTCCTGCGCCACTTTTTCCGCATGTTGATTCTTCAGCTTCAAATCGTTCAGATTTTTCCCGGTGGCTTCTACGCCCAGTTTTTTGGGAAGAATCATGTTTCTGGCATAACCGTCGCTGACATTGACGATATCACCCTTTTTACCCAGTGATTTTACATCTTCCAGTAATATTATTTTCATACTTCTATGTCTCCTTCTTCCAGCATTTTATCCAGTGTTTCCTGTATTCTCCGTTTGGCTTCCGCCACTGTGCAGTCCGTCATCTGAGCTCCCGCCACGTTCAGGTGGCCGCCGCCGCCCAGTCGTTCCATAATCAGCTGTACGTTGATTTCGTCAATGGAGCGGGAACTGATATAAATTTTCCCATTATAGTCCGTCAGTACAAAAGACGCTTTGATTCCCACAATATTCAGCAGTTCGTTGGCCGCCTGGGCTCCTGCAATGGTGGGGCTTTCCACATCAGGGTTGGCCGGACAGATGGAAATGGCAAATGCCTTCCGGTATACCTCCGCATGACGGACCGTTTCCGCTCTGGCTTTATAAGCCGCCATATCATCCCGCAGCAGTTTGCGGACTCTGGTTACCTCCGCACCGCACCGGCGCAGATAAGCTGCCGCTTCAAAAGTCCGTACCCCTGTTTTGGTCATGAAATTATTGGTATCTATCAGAATACCTGCATATATGCTGTCTGCCTCGTTAGGCTTCAGATGAATATTTTCGTTGAAATACTGCAGTACTTCCGCCACCATTTCACAGGTGGATGATGCATAGGTCTCAATATAGGAGAGCACCGCATTGTCAATTACTTCCCGGCTCTGCCTGTGGTGGTCGAACACTACAATTGTTTTGGTCCGTGTCAGAAGTTCCGGACATTCGGTGTAATTGGGGCGGTTCGTATCCACGACAACCACCACGCTCCGGTAATTTACCAGTTCCAGCGCCCGTTCGCTTCGCACAAACATATCGGCGGGATACCCCCTGTCCTCCCCGAAACACTCCTTCATGGGCCGCAGGGATGAGGTCACGTCATCCAGCACAATATGAGCCTTTTTCCCCAGAACCTGCGCCGCGCAGTAAATACCGATAGCTGCGCCAAAAGCGTCCATATCGCTGATACTGTGCCCCATAATAAAGACCTCTTCTCTGCTCTCAAAAATCTCACGCAGAGCATGGGCTTTCACTCTGGCTTTTACGCGGGTCATTTTCTCCACCTGTCTGGATTTACCGCCAAAATAGGAAATCTTTTCTCCCTCTTTTACCACTACCTGGTCGCCGCCCCGGCCCAGGGCCAAATCTATGGCCATGCGGGAATATTCATACTTCTGATTGTAGCTGTTGCCGCTGACGCCCACGCCGACGCTCAGAGTCACCGCCATTTCATTTCCCACTTTAATGGTTTTCACATCTTCCAGAATGCTGAATTTATCCTCGGTAAGTTCTTCCAGATATTTCTGTTTGAATGCCACGAAATATTTGTCTTTTTCAAATTTCTTGATAATGCTGTCCCGCTCGGAGAAATATTTGCTGACTTTGCGGTCTACCAGAGCCACCAGAAGGGAACGCTTGACTTCCTCAATACTCTCCAGGGCTTCTTCATAATTATCAATATAAACCAATGCGGATACTAACTGCTGTTCCCGGTTTTCCTGAATATGCTGATGGAGCTCCGTCTCATCAAAGAGATAGAGAGGGATTAAAAACTGGCTGGTTTCCTCCATCTCAATCAGATTATTCCCGTCTTCCGGAGCATCGAAGAACATTTTCCCCACGCTCACCCGGTAAATCCGCTCTTTCCACTTTACCTGTATACTGTCGTTATGTTCTTCCCGGTCCAGCAGTTCTCTGGTTATGGACGGGAAAATGGTGGTTATGGATTTGTGGTAATTCTTGTCCTTTTCGGTAATCCGGGAAAAGGTCTCATTCATCCACAGAATTTTACTGTTATAATCCAGAAGCGCATAGGGAATCTCGAATTCATCCAGCAGTTTTTTCTGTACCGTTCCGTACTGGGTGGCAAAACTGATAACCTCGTTGCGTATCATGGACTTGTTCACCATGTATATGCCCAGCACAACCAGAAAATAGAGTACTGCAAATACGGATACGCAGAATCCTGCTTTTCCGTCAATAAAATACAGCGGTATGTTCATTAATACAATTAATATGGTTAATACCAGCGGCCAGTACATGTAATTTAACTGGCCTCCGGGGTGATTTTTTTTCTTCATCTGATTTCCTGCCTTTATGATTTAAAATGGAATTTCTCCTTAAGGCGTATTATATCACATTTGCAGGAGCTGTTACAACACTTTTCATTTTTGGTAAAGAATCTGGAATCAGAAGACTCCGCGCATAATTATTTTATCTTACAGGAAATACTTTCATGTATTAACGTGACACAGTATTTTCTGCAGGATAAAAAAAATCGGGAACGAGTGATTCATCACCCATTCCCTGCAAAAATTTTATTTTTTAATCGTAAAGTTATGATAACACTAATCAATAAAATAGTCAACAATTTTTTTTACAAATATATAAGCGGACTTAATGCATTCATTCTTTTCAAAATACTGCCTGTTTCTGATTACCCGTCCATCAATAAATTCCTTTATTTCAGTAAATCTGTTACGCTTTACATCATCTGAAGTAATAAATTCTTTATAAATATAGAGCAATGTAACAAAATCACATAAAAATTTATTACTTAGTTTTGTCTTTCTCATTGAAGTACCAATACCATCAATCTGCGATACGAATTTTATAACTTTCACTGACGGTTTGATATTTCCCTTCTGTAATCTGTTTATAAGACAATTACTATGAGCTGCCGCATTTCTTAAATCACGAACTGAATATAACAATTCTCCATCCCGTAAACGTTTTGGATATCTGTCATTATAATATTCATATAATTTAACCATATCTCCAAATGATATAAGTTCCACAAATACCCATGCCGGAAAATACGGATAATATTTTTCAATTAAATTTCTGCAATATTCGCTGGATTTATGTTTTTGAATATTCTGGCAACATCTTTCATATTTCGTTACAAAACGTCTTATAATATCATAACCATCTTCCTGTACATTATTCTCAATATCTTTTAACATTGCAGTTTTCATTGCGTGCTCAATATCCAAACACATCTGCAAGATTAAATATCGAAGATGCATATCTATAGTAGACAATTCCCGTAAATAAGCAAAATCTAAATTTATGTATTTACCGACTCTCTCACCGGATATGCTTTTATCGTAATTTTCCCTGTAAGAAGCTAACTTCATATAATAATTATTGTTCTGAAGAAACTCTTTGGCCTCCTCTTCACTCATAATTTCAAACTTAATCCCCTTCATTTTCATATGTTCTATTAATTCATCACTTGTTTTTAACAGTTTCATAATAACTCCCTTTTTGCTTTTCGTAATATTATATACTACATTATTCAACAATTAAAGAGTTTTTTCGTTCTTAAATATTTTTGATAATAATAAAAAGGGCTGTCGCAAAATAGCCGTTGTATATAATATGGCACTCAGATCACACAGTTCTCATCCATATTATATATACAGGCTGCCTTTTGCAACAGCTCCTTTCAAATACACTTTTACCGATTTGCCAGATAATCCTGCAGGATGTAATAAGACTGTTTCAGTCTTTCCCGATATGCGGGCATTACCCATTCCTCCCAGGAATAAGACTCCTTCACCCCGTCAATGGCAAATTTAATATCTGAAATATGTTCATAGGTAATTTCATCATTTGCATAAAGATTCGCTATGCGCATTTTACTGTTTGGTTTTGAAATATTCAGCAAAAGCCAGGGAATCCGCACTTCCGTCACGTTCCCTTTGATACAGAAATCTGTACGGGAATTATAATCCGGGGATTCCGGGTCCCCATTTCCATGGCGCAGCTTCCCGGTCTCTGTCTGCTCGGTGCCCACCAGGGTTCCGTCGCTTAAGAGAACCGGCCGGTTCAGCATAAGATTTATGGGGACGAAACTGTTGGTATCCGGCGCCGCATATCCTTCCTGCACTTCCAGCACTTCGCTGGCGGCATATAAACCGGTAGTATACAGCCAGTAATTCACATCATAATAAGGGTCCACCTGAAGGCGGCTTTCTTCCTCCCCTTTGATATCAAGGGCAAAATCCGCTCCGTCATATTCCCCATTTCCCTGATTCTCAATGGTATCCATGGTAATACGGATATTATCGTTGTTGCCTCGAATCATCAGATAAACGTATGCCTCGTCGCTTCTTACAAACAACTCCGTATCGCCGCTTTTCAAAAGAGGCTGCTCATCGCTCCACTCCTCGTCCTCTCCGTCTACGGTGCAGACAGGAACCTCTCCTGGTTCAAAGGACAGAAGGCCGAAAAACTGTTCGCTGGTCTGCATATCACACCAGTAAGGTCTTGCTTCCGCGTCCGTGTAGTCCATGGTATTCCAGGTTCTCTTAAACCATTCGTCCTGCCAGATAAACACACAGGCGCCGGCGCATCCCGTATCTGTTATATCACGCAGCATGGACACAATGGCATTGCCCTGTTCCTCTTCCGTCAGGCCTCCCTGATTAAACCCTGCCTCACGGGCCAGATGGGTGATTCCGCGGGAAGCCGGCACGCCAAACTCGGAAATTATCACCGGCATGGTATGATATGTATTCAAATCATTCAGATAATGCCTGTAAGGATTCTGAGGCTCATCCGTCAGAAGCTCCGGCGCATACCGCATCATTTCCGGATAATAGGGATATACATGGTAAGAGGTAAACAGTCCCGCTTTAAATTCCGGTTTTGCCTTGATATGCTCTGCATCCACCGGCACCGCATCCTCCATCTCCGGATTTGGCTCACCCGGATGGGAAAGGGGGTCCGTAGTTACCCAGTTTGCAAAAGCTGTGGGATGCTGCATGTGATAATTTTCTGTTTCATAAGCAATACAGGCGTCCATTCCGGAAGCCAGAAATACTTCAAAAGGCGTAGCTTCTTCTGTATAGAGGTACTTCCCGTCAAATACATTTTTATCCGGATGACTTTCATTTGTGTTAATAACAAAATCCGGCTGCCACTCAATCCCCAGAATCCATCCGCATAAATACTGAGACACATCTGCCGTATAAGTACCGCTGGCATTTCCCGGTACCGGGTCAATCACTGCATTTCCATGCACCACGTCCACAATGGTTGCGCACATTTCTATCCAGTCCTGCGCAATCTTCTCATTTTCTCCGTATGCGTCGCAGATATTACTGATGTCTTCCTCATTGTTATACACACCCTGCATAAAATACAACGGTTCCTCTGCTTCAGCATTATATTCCGCCAGCGCCTCATAAAATTCCGGCATAAGTATGGTATACACGCGAATGGTGTCTGCGTGCATTTCACTGATTTGCCGGAACCATCTCTTATAATCATCCTTCGTAATGGCAAATTCCCCCGGAAATGCTCCTGGCTTGCCGGCGCCCACATTCACGCCTGTCAGAAAAATATCCTGCCAGTTTCCGTCCGCTCTGTAAATCCGGAACTTTTTGCCGCTTGTCTGAAACAGATAACTGATACCGTCTTCCGTGTATACAGGCAGTGCCGGAATCTCCGGTTTTTCTTCTTCAGGTTTCGTATTCTGAGTTTCTTCCTGCATGGTTTCCGATTCTGCAGGTTCCTCTGATTTACCGGAAGCACATCCGGCGCACAGACCTGTCATTATAACGATACTCAGCAGTATGGCGCCCCACATTCTGACTCTGTTCATTTTACTTTCTGT
This sequence comes from Lachnospiraceae bacterium JLR.KK002, assembly GCA_036941025.1. Lineage (NCBI taxonomy): Bacteria > Bacillati > Bacillota > Clostridia > Lachnospirales > Lachnospiraceae > Lachnospiraceae bacterium JLR.KK002. The sequence continues at coordinate 3,373,155 of JAYMNP010000001.1, forward strand.
CCTTTCCCTTATGCATATTCTACCATTTCTTTCCATTTTCACCGATAATCCGGTCTACCACATATTCCACCACGCCGGAAATCTGCTGGTTCTGCATTTTTCCAACCTGGTCGATAAACTCCGGCTCATTTCGATGGCTGACAATATAACTCCGGGTAGGGGCTTCGCTGCCTTCCAGGGAAACCAGTTCGCCCCCATGCTCCCGCAGCAGAGCCTGAAGATCATCGTTAAAATGATCTGTTACATTTTCAATGGTGGGTACAATAATATCAAAAGGCTCAATAGTATTCAGAATCTGATTCTGATATTTTTCCAGATACTGTTCAATGAGATTTTCAAAGGTACGGAACTCCACAAATTCATCACCGGCCACCACAATGGTAATCACAAATTCCCAGGTATGAGGATGAGTCTGCCCCTGTTTTCCATTGATGATAATATAATGATTCATATTCAGATATGACTTTAAACGATATTCCCGGTATAACCTTTCTTTCCTCATGCACCAGTCACCGCCTTCCAGAACGTGTCAAACTGTGATTTATAACTGTTCATATTATCTTCGCAGTACTGCTCTGCCACACCATGGACATCCCAGTTCTCCAGAGACTCTATGATTCTGTCGCTGACGCTCTTTTCATACCGGACAAAAATCAAAAGCACCTGATTCTCACCCATGGAAAAGCGCAGCACATTATTGTCCAGCACAATCTGCATATGCTCAAAAAATTCATCTCTGGCTTCCTCAGACTCCGTTTCAAACACTGCAAAATGCAGTGGATAAACGCCCTTTTTGTCCAGAGTTTCCAGAAATTCATCCAGCACGCTGTTTCTAAACACATGTTTGCTGGCGCTGAAGGCATATTCCCGTTTAAGCTGTTCATCCAGCAGTTCAATCTGCTGATTCTGCCAGACCACCCGTTCTTCCTGCCGGTCAATGTACAGACTCTGTCTGGTAATTCTCTTCGACATAATCATACTCAGTATAATCAGAAGGGCCAGTACAATGGACAGAATAATGATAATAGCATTCCTGCATTCCAGCAGAACATTATCCTCCAGAATCACCCGGTCATAGGTCAGCAGGCAAATACGGTACTGCTCTCCCTGCCAGTCAAAAATCATGCCTGACGCAATAAAACGGTCATTGTCCAGATAGATAATCCGGTGTCCCACCTGATTGACCCCCAGACTGTTCATAAATTCAGAAGCAGTCTCCGTGGCATAATAAGTACCGTCGTTAAATCCTCTGTAACGGTTCGTCTCCGTAACGCTCTTTACAAACAGAATGGAATCTCCCCTGCTTAATGTCCAGTATCTGCTGGCTGTAGAATCCAGAGAACTGATAATGTTTGTAATATCTGTCTCTGTCCCCTCGTCATCCAGACGATTGATCTGCTCCAGAATAATTTTCACATATCCATCCTGCTCCGCACCGTAAATGTCCAGAAATCTGGTCTCATAATTATTCAGCTGATAAATGATGAATCCATCCGCTGCCATGGCAAAAAACACCACAATCACCGTCAGGATAAAAAAATTGAATTTATGTTTCATAAGCCCCGCTCACCTACTCATAATTTACCGCTTTTCGCATTTTCTGTAATAAATTCATGGGCCGCTGCGCCTCCGACTTTAATTCTTCCTCAAAATCTTTCCGTTCGTCCGTCAGAGTCCGCGTCTTCCAGGCACTGTCCGTATTGATACTGTTGATAACCCCTGCAAACCGGATGAAAAAGACAATAAAATTGAAAAAGGGCAGCAGGGGCACCACATACCAGTGCTTTCGGTAATATTTCTTCAAATCATCAAATTCTTTCAGAAATCCCACCGTGGAAAAATAATATAAATATCCGCTGATGATATACAGCAGAAAAATAATCCCTGTGGAAATCAGAATTACTTTTGGCGAATAATTCATACACATCAGGCAAATCAGCGCCAGATACCAGATCAGCCTCGGAAATGCAAACGTATGGTCATACATCAGCGTACGGACCATTACATTGGTAAACATCTTGTGTACCCGCAAATCTTTCTCCAGAAACTGATGGGACACCTCCAGACTTCCTCTCTGCCACCGCTGCCGCTGAGTGTACAGCTTATTTACCCCTTCAATGGGGTCCACACAGAATATGGCATTTTCACAGATATGTACCTTAATATGCTGCAGATACCGCATCTGGAAAGTAATATTGGTATCCTCACAGATAGTATCCGTATTGTAAAGCTGAGATTTCAGCACCGCTGATTTCCGGAATGCGGAAAAAGCGCCGGACAGGGTATAAATGGAATTTGTCTCAGAAGCATAATTCCGGCCTGCCAGAAATGCCTGGGCATATTCCATAAATTCCATTTTCCGCAGCAGACGGGAAAAAATCCCTTTATATTCCTCAATCATTTCCGGCATGGTGAGAATGGCTCCGGTCATACAGTCCACATCCGGACTGGACTCGAACTTGCGCACCATGTTGCTGATGGCATGGGGTTCAAACTGCCCGTCGCTGTCCACATGAATAATGTATTTCCCGTCAGCATTAAACAGGGCCAGATTCAGCGCACGGGATTTCCCCTGTCTGGCGTTCAGCCACTGCATCAGCAAATCCGGATACAGCTCCTGACATTTGGTATATACCTGAAAAGAATTGTCTTTTCCCTGATTATTGACCAGAAAAATCCGCATTTTGTCATTGGGATAGTCACTGTTGCTGATAGAGCTGATACACTCTTCCAGCGAATCCTGAGAATTATATACCGGAATAATCAGCGTGATTTCCGGCCAGATTACCGGGTCCTCATAGCTTTTGGGAAACAGCGTTTTCTTAATCAGAATCAGAAAGCTGCCCAGCGAGGGAATAATTTCCATCACCAGCGGAATGATAATCCATGCCGCCCAGAATAAAATTGAATTTAAAAAATTATTTATCACTGTCATAACTGAAACTTCCCACCTTCTGCTTGATAATCTGCGGTTTGGTAAACACGTAAAAATACAGCATAACGGACAATCCATAAAATACAAACCGGCCCACAAAGGTATGGGCAATATAGTACATGTCAATTCCGCCGAAATAAATAATCAGACAGATGACGGTGATACGCAGCGCATTTGCCAGTACCATCGCAATTACGCCCAGCACTCCCACATAAACACGTTCATAGACTGTGTAGACCTGATAGAACATCAGCAGGGACAGGTATGCGATAATCTCGATAATTCCGGAGCACTCGAAATCTATTTTCAGTGAAATGGCTCCCACGGAAGATTCCACGAAAATAACACCGTATTTATAATGGGCACTGTAAATTCCTGCAATCTTACCCGGAAGACTGGCCAGCAACGCCACAATCCGGGCCAGAGGCTGGGTCAGCACCGGCTGTAAAAATACCAGCATCAGAATAAATGCCCCTGCGCTTCCAAAAAGAAAATGCCAGAAATTCAGTTTGCTTTTCTTCAATATGTGTAAAATGAACAGCCAGATAACCAGGCCGATCAGACCCACAATGTATTTTATCATTTACTCCACTTCCTTCTCCGGACTGCCCGTCTGCAGCCGGCATTTATGTACCGTATAAACCAGAAGAAAGAGGGCTGCCAGGATGGTAACAGCAATCCCCTGGTTCAGATACGGGTATTCCAGTGAAATCACCGTAGTTCCTGATTTCACATACGTCAGATGATTTTCCGAATAAATATCCTGGCTTGCTGTAAAACTGTCATGGTACGCCAGTCCGGTGTTCACATCGTCCCTGTCCGAAACTATCGTCATACGGTCAGATTCATATTGAATGGTATAAGGTACAATTTCCCGCTCCGGCAGCTCATCCGAACTTAAATCCATGGCGCGGCTTAACAGTTTCCCAACACTTTCATCTTCCGTGAGCCCATAATAATATGTCAGGTTCAGACCAATCATTACAATATTATCATTTTTTGCTGTTCCGTAAAAGGGAAGCTCCCATTCCGCATCCTTTACCGTTCCCCATACGTCTGTCAGACCGTCCAGATACACGGTACTCCACTCCCGGTAACCGTTGGGAAACAAATCTGTCTCCAGTACACCGTCTATGGTATCCAGATCCGGATATCCCTGGGAAAAGGAAACGCCGTTACAGATAACTCCCAGGAAGCTCTGATTCTGGCTGCCCCTGTCATCGGGAATTCCGTCTGCCGCAATGACAATATGCACACCCGCTTCACTCAAATCCGTAATCAGTTTTTCCGCGGAAGCCTTATCGTTATAAGTAAAACCTGCCAGATAAATCAGTTCATAATTCTTCAATTCCTCAAAAGTAAATTCATTCAGGTTTATCCGCTCCGACTCTTCCATCACCGGAAACTGCCTGACAATGGAAGGCGCCGCACTGCCGATACCAATCGCTCTGTATTTTGTGACGGTTCCCCAGTTTCCTTCCGCATTCAGCTTATACAGACGGTAGCTGTCATTGTGAGCCACCATCCGATAGCCCACCCGTTCTGCCGCACGGTCCATTTTCTGCAGAGGGGCTTTTGAAGTATCTCCAATAATATCAAGCTGAATAATTACCGTGTCATTGCCCATTTCCAGGCAGCGGTCAAAGAGATAGAGATAATTTCCTTCCTCCAGAGAACGGTCAATCTGTTTTATATTGGTAAGGGTAGCCGCAGATTCTTCCGCTGCTCCGTACATACCTGCCACCGGCTCCCCATATCCCGTCACCAGATAAGCGCTCATGGCTCCCAGACTGCTTTCATCCACCAGAGCCAGACGCTGTTCTGTCATTTCCTTTGCTTCTCCCACCAGTGTCATATCCGACTGATTAGACAGAATTATTTCCGGAAGCAATCCGTTCTGACTGCCCAGAATCAGAGACAGAGAAGGCAGTGCATCCAGAATCAGCAGACCGGCAAAAAGCACAATCCAGCCTTTTTTCAGGGTATCCCATATCAGAAAACTGAAAAGAACCATACACAATGCCATGGACACCAGCCGCAGCATCAGCAGAACCTGTCCGCCCGGAACCCTTACAAAAAGCAGATAAAGCGTCTCAGAAGTACAGATTAATATAATAATACCCGTCCAGAAACCGGGCATGGATTTCTTCTTGCTTAAAAACCCTCCAAACACCGCCAGCAGCAACACTGCCAGTCCGAAATAGGCGTCCACGCATCCTCTCTGAAAACGTGCCGCAGGATTAATGGACAGGAACATGCTCTGAAAAAAGTCTTCCATAATTTCCAGGCTGCTCTCCGAAACCGCGCTTCCTGTTCGGGAAGGAATCAGCCATGCACCGGTAAGCAGAACTCCCAGTACAAATGAAACAAATATTTCAACACCTCTGTGCCAGTCATGACGAATCACCCCGTCAATCACAAAATAAATCAGAAATGATACCAGGAGGATTCCTCCATACTGTACATGACACAGAGAAATAAAAGCAAACATCAGTGACAGCTTCGGCAGGGTATACCAATGCCTCCACTGAAGATAATCATAAACCCAATACAGTAAAAGGGGCAGAACTGCGATACAGACAGAATGGGGCAGATTGCCCTCATAAAATAATCCAATCAGATTGTTGGGCATAAAAAGCCACAGGGCTCCCAAAAATGCTCCGAAATAAGGTCGTTTCACCTTAAATCCCACATAAAGCCACGAAACTGCTCCGAGAAAACAGATGAACATGACAAAAATAAGATATCCCCCTATGGGGCTGCCGCCGCCAAAAAATTCACAGGCCGCCAGAAGATATACCGGTACAGGCGCAAGATAGCGCATAAATTCCACACCGTTATACCAGAAAGGGTCAGACAGGGGCCAGAAATTTCCTTCACGGATGGCATGATATAACACATCTCCCTTATAAAGATGGCTAAGGGTATCCATCCCGCTGGGACAGATACCGCTGTTCTGTACAATATTTGCCATTCCATATGCCAGTAATGCATAAAGAATGGGCATCAATAAAATCAGATAATATGACTTTTTACTGTCTTTCAATGCCCATTCCTCCTATATTTATGCAGCTATCGGCTGCAATTCATTTTTTTTTCTCTTTTTATACCAGAGTACGATTCCCACCGTAGAGATACAGAGGATTACACCTGCAATCGGCCCGGTAGAAGTACCTGCCGTAAAAATCCACTGCTGTCCGATTCTTCCAAACTGTGCTGAAATCTCCTTTAAATCTGTCTCATCCACACCCAGCTTTTTGGCAACCATGGGTAAATCCAGATAAAACTCCATTTCATCCTTTCCGTCTTTTCCCACTGTCATAATCATTTTGCCATACATCAAATCCATATCGTTCAGGTTGCTGATATTCGTTGAAGTATGCCATGCATCTCTGGAAGCAATATGGAATTCATATGTACCTTCCGGAAGTCCCAGTAACTGAGGATTCCAGTTGATATTTCCGGCTCCGTCTACCGCCACACACATGGGATAAAATGCCATATTCTGGTCATAGGTTCCATTCTGCAAATCACTGCGGTTCTGGTTAAAAGCTATGGTGACAGCCGCTGTAAACTCTCCGCCGGCTTCGTCCAGATGCTGAGGCATGGTTGTCACCACATGGCCGTATAATTTACCATCACTTGAATACAGGGCGCCTTTCGCATCAATCTGATCTTCCTGAGATCCTGCAGTAGCATACTCAATGGTACTGTGTCCGTAATCTTCCCAGTCCTCATAGTTACCGTCATAATTGATTCCGTTAAAAAGATTCTCCAGGTTATTTCCGCTGTCTTCCTGCAAATTCATAATTCCGCTTATAAACGGTTCGCCCAGATACAGGCCAAAGGAAAGGCTTTCTTCATATTTCGGAAGCTGGTCTTTCGGAATAGCCAGTTCCCATTCATCTCCTACATAAGATACCTGAGCGCCATTCACACCGTTCACTGCCGGTGCGGTAGTAAGCTGAATATCCGTCTCATAACCCAAATCTGAGGTAATGGCAAATTTACCATTGGAATGGGTACCTGCGCCGGAAGCATTGCTGCTCTTTCCGTCTTTGATGTAAATATAGAACCAGTCTCCGTCATAAACTGCTGCAACCTGAGACAGACATTCTTTATGAGCGTCATTGGGGCAGGAAGCCTCTGTTTTAGCCACTGCTGCCCAGTCGGAATAATCACCGTCAATGGTAATCCCCGCATAAACAGCCGGAACATCCACAACCACGGATTCTCCGTCCACCTGTTCAATATCACCGGAAGCTACGGAAGTTCCGCCAAAAGTAAGGGTAAATTCCGGACTCTGAAAATAGCTGAGAGGCACTGCAAATTCCACCACGTAAGGTCCGGGATTATTTCCATGGGCACTGTTTTTTACCGCAACATCTGCTGCCACATCGCCCCAGTTTGCATTCTTTACCGTAGCTCCGTCCTTCCCTGCATTTACAGAAAGAGCGCTGTTTGCACCTGCGGAACCGTCCGGATACTCAAACCGGAAAGCATTGCCGCTGCTGGCAAATCCATAATCCCATTCCGTTGAAGCAGTTCCGGTATAACTGAAATACATTGTGTTTCCATCAGGAGAATATGCAACTTTCCAGGAATCCACATTGGAAGCGCCGGAGGAACGTGACGTCACCCCTGCCCAGTCGGACAGTTCTCCGTCAATATCAATCCTGCCGCCTACGGTGGTCAGGCTCTGTGCCGCAACTGCTTCCAGATCTTCCTGTGCTTCGTTATTTTCCTCCGGAAGCACTGTTTTATCATCCTTATCTTTTACATCCTCGCTCTGATTCTTATCCTGGCTTTCCCCGGTCTGATCTTCTCCTTCTCCGGTCTGGCCTGCATCCGGATTCTGACCGGATGCGCCGCCTTCCGGTGCGGTATTTTCTGTTCCTGTGGAATTCGTATTATCTGCCGGAGGGGTCTGTTCTGTTCCCTGGTTCCCTGTGATTCCGCCAGAATCCGTATTATCTGCCGGAGGGGTCTGTTCCGTTCCCTGGTCCCCTGTGGTTCCGCCGGAATCCGTATTATCTGCCGGAGGAGTCTGTTCGTTTACCTTGCTGTCTGCTGCCCCGGTATCACCATTCTCTGTTCCGGTTCCTGTATTCTCCGTACCGGAGCCTGTGCTGTCTGTTCCGGGATTATTATTCTCTGTCCCGGCTTTGCCGTCCGTTCCGGTACCGCCTGTCTGTCCTTCTGTCTGCTGAGATGCCGTACCGCTGACTTCCGCTGCCGAAACAGGCATCCCCGATAACAGAAGCGATAAAGACATCAGGCCTGCCACAGTACCTCTGAAAATCTTTCTGGCTTTCATAAAAATCCTCCCTTGCAATTGTTCCATTGACTCAGTGTTAAAATGTTTCTTCGACTATCGCATAAATGCGCAGAGGCGTTTCGCTGATTTCAAAACGGGCAAATTTCCAATGCTGCTCTTCCAATGCGTGCTTTACTTTTACATAAAACACCTCGCCCAAATGCTCAATGCTGGTATCCCCTTCAAATTCCGGAAACTCGTTTAAATATTTATACTGATAAGGCCCAAAAACCTCTTCCAGAATGGAATTCATGCTGGCAAATTCCAGAAAATCTTCTTCCATCTGCCTTGCCACAATTTCAATCTCAATCAGATGCTGGTGCTTGTGCTCTATCTTCCCGTCAAAACTGTGCTGCATACATAAACGATACTTTAAACGATGGTATTTCATCCGATTCTACCTGCCCATACTCGTAGTTCTGCCTGCTGCCATGTACCCCCAGGGTACATTAATTATGCATATATTATATCACCTATATTATTTTTTTCAATCCCAATATAACTCAAATCTTTCCCATTTTTACGATATTCGTCAGACATTTTCCAGGTTTTGTAAAAAAGAATGCGTATAGCGCATTCTCCGCGCGCGAGCGGATTGCCTGGCAATAAACTTCATCTCCGCGAGCTGCGCATAATTGTTCCTATCTTATAGGAAATTCATACACCTTAACACATCGCAGTAACACGGTATTTCCCATAAGACAAAAAAACCAGCCATCCGAAGATGGCTGGTCATTTCCGCAATTCCTGTCAGACAAAATCTGTTTTCAGAACTTAATCTGTAACATAAGGCATTAAGGAGATATGTCTTGCTCTCTTGATGGCAACGGTAAGAGCTCTCTGGTGCTTTGCACAGTTGCCGGTGATTCTTCTGGGAAGAATCTTTCCTCTTTCAGAAATATATCTCTTTAACTTGTTGGTATCTTTATAATCAATCACGTTGTCTTTTCCGCAAAATACGCAAACCTTCTTTCTTCTGCGCATTCCGCCTCTCCGCTTCATGGGAGCATCGCCTCTGTCTGTTTTATTATAAGCCATTTTCATTACCTCCTGTTCTAATTAAATGGCAGCTCTTCGTCTATCCCGTCGGGAATATTCATAAAACCATCTCCGACTGCCGCGCTGGGGGCGGGTCTTCCGACCGGCTGGTATCCGCCTGCCTGTCCTTCACTTGCAGCCTTGCTCTCTGCAAATTCCTGCTCCTCCACCACAACATCCGTGGTATACACTCTCTGTCCGTCCTGATTGGTGTAGCTTCCGGTCTGAATCCTTCCGGTTATGGCAATCTTGGTTCCCTTATGGAAATATTTTTCTGCAAATTCACCGCTTCTGCCAAAGGCAACACAATTGATAAAATCTGCGGTCTGCTGGTCACTGTCACGCTTAAATCTTCTGTCTACAGCCAGTGTATATCTTGCAACTGCCGTTGCCTGCTCACCCTGTGAGTAACGGACTTCCGGATCTCTGGTCAGTCTGCCCATCAGTATTACTTTATTCATCTGATCTCCTCTTTGTATTACGCTTCATCCTGTCTAACGCATAAGAAACGCAGTACATTGTCCAGAATACGCACACGTTTTTCGATTTCTGCCGGACAATCTGCGTTTGCATCGAACTGAATAAAGTAGTAGAAACCTTCTCTCATTTTCTGAATCTCGTAAGCCAGTCTTTTCTTACCCCATTCATCCACGTTGGTTATCGTACCGCCGAATCTGGTAATGTATTCTTTTGCTTTCTCTACCACTGCGGCTCTTTCTTCATCTTCGATTTTTGCATTAACAACAAGCGCTAATTCATATTTGTTCATGCTCATCGTACCTCCTTCTGGTCTCCGGCCCTCAGTCTGCGCTGAGAGCAAGGATAAACTGTTATATCACGAATTAATATCATAACACAATCAATGTTGATTTTCAAGGACTTTGTCTAAAAATCTTTCGATTGTCCCATAATATGTATCGGGCTCCTTATCCTGCGTCTGTCCGTGCCCGGCGTCCTCCACAATCAGCAGTTCTTTCGGACATTCTGCTTCCTCGTATAAATCCTTCGCCATCTGAACGGAAATCATGGCGTCAGAACTTCCATGAATAAACAAAATGGGAATCCTGCTTTTTCGGACTGCTTTAAGGGCGGAAGCGTCTTTCAGGTTGTAGCCGCCCCGCAGCCGGAGAGCCAGGCAGGCCGAATCCACCAGCGGAAATGCCGGCAGATTGAACCATTCTCTGATTTTCTCCCCAAACATGCTGTAAGCATCCGTATAGGAAGAATCGGAAATCACAGCACGAACCTGTTCCGGCAAATCTTTTTTCCCCGCCATCATCAGGGCTGCGGCCGCTCCCATGGACTGGCCGTGAAGTACAATCTGAGCCTGGTTGTTCTGAGCCAGAATCTCATCCAGCCAGAGCATACAGTCAGAAGCATCCGTCCATCCCATACCGATAAAATCCCCTTCGCTCTCTCCCTGACACCGCAAATCCGGCACTACCACATGATAGCCCTGCTGGTGATACCAGTACGCAAAGGGATACATTTCTTCTTTCCAGCCAGTGTATCCATGAAGGAGCAGTACCCATTTATGACTTTCTCTGTCATTGCTTTCTCCTGCCGGAAATTCTTCTGCAATCAACCTGTATCCATCCTCCGTTTCCACAGAAAGTTTCCTGTGTTTTGCCGTTTCAAGCCATGTCCTGGTCTCCTCCAGCGCTTTCTGCCTGTTTCCCTGAATATCTGAAGTCTGTACCTGAGCCGCATAGCTTTCTTCCGTAATCCGCTCAAATGCTTCCAGCTTTTCCATAAAGGAGGGTACCAGCGCGGCGCTTACCAGAACATTGACCAGAAGGATATAAAGGAACAGCAGCAGGGGCAGGGTAAGTCCTGCTGCCCTGGCAGCTTTTTTCCTGTTTTTCTTCTCTTTCATAAATTTTTTCATTCTCTTTTGTTCCCGACTGCGTTCTTAAGATTAAGTAATGCCATATTCCCTTTACCATATACAGGCAATTGCGAAACTCAATAATTGTACTGATTTCATGTACAATTCAGAAGATTTGAATATAAATATTTTTTCATGCGAAAGGTGAGAAATGCATTTCAGCACCATGGAGGTAAGACTCAGATAACCATGGAGGCCTTTGCTGAACATGGTTATCTGCAGTCGGAGGCTTACCGGAATGTCCGGTGCGTCCGGCATTTCGGCCTTTTGTATGAGGAAAATATTTAAGAGAAACTGTTGCAGTTGTACATGAAACTTTGATAATCAGATAGTTTCGCAATCACCTGTTATCATATACTATGAAAGAAGCTGTCACAAAACAGCCCTTTTAAACTATTATACAGCATATAACCGTAATTTACATCCGGAAAAAAATACCTGTTTCTATTCTTCTGCCTGCTTCCGGATTCCTCTGGTATTTTTCTCCACCAGTTTTCTGGCCATCATCACCTGATGGCCGCATCCCAGGCATTTCAGGCGGAAATCCGCTCCTGTCCGCAGCACTTCCCATTCCTGGCTGCCGCAGGGATGCTGCTTTTTCAGACGGACAATATCGCCCACTTCAAATGGTATCGGCATATACGTTCCTCCTGATTCTCAGACTGTAATTTTCCCGAACAGTTCTCCGATGCTCTCCTGCAGAACAAGATCTGCCATACTGTCCCTGGGTGTGGAGGTTTTGTTGACCAGCACCAGTTTGTTTCCCCGATAATAATCCACCAGCCCTGCCGCCGGATATACGGCCAGAGAAGTTCCGCCGATAATCAGCATATCTGCCTGGCTGATATAGTATACCGCCTCCTGTATGATCTGATTGTCCAGCCCTTCCTCATACAGTACCACATCCGGTTTGATTTCTCCGCCGCACTCCTCACAATGGGGCACGCCTTCACTGTTCAGCATGTAAGAAGCATCATAGAGATGGCGGCAGGATTCACAGTAATTCCGGTGAACGCTTCCGTGAAGTTCCAGCACTTTCTTACTCCCCGCAAGCTGATGAAGACCGTCAATATTCTGAGTAATCACGGCTTTTACCTTTCCGGCGGCTTCCAGCTCCGCCAGCTTCTTATGGGCCATATTGGGCTCTGCATCCAGGCACAGCATTTTATTCCGGTAAAACCGATAGAATTCTTCCGGGTTCTTCCGGTAAAAGGTATGGCTTAATATGGTTTCCGGCGGATAGTCGTACTGCTGGTTGTACAGTCCGTCCACACTGCGGAAATCCGGAATTCCGCTTTCTGTGGAAACGCCTGCGCCGCCGAAAAATACAATGTTGTCCGACTGTTTTACCATGTCCAGAAATTTTGCTGTTTTTTCTTCTCTGTTCTGATTTCCCATGCTGAATCCTCCCTTTTTATTATCTAAATTGTTGAATAGGTTCTTCCGGAATTATCATCCCCTGCTTTTATCAGCAATATCCATTTTCTCCTCTTCCGTACTTTTCTAATCCTTATGTATAATGTATTTATTGTATCACATCTTCTTACAACTGTCATTAATTTCAAAACCGCCGGAAACAGACATCTGAACCATTCTGTTTCCGGCAGCTCTTTTCCACTGTCAGTTTCTCCGCAGGGCCTCAATGGGACTCAGCTTCGCCGCCTTTCTGGCAGGATATATACCGAAAAACACACCGATTCCGCAGGAAAACAGTGTTGCTCCCAGAACAGTGGTGGCTTTCAGGCCGGGGTGTATGGTACTTCCCATGGAAGCACTCATCAGGGCACAGGCACCCACAGCCCCCAGCATTCCCAGCAGAATCCCGATAATTCCGCCCACAATCGTAAGGATTGCCGCTTCCGCAAGGAACTGCATTAAGATAGAAGATGTTTTGGCCCCCAGAGATTTGCGGATTCCGATTTCTCTGGTACGCTCCGTCACAGAAACCAGCATAATGTTCATAACGCCGATTCCTCCTACAATCAGGGATATGGCCGCCACACAGGAAATAAATGTGGTGACAATCCCCAGCACCCCGTTTAATTCCGCTATCATATCCTGAAAGCTCTGAATCTGGTAATATTCCTCTCCGGCGCACTGATGTCTTGTTTCCAGCAGATGTATAATATCTTTTGCCACCTGTTCTCCGCTGGCCGATTCCCCCGCAAACACGGTGGCGGAATAAAAGGAATCGCTTTCCCAGCCAAAATTTTCAAATGATGTATAGGGCACATCCAGGGACACCGGCATTCCCTCATAGGTATAGCTGACAAATCCGCTGTTTTCCTTCTGCTGCATAACGCCTGCAATGCGGTAACTGCCTGTCATGCCATTGATGGTCAGATCAATGTCCATGCCCACCACATCATCGGAGCCAAAAAGACGTTTTGCATCTTTATCCGTAATGGCGCAGACCATGCTGCCCTCCTCCACATCTGCCTCTGTGAAATAGGCGCCTCGCTTCATATTGTAATTCACGGCTTTCTGCATGGCCTCGGTTCCGCCGCTTAACTGTACGGTAAATTCCCCTTTTCCGGTAGCAGTGGTACCTGAAGCGCTGTCATTGGGGGTTACACCGTCCACTCCCTCCACCTGCTCCTCCAGGGCCTTCAAATCCTCCGGAGTAATCCATTCTTCTGCCTCCGCAGCGTCCTCACTGCAGTACACGCTAATCTGGCCGGCGCCAAGGTCAGCCACCTCGGAATTCATGGCATTGGCAGTTCCGTCTCCCACAGCCATTACCATAATGACCGAGGCAATTCCGATAATAATACCCAGCATGGTCAGAAAGGAACGTCCTTTGTTGGCAGTAATATTCTTAAATGCCATTTTTATATATTCCGTCATATTTCCCATTATAATACCTCAAGACTTTCCATTATTCTCCTGCGGGAGCTGCCTGTTCTTCCGAAACACCCCCGTCTTCTCTTTCTTTCAGAAGAATGCTATCGCCTTCCTCATGGCTGCCTGGGTCCGTAATTACCTGTTCCCCTTCTTCCAGTCCTTCCGTAATTTCCGCACATTCGCCGGAAGTTACGCCTGTGGTAATGCTGCGCCTGGTCAGAATACCATCTTCACACACCCAGCAGAAGGTTCCGTCTTTTCCGATATTCACAGCTTCCGTGGGAAGGATAACCACGTCTTTTGCTTCTGCCGCCAGGATTTTTACTTTGGCGTCCACACCCAGAAATATATTTTCATCCGGGTTATCCAGATGTATGGAAGCCTGAATTCCGGCTGCGGCCACAGCCGCCTGATTGGTGCCGGCCGCTCCGTCTGTGGCAATCCGGCTGATACGGCTGACCGTTCCCTGATACGTCCGCCCTGCCAGGGTAACTTCCGCCTTCTGACCTTCTTTTACTTTATCATATACATTTTTGGACAATGTTACTTCCACGTTTACGTCATCAATACTCTGCAGGGTAAACAATTCCATACCCTGGGAAACCGTGGCCCCTTCCACCACCTGCTTACCGGAAATTACCCCGTTAAATTCTGCGGAAATTCCCTGCTGGCCGGCCAGAATCAGTTCTTCCAGAGATTTGCTCTCCAGCTCCGCAAGATTGTTATTAGCCTGCATCTGGGCTCTTGCTTCTCCGCTTAAGGTGCCCGTATCCATTTCCGCCATGGATTTCTGGCTTTCCAGGCTTGTTTCCAGCCCGGCCAGCTCTGCCTGAGCTGCTTCCAGTTTCTGCTGAAGTTCTCCGGCTGCAGGAATTTCTGCATCGGAACCGGCAAGGGAAGACTGAAGTGCTTCTATCTGATTATTCAGACTGCTGACTGCCTCCTGATTTGCCTCATAAGCGCCTTTTGTCTGAGCCAGTTTTTCATTGGCTGCATTCAGAACTTCCCGTGCCTGTTCCAGCTCCTGGGGGTTTCCTCCTGCGGCTGCCGCTTCAAAATTCACCTGTGCGGTCTGCTGCTCCACCTGGGCTTTTTCATACTCTGTTTTGGATTTTTCCAGCTTTTTCTGTGCATTTTTCAGCTCTTTCTGCAATGCTTTCAACTGATTTCCAAGTTCTTCCTGCTCCTGTTTCCGGGCTTTTGCCTGAGACTGGGCTTCTCCGGAAATTTCGGCTTTCAGATTCTCAATCTCCTGCTTTTTGGCGTTTACCTGTGCCTGCAGGGAATCGGCCTGGGACCGGGCCTGCGCCTGTTTTACCGCCGCTTCGTTGGACTTGTTGACGGAATCCTGGTATCCAAGCTGATTTGCCCGGACGGTAAGTTCCGCCTTCTGATTCTGCTCCTCTAAATCTTTCACATCAAAAGTCACCAGCTTCTGCCCTTCTTTTACCAGATCTCCTGTCTGGAAATCTGCTGCTTCCACCTGAGCATTCACCGGAGAAAAAATGGTTTTCTGCTGGCCGCTGGCTACTGTCCCGCTGGTTTCCACGGTTTCTGACACATTTCCCCGCTCCACGGTTATGGATTCCACCTTCATGGCTTCCGTCATGGCCTCTTTTGCACGGCTGGTATTGCTGACTGCCATGGCACCGAAAAGTACCACCACAATCACCACCGGAATTACAATTTTCCATACTTTTTTATTTTTTATCAGTTTCTTTTTCATAAGCTCCTCCTGTCCGGTCTTCATTCCAATAATCTTCCACGATTCTGCCATCCAGAATCCGTACCACCCGTTTTGCCTGTTCCGCGATTTCATTGTCATGGGTAATCAGGATTACACTTCTTCCCGCCCCATGAAGCCCTTTTAAAATTTCCATAATCTCCTGTGTGGAAGCAGAATCCAGGTTTCCGGTGGGCTCATCGGCCAGTATCACCGGAGGTTCTGCTGCAATGGCCCTTGCAATGGCCACCCTCTGCTGCTGTCCGCCCGACATTTCCGAAGGCCTGTGGTCCATTCGTTTTTCCAGCCCTACTTTTACCAGGGCCTCCCTGGCCAGCCGATGGCGTTCGCTTTTCCCGATTCCCCGGTAAATCAGCGGAAGTTCCACATTTTCCAGCGCATTCAGATTTGCTATCAGGTTAAATCCCTGAAAAATAAACCCGATTTCCTGATTGCGGATTTCCGACAACTGATTATCTTTCATGGCGGATACATCCCGTCCGTTCAGATAATAAGAGCCGGAGGTGGGCACATCCAGACATCCCAGCATATTCATCAGCGTGGACTTTCCGGAACCGGAATGGCCGATAATGGCAATAAATTCGCCTTTGTTGATTTCCAGATTCACATGATCCAGGGCACGGACTTCATTTTCACCGGGATTGTACACTTTGCACATGTCCTGAACCTTAATTAAATTTTCCAACCTGTTTCCTCCCCTTTCTTTTTCATACAGAAAACTGCTGCACGCCTGTTTTATACCATTTTATACTATATTACTGAAATGAAACTTAAGGTTTTCTTACTTTTACCTTACGATTGCGGACAAAGGGGATATCATCTGATATTCTCTGTAAATAAATAACTAACGAAATATTTCAAGGAATTTCTTCAAAATTTTTCCATTAATGTAGTATAATATCTGTAAAAGTTTCACAATTATCGGATGACTATTTATTAAAGGAGACGATTGCCCATGAAAATAACAGATATGCACTGTGATACTATTTCCCGCATATATCAGGAACGCAGACAGGGAAAACGTCCGGCTCTGCGCAGCAATTCTTTTCAGATAGATTTGGAAAAAATGAAGGAGTCCGGGTATCTGCTTCAGAATTTTGCCATGTTTTTGGACATCGGACAGACCTCCGTGCCTTATCAGGAATGCAGGGAACAAATCCGGCTGTTTCTGGAAGAAATGGAGAAAAATCAGGATATCATCGGACTGGTCACGGATTATGACGGAATCACTGAAAATCAAAAACAGGGCAGAATGTCGGCCCTGATGACACTGGAGGAGGGAGAAGCCTGCGAGGGAAGTCTCGCAAAACTGCAGGAATTCCATGGGCTGGGCGTTCGTATGATGACCTTTACCTGGAATTATCCCAACAGTCTGGGGTTTCCCGGCGAACCCGCTGCCAGCCACCTGTCCCAGTCCCAGGGCCTGACGCCCCTGGGTATGGAATTTCTGGAAGAAATGGAACGTCTTGGCATAATTCCCGATGTGTCCCATTTATCAGACGCCGGAATCCGGGACGTATGTTGTCATGCCAGAAAACCCTTCTGTGCCAGCCATTCCAACGCCCGCGCTCTCTGCAAACGGGGCCGGAACCTGCCGGACGAATTTATCCGGGCCATCGCAGAAAAAGGCGGCGTAATCGGCGCCAACTACTACGGGCCCTTCCTTTCCAATACGCCCAATGTTCTGGGATGCTATTACGGTTATGTCAGCGATATTGTTTCACATATCCGACATATTACAAATGTGGGCGGCATAGACTGTATGGGGCTTGGTTCTGATTTTGACGGAATTGACAATAATCTGGAGATGAAAAACTGCAGTTACCTGGGACTGCTGGAACAGGAACTGAAAAAATCCGGATTCCATGAAAGTGAGATTGACAAAATATTTTATCAGAATGTACTGGCCTTTTATAAAGAAGTGTTATAATTTTTGCAACAGTTCCGCCATAGCCTGTTTCAGAGGCGCGGGCTGAACTGTTACTGATTTTCAGACACAGGAGGGTTTTATGTACACAGCCATTGTCACCGCTCCATCTGCTTTTCTTTTCAGCCATCCCAATGACAGAAGTGTCACCGATGAACTTTTGTCCGGGTGGCTGGTAACTGTACAGAAGCAGCAGGGAGATTTTCTGAACGTTATCACACAGTACGGATACGCCGGATGGCTGGACTGCCGGACTGTCCGGAGTATCTCGCCGGCAGAATCTTCTGCCTGGGACATACATAACAGGAATGGCTGCAGGCCCTGCCTTCTCTGCCGGGGGATTACAGATATTCTGGAAGAACCAAAGGTACAGGCCCCTGTCCTGTCCACCCTGTTTACGGGCAGCGCCCTGCTGCCTCTGAGCTCCCCGGAAGAAGGCTGGCAGCATGTGAAAACAGCCGGAGGAATCTGCGGATATATTCCCTCCCGCTCCCTGGGGCCTTTTCCTGCTCCAGGCCCTGTCTGCTGCCTTTCTCCTTCCGAACAGCAGCAGCTTCGCACATCCATTGTCCATTATGCCTGTGCATACCTGGGCACCCAGTACCGCTGGGGCGGAAAAACCCATGCAGGCATTGACTGCTCCGGCCTTACCTTTATGAGCTATTATATGTGCGGCATTCTGATTTACCGGGACGCCGCCATTGTGGAAAGTTATCCCGTCCATGAAATACCTGTTTCCCGGATACAGCCTGGGGACCTTCTCTATTTTCCCGGTCATGTGGCCCTTTATCTTGGAAACGAAACCTACATCCATTCCACCGGAAATCCCGCCAGCTTTGGCTGCGTCATCAACAGCCTGAATCCTCAGGCTGAAAACTATCGGAAGGATCTGGCCTGCAGCCTGACTGCTGCGGGAAGCGTATTTTAGAGTTCCTGCCCAAACAGGGGTGTGGAAAAATACCGCTCTGCCGTATCCGGCAGAATAGTCACCACCGTTTTGCCTTTTCCCAGTTTTTGGGCCAGCTTTAAAGCAGCCGCCACATTGGTTCCGCTGGAAATTCCGCACATAATACCCTCTTCTGCCGCCAGACGCCTGGAGGTAGAAAGGGCTTCTTCATCGGTGATAATACAGACCTCATCGTAAATCTTCTGGTTCAGAATCTCCGGAATCAGACCGTCTCCGATTCCCATCTGCAGATGGGTACCGATGGAACCGCCAGACAGAATAGCCGCATGTTCCGGCTCTACCGCCCAGATTTCCATATCCGGGTTTTTCTCTTTGATGGTTTCTCCCACTCCGGTGATGGTGCCGCCGGTGCCGATACCGGAACAGAATCCATGAATGGGGCCGCCGGTCTGCTCCAGAATTTCAATTCCGGTCTGAGAGCGATGCACCGCCGGATTGGCCGGATTTTCAAACTGCTGGGGCACGAACACCCGCGGATTTTCTCTGGCCATGGTAAGGGCTGTCTGAAGACATTCTTCGATACATGCGCCGATATTTCCGGCGTCATGTATCAGAATTACCTCCGCACCGTAATGTTGTACCAGCTTGCGGCGTTCTTCACTGACGGAATCCGGCATAATAATTTTCGTCTCATATCCCCGCACTGCTCCTACCAGCGCCAGGCCAATGCCCTGATTGCCGCTGGTGGGCTCCACAATAATAGTATCCTCTTTAATCAGACCCTTTTCTTCCGCATCTTTTATCATATTGTAAGCAGTTCTGGTCTTGATGGAACCGCCCACATTCAGCCCTTCAAACTTCACCAGCACCTGAGCGCTTTCCGGCTCTGTCATGTGGTTCAGACGGATTAAAGGCGTATTGCCCATTGCTTCCAGTATATTTTCATAAATCATAATTTCAGATCCTTTCTGTATTCCTGCAACGGAAATATCTTACAAATTATAATATGTATTCTCCGGAAATACAACAACCATTCCGTTGATTTTTGATATTTTTCTTTGGTAACAGTTCAGCCATAGCCTGTTTCTGTGTGAATCATACTGGCATGAATGAGCACAGGACACAGGCTATGAGCGGAGCGTCTCTTAAGCCTCGGACAGAAGCTGCCCTGCGAAATCAGACAAAAGAAAATGGCATTCAGAACATGTCTCCGGAAGAAATCAGTAAAGAAATCCTTCGCACCAGATATGGGGAGGACAGGATATGACATCTTATGCTGTAACAGACACCAACATCCTTGTTTCTGCCCTGATTACAGAAAATGAAAATTCTGCTGCCACTAAGGTTTTAAAAGTCTGATTACCGGAAAAATTATTCCTGTTTACAGCAAAAAAATCATGGAAGAATACAATGAAGTTCTCAGCAGAAAAAAATTCAGGTTTTCAAAAAGAGATATCGGTTATCTTCTTTCTTTCATTTCTACATATGGTATTCTGACATATCCTTTTCCCACAAACATGATTCTTCCTGACAAAAAAGATTTACCATTTTATGAAACAGCAGTTCAGCATTTCTCAACTTATCTGATTACCGGCAATTTAAAACATTTCCCCGAAGAACCATTTATTATTACAGCCAGACAAATGATTGATTTGATAAATACCGGTTATTCCGTTGATTTTTAATATTATTTTCCTTATACTTATGATATTACTCCGATGATTAACAGGTAATTGCGAAACTCAATAATTGTATTAATTTCATGTACAATTTAGAAAGTTTGAGTGCAAATATTTTCTCATACAAAAGGTAAGAAATGCATTTCAGCATCATGGAAGCAAGACTCAAAGAAGCATGGGAGCCTCTGCTGAACATGATTCTCTGTATTCAGAGGCTTGCTGAAATGTTCGGTGCGTCTGGCATTTCGGGCTTTTGTATGATGAAAATATTTAAGAAAACTGTGGTAATTGTACATAAAATTTTAATAATTGAATCGCTTCGCAATTACCTGTCGATGATTAAATCAAAAGGGAGATATAACAGACGTGAACGATAAATTTATACGAAGCCTTCAGATTGACTGGAGCAACATCGGTTCTGATTCTTATTTGCAGGACATCCCTGCCCTGCGGCAGATTCAGACGATGGAATTTCAGAAAAACATCACCATCTTTGCCGGAGAAAACGGAACGGGCAAATCTACTTTGCTGGAAGCCATCGCTACTGCTTACGGATTCAACCCGGAAGGCGGAACTTTAAATTACCGGTTCAGCACCTTTGACGATGTTTCCGAATTACATCAGGGTATTCATCTCATCAAAGGATTCCGGCGGGCCGCCTCCAATTATTTTTTCCGCGCAGAAAGTTTCTTTAACGTGGCAAGCAAGGCGGAAGATTACAGGGATTTTACTCCAAAAGAAATTTTTTATGCCCGGTATGGCGGAAAATCCCTGCACGAGCAGTCTCATGGAGAGAGCTTTCTGGCATATTTCCAGTCTTTTTGCGAAGCCGGACTGTACCTGATGGATGAACCGGAAGCAGCACTGTCTCCCCAGCGGCAGCTCAGTCTGTTTCTTCAAATCAGCAAAATGGCAGAAGCCGGCTCTCAGTTTATTCTGGCTTCCCATTCTCCCATTCTCCTCGGCATACCGGGCGCGGATATTATTTCTTTTGATAACGAAGAACTGAAACACTGTGATTATGAAGAAACGGAAAGCTATCAGGTAATGGAAATGTTTATCAATCACAGGGAAACCCTGATAAATCGGCTGCTGGATGAAACAGAATAAAAAAGCGGACAGGTCCGCTTCAACTCCCTGAATCCCCCATTCTTGAGGGACCTGGGCGCTTTGCCGCGCGCGAGCGGATTGCCTGGCAATAAATTTCCTCTCCGCGAGCTGCGCATCCCGCCCGGAGGGCTTTTCTCTTATAGGAAATCTATATATTTTAGCACTTCACAGTGACACGGTATTTCCTATAAGAGAAAAATGCCTTTGAAACAGTTCTCTCCGCTGCTTCAAAGACATTCTTTTTCAAAATTGCGGGGGCAGGATTTGAACCTGCGACCTTCGGGTTATGAGCCCGACGAGCTTCCAGACTGCTCCACCCCGCGCTGACATGTATTATTATATTCCATAATCCGGTAAATGTCAAATTTTTTCTGAGACTTCTTTCCCAAACATGTAACCATTCAGCCTTCCGTGCTTTACCGTACAGCTTTTTCGGTGTTTCTCATCCGGACTGTCCATAGAATTGTTATCGAACATTTATCTCCGGGAGCCGGATGTAATCTGGTTTTCCGGCTTCCGTGTCTGAGATTTTCCGGTCTGGTGAATAATACTGCACCCTGCCGGTTTTCTGCCGGGACAGTCCTTCCGGTTTTTCTAACAGCGGGAACAGAGACGCATGATCCCGGATACGCCTCTGAAACTCAAAACTGCCCATGAATAAAAGGAACGGGGGCATCTGTGACGGCAGTTCCTCAGACAGTTCACCCGGCGTACCCGCCCGTCCCTTTTTCCCGCTGATAAGAAAAACACAGAAAGAACTTCCAATTGCAGAAGACCGGCAGGGTGCGGTATCTTTCATTCAGACGGAAAATCGAATGCTGTATCATAAAGACAGAAAAGGCTGAATGGTTACCCAATCAGGGCTCTTCTCGCTTCGCGGGCCCCTCCTCATGTCAAATACAAACCTCATGTTTTTGGAAGTTACAGAAGCTCCTCCAGGACAACAATGCCATCAGACACAGATACACCACCGGAACCCACTGGAAAAAATAAAAATAATGTCCTCCCACAGAAAGAAGCTGATGGGCCGCGGTACTTTGCGGAAATACCATGGAAGTAGGCATACTGTTTATTAACATAAACAGAAGGCGGTGTCCTCTCACCATATAAATCAGAAACAGCGGCGCAGTTATAAAGGAAAAGCTCACAATAATTACCCCAAAAGGCGATTTCATTTTTACGGAACAGAACATGACGAACACCGCTGTCATACAGGTGGAAATAGCACAGCAGGCTGTGACTGTGCCGGCAAATTCCAGCAGATTCACAGGAAGGCTCAGATAACATCCGGTGGGGCTTACCTGAAGGGGCAGATTCCATCCGCTGAGCCCGTATACGGCCTGAATTTCCAGCAAAAGTATCCCGCCAAACAGCATGGAAGCCAGAAAGCCAAAAGAAATTCCCGTCAGCAGCTTTGCCTGAATCAGTTTATTTTTTCCAAAACGGGAGGACAGCACCAGCCCATCCATATGAGACGTATATTCTCCTGCGAACATGGGAGCCAGAATGATGGCTGCTGCCAGGGACAGAAACACAAAATTCAGAGGCAGCATACGGAAATAATAATCAAATCCCAGCATATTCCCGTAGGCATAAGGGGTTGTTATCTGTTCATTTTCTTTCATATGAAATGCACGTTCTCCCTCAGAAAGATTCTGGCCTTTGCTGATATTTTCCAGCATTACCTTACGCATTTTATAAAAATCTTCCGTCGTCATACTTTCTTTGTCAATTTTCCCCACCTGTTGCTCTATCATACTCAACAGCACGTGATAATTATCATATGGCGCATATAATTCCGACATTTCCTGTTCCCTCCGGAAAAAATCCTCATTCAGTTCTCCGATTTCCGGATGTTCCAGTGCTTCCCGTTCCTTTTTGACCATCTGATAACGGGTGCCTGCCTTCTCTCCTTCCACATAGTAATCCCCGATGATTCCGCTGATTCCGCTGAACACCGTCCACAGGGCAACCAGTGCCAGTGCAATCCAGGTGGAGCGTTTCTGAAAAATTTTCTTATATTCATATCCTGTCAGATACATGATTTCTCTCATCATTTTCCTCCCTGCCCATGCTCGCTGAAATAATAAAGATACAGGTCTTCCAGCCCGGCTTCCACCGGCCAGGCTGATTCCGCAGGCTTCTGCCCGCACACCACGCGCAGAAAAGTGCCCTCTTTCTCCTGACGGATATTCAGAACAGGACAGTTTTCCATCAGGCTCTGAGCCTCCTGACTGTCCAGCGTACATTCCCATACCCTGCCCTGAATCACCCGGATAATTTCCTCCAGACTTCCCTGGTGGATGATTGCCCCATCCTTCATCATCAGAATAATATCTGCAATATGTTCTACATCCGACACAATATGGGTGGAAAGGAGCACAATCCTGTCATTTCCAAGTTCTGAAATCAGATTACGGAATTTTACACGCTCTTTTGGGTCCAGCCCGGCGGTAGGTTCATCCAGTACCAGCACTTCCGGATCATTCAGGAGGGACTGGGCAATTCCAAGGCGCTGCTTCATTCCGCCGGAAAAGGTTTTGATTTTTTTCCGGGCCGCCGAAGCCAGATCTGTCAGCTCCAGAAGTTCCATGGCTTTCTCCCTGGCCTGCATTCTGGGAATCCCCTTTAAGGCTGCCAGATACATCAGAAAATCCATGGCGGAAAAGTCCGGATAATATCCGAATTCCTGAGGCAGATAACCCAGAACATTCCGGTAATCTTCTTCCTCTGCTTTCCTGCCGTCGTAGAGGATTTCTCCTCTGTCCGGCCTCAGAACCCCGCACATCATGCGCATCAGTGTGGTTTTTCCCGCACCGTTGGCTCCAAGAAGTCCGTACACGCCTTTTTTCAGGGTAAAAGAAACACGATCCACCGCAATTTTATTTTTATACTGTTTCGTTACCCGGTCAAATACAAGTTCCATGTTCATTCCTCCATTTCCAGGTCAGATCAGATTCTGTTTCCAGGATTCCTCCTCATGACGAATCTGCCGTAGCTGTCCGGCCAGACAGACTGCCGACACTGATAATACAGTTATCCAGAGATAAAATTTCTCCTCGTCGTAGACTATTTCCCGCAGTTTCCCTCCCGGCAGGCTAATTCCCCACAGAAAACATCCGCAGACACAACAGTACCAGATACTTTCCCGGCCCTTTACATATTTCTCAATCTGGAGCGCCAGTACACAGGTACAAATCCAGGGCGCTGTCAGATACACAGTTCCCCGGAACAGACTGAGTGTTCCCTGTCTCACAACAGGCAAAAGTCCGGAAATTATCATCAGCAGGTTTCCTGCCCCCAGAGCTCCCATCCGAATCAGAAGTATCCGGGGCAGGTTATGTCTGGTGGTCATTTCCAGTTCTGCCATCCCATAAGCACTGGAGCGAAAAGTTTCCGTCACCGTCAGCACAGCCAGAAGCGGCATAACCCCGGACAGAAACCAGAGCTTTTCCTGGCTGTTCCCCTGCAGAAGATACTCTCCTGCCCAGGAGGCCGCAATTACCAGCAGCAGTGACAGGAGCCAGACTGATTTACGGATATAGCCAAT
This sequence comes from Lachnospiraceae bacterium JLR.KK002, assembly GCA_036941025.1. Lineage (NCBI taxonomy): Bacteria > Bacillati > Bacillota > Clostridia > Lachnospirales > Lachnospiraceae > Lachnospiraceae bacterium JLR.KK002. The sequence goes on from JAYMNP010000001.1 coordinate 3,398,094, forward strand.
CTGTACCGCCAGGATTTCCACAGGACTGGTTCCGGGAAAAGGTAATCCTTTCAGAAATTCTTCTTTTTTCTCAGGAGCCGGCGCCGGATATACCCCTTTCAGCTCTCTCTTTAACTGAGACATTGAATACTTTGACATGCTATCCCTCCTCCAGCATTTTTTTTAATCGCCCCAGAGCTTCTTTTTCCATCCGATATTCACTGCTTCTGGATAAACCTGTGATTTTGCAGATTTCTTTTACAGAAAGCTGGTTCACATAGCGAAGCAGAATCACTTCCTGCTGTTTTGGCGAAAGTTTTTCCACAGCCATCTGCAAATGAAGGGCTGTCTCCACATGCTCCATGGGATTTTCCGAACATTTTTCCGTCAGCTGCCGGTGTCCGTTCCGGAAAAAATCTCCCTCTGCCCCTGCTTTCTGCGGCTTTCGGTAGAAATCCGCACACAGATTCCGGGCAATGGTATAGAGATAAGCCAGTTCCTTTCCCCGATGCACATAAGAAGTCTGAGCAAAATACCGCAGAAAAGTTTCCTGTGTCAGATCTTCTGCCAGACAGGCATTTTTCACTTTAAAGTAACAATAACGGTATATTTTATCGTACTGTTCACTGAGATTTACAGACACCGAAAACCCTCCTTGTATAATGTATTTAGGTTGTTCAAGGGATACCTATAAACCCTCAGACCTGCTTCTTTACATCTCCTGTCTGATAGGAGATAATAGTTTTATTAGATTGAGAGGATGGTCGTTCCCTCCTTGAGCGGCTCTGCTCGTACTTGAAAGACTGATCCCTCTCTCTAATAAGCTTTCCGCGTATGAGTTGGATGTTGGTTGCCTTATGGCTTCTCTCCGTATTTAGCACAAGGTAGTGGCGCTTATTAGCTGAGTGGTCTCCCAATCTAAAATTTTTCTTCTGAGGTGGCTCTATGTTTTTTGCTGGTATTGATATCGGTAAAAATAACCATGTCGCTTCCATGATGGATGAATCTGGAAAGGTGGTATTTAAGGCTTTTTCCTTTCCCAATACCTCGGACGGCGGACATGCCCTCTTTTCCAAACTCACTTCTTATTCTTCCAGCACCGGCGACTTTGAAATCGGTATGGAAGCTACCGGGCACTACTGGCTCTCTGTCTACTCGTTTCTTTTTGAAAAGGAGTTCCTTCTCCATGTCATCAATCCGATCCAGACTGACGGCTGGCGCAGGGGGACAGAGATCCGCAAGCGCAAAAATGATATCATTGATTCCGTCCTGATCGCCGACCTGATCCGTTATGGCCAGTTCGTGGAAACCCGGCTTGCAGATGAGGATTTATTCTCCCTGCGTACCCTGACCCGTTTCCGCACCTATCTGGTGGAATCCATCAGTGACCTGAAGCGTAAGGTTGTCTGCGTGCTGGATCAGGTTTTCCCTGAATACCAGTCCATTTTTTCCGACATCTTTGGCAAGACCTCAAAAGAGATCCTTCTCCAGTTTTCTTCGCCCATTGATTTTGAGTCGGTTTCATCGCAGACCCTTGCAGAACTGCTGGCAAAACTCAGCCGTAAGCAGGTCGGCTCTGCAAAAGCAGCACAGTTAAAGGCTGCCGCGTCCTGTTCCTTTGGCGTTACTTTCGCCAAAAGCAGCTTTACCTTTCAGCTCAAAGCGCTGATTGAACAGATAGCCTTTATTGAAAAACAGGTAAAAGAAACGGAAACCGAAATCGCTGGCATCATGGAAAAACTGGAATCCCCCATTACAACCATTACCGGGATCGGCAATGTCACGGGCGCTGCCATTATCAGTGAAATAGGTGACATCTCTAAATTTGACAGTCCCAGAAAACTGGTGGCCTTTGCCGGGCTTGATGCCACGGTTACGCAGTCCGGCGAATTTGAAGCAGCCCACAATGTAATGAGCAAACGCGGATCACCATACTTGCGGAAAGCCATTTTTCAAGCCGCCCTGGTCGCCGCTTTTAAGGACCCCGTATTAAGTGCCTATTACCAGAAGAAGAGGGCGGAAGGCAAGCATCATTTAACCTGCATCGGTGCTGTGGCAAGAAAAATGTGCAACATTATTTATGCTGTGGTGAAAAATAATCAGCCTTATGTTCCAAAGGCTTAAATCCTTTTCCCTTTCCAGCCTGCCTGACAGCAGGTCTTGTTGTTGTGCTCTTTTTTCCTATGATAATTTCTTTTGTTTTTTCAATTATCTACTTGACTTTTAATAGTTGGTCTTTCATAATGATTAACGTTTTCCACAGGTGAAATGTGCCAGAAAAAAAAGAGTTCTGTTCTGAACTCTTTTTCTCCCGAATTTATAAAGCTGCCAACCTTTCACCCGTTTCCTCATTCCTCTTCTTTTTCCACCGGAATTACCGCAATTTCCGTATCCCCTGTTTCAGCGTGTTCCAGCACTGCTGCAGCCAGCTTCCGGAAATTCCCCCCGGAGGAAGAAGCACCTGCAACAGTATCAATCTCATCTGCACTCTGCTTCTCCAGCAGCTGAGCCCCATAAACTCGTGTATACCGATTGGGATAAGTACCCTGATCAGCATTCATATTCCGCATATAAGCAATATCCCAGGATTTGATAAAGCCCGCAGGATTTTTCGCATTATATTCCACACTGACAATTTTGTTATTCATCACGCAGATCGTGACAAACTCCTTCCATCCGAAACTATATTCTTCCATAGTTGCAGTATAATATCCGTCCTGCCACCGGGAAGACGATTTTCTGCCGCATCCCGAACAGAAGAACGCCAGCGTCAGAATAAGGCAAATCACAATATAAAATTTCTTTTTCCTCATGTTATCTGTCCCTCCTTAACCGAAACTGTCCGGAAATATACTGCAGTTTCTCTGCCTGTTTGTGGAGTTTCTGGCTGGCAGTGGTGCTTTCATAACTTGCATTCAGATTTTTCTGAGCCACATCATTAATCTGAGCAATCTGCTCTGCCATATTTTCCAGGGATTCTTTCTGAATCTTCACAGATTTCTCAAGCTGTCTGGTGATTTCCGACATCTGACCGGACACATCTCCGATATTCTCAAAAGATTCTGCCGCCTGATTTGCATAAGCGACACCATTTTTAATGGCTTCCAGAGAGCCTGTGATAATTTCAGAAGCATGTTGTGCCGATTCCGTACTCTGAGCCGCCAGCATACGCACTTCCTGGGCAACCACAGCAAAGCCTTTTCCTGCCTCTCCTGCACGGCTGGCTTCCACAGAAGCATTCAACGCCAGCATATTGGTCTGAGAAGCTATATTTTCCAGAATTCTGTTCACCTTGGTGATTTCAATGGAATTGGCGTTAATATCCTCCATGGCCTGTAACAGATTCTTCATATTCTTATCGCCGGCGTCCATGCTGGCTATGGCTTTTTCCATCAGTTCTCCCGCACGTCTGGTATTATTGTCCACCTCATAAATATTTTCTTCAATGGCTCTGGTTTCCTCTGTAAGCACCATCAGGGAATTGGACTGTTCACTGGAACCCGTATGTACCTGAATCGCACTTTCTGACACAATACCTGCTGTCTCCAGAACCTCTCCGGAGGAATCCTGCACGGAAGTCAGCATCTGATTCAGGGAAACAATAATCCGGTTCAGGGATTCTTTCATAACCACAAAATCACCGTTAAAATCACCTTCCGCCGACACGTCAAAATTCCCCTCGGAAATACTGGAAAGAATTTCGGACAGTTCGGAAATATACCCGTTGATACTGGTAATGGTATTATTTAAAGATGCAGAAAGCACCTGAGTTTCATCCTTTGTCCGAATAACGTCCGCAGGCGTTTTCAAATCTCCGTTTGCCAGAAGCTCAATCCGGCCTGTAACACTTTTCAGAGATTTGCGGATAAGAGATGAAAAACGTATCGTAAAAATCCCGGCCAGAACCAGAAGCCCCAGAGTAATGCAGATTCCCATGAAAATACTGTCATTGGCAGGCCCCATAAAATCATTTCTTGGAACAATAATAGTGAGAAACCAGCTGGTTCCATTAATGGGAACATAGCTGATGAGCTTCGTATCTCTGGGATCTTCCAGTACAAGAACACCTGTTTCTCCTGAAACTGCTTTTTCCTCCATATCACGGGAGCCCACATACGCTTCCATATCTGTTTTACTTTTCACCAGTTCTGTATTCCGATGGCCCATAATCAGGCCCTCTGCATTTACAATCAGGGCCTCTCCGTTGGCGCTGATATTGATACTGTTCAGCACGTCCTTTAAAATATCATAACTGTAACTTCCCACAAGATAATACAGGAATTCTCCTTCACTGTCGGTAATGGGCAGACCTACCGCAAGCTCCAGACTGTCATCCTCTGAAAAAACATCATCTACCACCAGATTCTGAGTTTCCTCCATAAGGGCAAACATCTTCCGCCCCTGTATGGATTCCGGACATGCTTCTTCTCCCAGGTACAGATTTCCTTCCCTGTCATAAAGACCCAGCCATACAAATTCTATTCCGGACTGTGCCTTATCAAGAACCTGCATTTTCTGTTCCTGTGTGCTGCCTGGCGAAATCATCACCTCATTATCTCCAATCATAAAAATTCGGTCCGCCAGCATGTGCATGCTTCCTTCCACGCTCTGAGACGCAGTCTTTACAATAGAGGGAAGCGCATTGGACAACACGCTGTCTGTCAGAGACTTCATGGAACGGGTCATCAATACAATAAATACTGCCGCCAGGAAAACCATCATAATAATCGTGTTAAACAGAATTTTTCCACTGATGCTTCTCTTTGCTTTCACCTTAGTTCCTCCTGTTTCCGTTCTTAATTTTTCTAACTATTTTACTACATTATCTTCCATATTTCAATTCCGCATTTTTCCATTCCCCCTATAGCCATTTCCGGATTTTTCCGGTATACTGATATACAGAACCCTTTGAAAGGAGAACTTCATGCCTGATCTGTTTTACACCATGCAGAAATCATGTTTTCTGGACCAGAAACTTCAGTCTTACACAGAAAGCGACTGTTATCCCTTCCATATGCCGGGCCATAAACGCGGGAATCTGGAACTTCCCAACCCTTATTCCATTGACATAACGGAAATTGAAGGATTTGACAATCTTCACCACCCGGAAGGTATTCTGCAGGACGCCCAATCACGGGCGGCAGAAGCCTTTGGGGCCAACGAGACCTTTTATCTGATAAACGGAAGCACCAGCGGTATTTTAAGCGCCATCAGTGCTGCCCTTCCCCGGAAGGGCACCCTTCTGATGTCCCGAAACAGTCATAAATCCGCTTATCACGCCGCCTATCTGATGGAGTTAGAGACCATTTACCTGCTGCCGATGGCTGCAAAATTCGGTATTTCCGGTTCCATTCCCCCGGTTTTTGTGGAACAGGCTCTCAATGATTTTCCTCAGATAAACGGTGTGTTTATTACCTCCCCCACTTATGACGGCATTGTATCTGACATTCAGGCCATTGCAGACCTTGTGCACGCCCGGAATCTGCCTCTGATTGTGGATGAAGCCCATGGGGCTCATTTTACCTTTTCCGACAGATTTCCCAGGCCTGCGCTCAAATGCGGTGCAGATATCGTAATACAGAGCCTGCACAAAACTCTCCCCTGCCTGACACAGACAGCTCTGCTCCATGTGAATTCCAGCCGGGTGGATACAGGACTGCTGAAACGTTTTCTGAATATTTATCAGACCAGTTCCCCCTCCTATCTGCTGATGGCTTCCATGGAACAGTGTACCCGCTTTATGCAGGAAGAGGGGGCCGGACGGATGGAGCAATTTACAGAACTGCTGGATCAGTTTTATAAAAACGCAGAAAATCTCCGCCGCCTTAAGGTTTTTCACAGAGATTCCTGCTCCGATGAAACCTGTTTTGACCATGATTTTTCCAAAATTCTGATTTCCACAGGGAACACCGGGCTGACCGGAATACAGTTATACCATATGCTACTGCAGAATTATCATCTGCAGATGGAAATGTCCTCCGGCCATTATGTGACAGCCCTGACCTCCCTTATGGACCGGCCCCAGGGATTCCAGCGCCTGATTTCAGCGCTGGAAGAAACTGACCGCAAAACACGTCCTTCCGAACCTGTCCGGCCAGACAGGCTTCTGACTGCGGAAATGATTTACCAGATTCCAAAACCTGGTATGTCCATTTCTGCGGCCATTGACCAGAACAGCGATATCCTGCCGCTGAAAGCCTCCACCGGCCATACCAGCCAGGAATATATTTATCTGTATCCCCCCGGAATCCCTCTGGTGGCTCCCGGAGAAATTCTCACCGGAAAGCTCCTTTCCACCATTTCCCAGTGCCGGAAACAGGGACTTTCCATTACCGGACCAACAGATATGAAAAATGAAAACATACGGGTGGTGAAACTGTAGCAGAAGCCATTCTGCTGTTCTGCCCCTGCAGGCGCTGATTTCTTTTGCATTTTTCAACGGAATATACTATACTGTATCTGCAGCACAAATTTATCTCAGTAATCAAAATCAGAGGACAGCCATGGGAAAAATATTTTGCTTAATGGGAAAAAGCTCATGCGGGAAAGATACTTTGTACAAACGTATTCTGTCAGACCCCTCTCTCCCCCTGCAGACTCTTGTGCCTTACACCACAAGGCCCATGCGGGACGGAGAGACAGAAGGCGTGGAATATTATTTTCGGACAGAATCACAGCGGCAGGAGCTGGAACGCCAGGGAAAAATCATTGAACTTCGCTCCTATGAAACCGTGCACGGTATCTGGAAATATTTTACGGTAAACGACCACCAGATTCATCTGGAGCGCCATAACTATCTGCTGATCGGCACACTGGAATCTTTTAAAAAACTCCGGTCATATTTCGGCCCGGATACTCTGGTTCCCATTTATATTGAACTGGAAGACGGAGAACGCCTTCAACGGGCCCTGAACCGGGAACGTCTCCAGACAGTGCCCGGATACACAGAACTGTGCCGCCGGTTTCTGGCTGATGAAAAAGACTTTTCCCAGGAAAATCTGCAGAAAGCCGGAATCACTCTTTCCTTTTCCAATCACGATCTGGAAATCTGTACAGAAAACATCATTTCCTTTATAAAGGCAAATATGGATAAAGTTACTTCATCCTGAGCCCCAAAAGAAATATTTTTCACTTTACAACTACAGAGAAAAAACCGATAATATAATTATAATACCATACAGAAAGGCAGGTGATTCCATGGCACTCAAAGTAGATCCCGTAAATGCCCTGCAGCCGGCAGAACCTTCCCAGCCGGTGGAAAAGGGAGATGGCAGCTTTAAGTTTACCCTGGCAAGTCAGGTAGAAGAAGCGGAACTGCAGGAAAAGCTCAACGGTCTCATGAACGACATTACCGCGCAGGGAGAAAAGCTGTCCGAACACATGGATATCCGGGATATGAAAAAATACCGGGAGCTGGTAAAAGATTTTCTGAATGAGGTGGTAAACCGTTCTCACAAATTTTCCAGAGAAAACTTTCTGGACCGCAGAGGCAGGCACCGGGTTTACGGAATTGTCAAACTGGTGGATAAGAACCTGGATGATCTTGCCAGCGAGCTGGTAAAGGACGAAAAGGACCATCTTGCCATTTTAAGCAAAGTAGGAGAAATCCGCGGTCTGCTTCTGGACATTTCCACCTGAGATAAGATATACGGAAGATGAACGGAATTTATACCTTTTTGTTATACATCAACAATCAACCGAAATGAGGAATTTTTATGGCAGGCTTTTCAAGTATCATCGGACATAAACAGATTAAAGAACAGTTGCAGAAGGCAGTTACCACAGACAAGGTTTCCCATGCCTGGATTTTCCATGGGCCGGACAAATCCGGGAAAATGGCTCTGGCCAGAAGTTTTGCCATGGCTTTGCAATGTGAAAAACATACCGGGGAAGGATGTATGGAATGCCATTCCTGCAAACAGGCAATATCCGGCAATCAGCCGGATATCATTTACCTGCAGCATGAAAAGCCTGGCACCATTTCCGTAGACGACATCCGCAGACAGATTAACAGCGATATTTCCATAAAGCCCTATGCTTCTCCCTACAAAATTTACATTGTGGACGAAGCGGAAAAAATGAACGTACAGGCTCAGAACGCCCTTCTGAAAACCATCGAAGAACCGCCTGCTTACGGAATTATCCTGCTTCTGACTACCAATACGGCTTCTTTTCTTCCCACAATTCTGTCCCGGTGCATTACCCTGAACCTGAAAGTAGTTCCGGACAAGAAGATTCGTGAGTTTCTTATGAAAGAATACGAACTTCCGGATTACCAGGCCGACATCTGCACAGCTTTTGCCCAGGGAAATGTGGGAAAGGCCATTCAGCTTGCGGAGTCAGAGGATTTCAACGAGATAAAAAATTCCGCTATCCAGCTTCTGAAACGTGTCCGGGACATTGATTTATACGAAATGATGGAAGCGGTAAAACAAATCAATCATTACAAACTGGAAATCAACGATTATTTCGATATCATGACCATCTGGTACCGGGATGTTCTGTACTATAAAGCTACTTCAGACGCCAATCATCTGATTTTTAAGGATGAGGTTTACGACATAAAAAAACAGACAGGCAAAAGTTCCTACGAAGGAATTGAACTCATTATCAAAGCGCTGGATAAGGCCAAAATGCGCCTGAACGCCAATGTGAATTTTGAACTGGTCATGGAACTTCTGCTATGGACCATAAAGGAGAATTAATATGATAAAAGTAGTTGGAGTCAGATTCCGCACCGCCGGAAAAATATATTATTTTGACCCCAAAAATTATAAAATGGAGGAAGGCGACCACGTAATTGTGGAGACAGCCAGAGGGGTGGAATTCGGTACGGTAATGATTCCTCCCAAAGAAGTGGATTCGGACAGGGTGGTTCAGCCCTTAAAGCCCGTAATCCGGGTGGCCACCGCCGAAGATGAAAAAATTGAATCAAAAAACCGGCAGAAGGAAAAAGAAGCGTTTAAAATCTGTCTGGAAAAAATACAGAAGCACAAAATGGAAATGAAACTGGTGGACGCAGAGTACACTTTCGACAATAACAAACTGCTGTTTTATTTTACAGCGGACGGAAGAATTGATTTCCGGGAACTGGTAAAAGATCTGGCCTCCGTATTCCGTACCAGAATTGAGCTGCGCCAGATCGGCGTCCGGGATGAAACCAAAATTTTAGGCGGCATCGGTATCTGCGGCAGGCCCCTTTGCTGCAACACCTTTCTCTCCGAGTTTGCCCCGGTGTCCATCAAAATGGCCAAGGAACAGAATCTTTCCCTGAATCCTTCCAAAATATCCGGGGTCTGCGGCAGACTCATGTGCTGCCTGAAAAATGAGGAGGAAACCTATGAATACCTGAACAGCCGCCTTCCCAGCGTGGGAGATTACGTTACCACCGACGACAAATTAAAGGGAGAGGTGCAGAGTGTCAGCGTGCTGCGCCAGACCGTCAAGGTGATTGTGGAAACCGACGATGAAAAAGAAATCCGGGAATATAAAGTGGAACAGTTGCGGTTTAAGCCCAAGCGCAGAAAGGAGCACCTGAAGCTCTCTGCGGAGGAATTAAAAGAACTTTCCGCACTGGAAGACAAGGGAAAATCCAAAATTGACGATACTCATTAATCTGTGGAGAATATTATGTCTGTAACATTACTGGAACATGAACGGCTGGACGAGCTGCACCGAAACGGATACTTTATCATTCAGAATCCGGAAAAATTCTGTTTCGGCATGGACGCAGTGCTTCTTTCCGGTTTTGCCAGAATCAGGCCCGGAGAAACCGTGCTGGATTTGGGAACCGGAACGGGAATTATACCCATCCTGCTGGAAGCCAAAACGCAGGGAGAACATTTTACCGGACTGGAAATCCAGACGGAAAGCGCTGATATGGCCAGACGCAGCGTACAGTACAACCATCTGGAAGATAAAATTACCATAGAAACCGGCAATATCAAAGATGCTTCAAAACTGTTTGGAGCATCTTCTTTTCATGTGATAACCACCAATCCGCCCTATATGACAGACCGCCATGGCCTGACCAATCCCAGCGAGGCAAAAGCCATTGCCCGCCATGAAATCCTCTGCTCTCTGGAGGATGTGATTCGGGAAAGCGCCAGAGTGTTAAAGCCCCAGGGGCGTTTCTATATGGTGCACCGCCCTTTCCGGCTGGCGGAAATCATGGTGCTGATGCATCGATACGGACTGGAACCGAAACGAATGCAGATGGTTCATCCCTTTGTGGACAAAGAGCCCAATATGGTTCTTATGGAAGGGCTTCGGGGCGGAAAACCCAGGATTACTGTGGAAAAACCCTTAATCGTCTACCGGGAACCCGGCGTCTATACCGATGAAATCTATGATATTTACGGGTATTAGAAAGGAGCTCACCATGCAGGGCAAATTATATCTATGCGCAACTCCTATTGGGAATCTGGAGGATATTACCTTAAGGGTTCTCAGAACCTTACAGGAAGTGGATTTGATTGCGGCGGAAGATACCCGCAACTCCATCAGGCTTCTGAACCATTTTAACATTAAAACCCCCATGACCAGCTATCATGAATACAATAAAATTGAAAAAGCGTATCAGCTTGTAGAAAAAATGCGGCAGGGACAGAATGTGGCACTGATTACCGACGCCGGAACCCCCGGTATCTCCGACCCCGGAGAAGATTTCGTACGTATCTGCCAGGAATCAGGTATTTCCGTCACCTCCCTGCCAGGGCCCGCCGCCTGTATTACAGCCCTGACTATATCCGGCCTTCCCACCAGACGCTTTGCCTTTGAAGCCTTTCTGCCCAGAGACAAAAAAGAACGGGCCGCCATACTGGATTCCCTGCGGCAGGAAACCCGTACCATCATTCTTTATGAAGCGCCCCATCATCTTGTAAAAACACTGGAAGAACTTTATGAGACACTGGGAAACCGCGCCATTACCCTCTGCCGGGAGCTTACCAAAAAATATGAAACCGTCTTTTCCACCAGTATTTCCGGTGCGATTTCTTATTACAGAGAACAGGAACCGCGGGGAGAATTCGTCCTGGTTATTCAGGGAAAGAGTCAGCAGCAGATACTCAGAGAACAGCAGCAGAGCTGGGAAACCATTCCCCTGGAAGAACACATGCAGCAATATGAACGTCAGGGCATTTCCAGAAAAGAAGCCATGAAGCTGGTGGCAAAAGACCGGGGGATTTCCAAACGGGATGTGTATGGGATGCTGCTGGAACAAAAAGAATCAGAAATAAAAACTTGACAAACTCCAAAATTTGTAGCATAATTATTACAGTTTATATTTTTTTTATAAATTTTATATTTTATTTAGATACATGAGTCTTAATTTCAGTAACAGAATGGGAAAGAGAGTGGGATATTGCAGACAGCCCCTGAGAGGCCGGTTTGCAACATCCCTGTTTTATTTAATTATTTTTATAAACGAAACCAGACAGGGAGAAAATCTTGAAGTGTTAAACCATCCATGTACTTTCTATCTAAATTAATTGTATATACAGTCAACTGTTCTATAATCTATAATAAAAGATATTGGTTTTTTCATTAATTGTAAAATTATATCAGAGGTACTTTATCAGAACGGTTATCCGGTAAAATAATCTTCTGAATCAGGGCCGATAACAAAAGATAAAGTAATATATTGTGTTCCTGTTTTTGATGGGAAAGGAAAAGAACAGAAAGAAATCTGAGCAGGTTAAAAAGATGAATTAACCAGAGCGGCAGAGTACAAAAAAGCACGGATTCCACAGGGGTAAAAGAAAAAGCTGACTGCCGGGCAGAAGTGATTTCTAAAATAGAAAAAACCGTATATCCGGGAACCGAAAGCATATCCCTTTGAACTGAAAATCAAAACTGATACGGAAGGCATTGAAATAAGTCAGTCAGCAATATAGAGTACTTCATATATTGCTGACTGACTAAAAAATTAATGGGACAGCATTGGAAAGAGGCTCTTGCAGGATATATCAATGATAAAATTTATCATCATCTGCATATCCCGCAAATCATACTTTACATTTATGTTACATATCCCAATACTCCCTCAGATATTTTTTCAAAATCTCAAAAGGCGCTGTTCCCATTTTCATCAGGGCACTGTGAAATTTATAGTCACTGTACTGTTCCCCATACTGGTTCATGGCGTACTCTCTCAGATTCAGAAATTCCAGATATCCAATGTAATATTTCAGGTAATGAGCCGGCTCCTCCACAATCAGCTTATAGATTTCCTGAATTACTTTCTTATCCGTAATCCGATACCCGGAAAAAAAATCAATGGTATCCCGCAGGCTCCATCCATCGTAATGAATGCCCAAATCCGCACTGGCATAAAGGCTCAGCAGGGCAGACTGGTTCTTCTGGAGAAATGCAGCCACCTCCGGAGAGACATCCGCATAATAATAAGACTGCATTTCCACGTAGGTGGCCCACCCCTCCGCATATCCGCTGCTTCCGAACAGGCTGCGGGCAGGTTCCAGACCGCAGCTTCTCTCCATGACATTCTGATACAGGTGCCCTGGAAATCCCTCATGGGCCAGAGTGGTATAGAGCTGCATTTTCTCATCGCCTTTGGATTTATTAATATAAATACAGTTCTGAGAGATATCATCAATAGGCGGAGTCAGATAAAAAGCAGGAGCCGTATATTCCTCCAGAGAAGGATGTACTTCCTTTATGGTAAAGGAAACCTGAGGCGGCGCCAGAAAATCCTGCTGCATTTTATTCTGCAAATCCTGCAGGATTTGTTCCGGGTCTTCTGTGGGAAGCTGGTAATTGGTACATTTCCGTCCGATATCCGGATATTTTACGGAAATCTGTGCCAGTGCTTCCAGATCCTGTTTCCGCTGCGCTTTTGTCTGAGCCTGCATTTCCTCTACGGACATGTCTGAGCCTGTGGTGTCCTTCACCAGATATTTATAAAATTCTTTCCCTCCCTCCAGTCCGCACAGACCTCCGGTATTTCTTCCGGAGCCTTTTAATTTCAGCAAATCTTCCGCCAGTTTATCATAGGCGGGTATTAATTCTCCCGTTACAATCTGACGATTCTTTACTTTATATGTTTCCGCCTGCTCCGGTGTGAGAAATTCCGCCTCATCTACCCGGTCGTCAAAGGTGGAAAGGAGATAATTATGTTCCGGCTCCTGGGTAAAATTCCTGCACTGACTTACAATGTCATCTACTGCAAAATCCGCCATAAACAGTCCCTGGGCCGCCTTTCTGCGCTCCACATCCATAATCTGCAGAAATAAATCCGGTGTGGCGGACATGAGCTCCAGATAATCCTGCACATCTTTTTCATCGTAAAAAGTATACTCCGCCAGCAATACCGGAAGCTGAGACTGGAAGCCGGTGGATGGTTTTAAAATCTCCCGGTAAAGGCTGAATTTTTCTGCCGGAAGTTCATCCTCAATATAATCCATCATAATATCATATGTCATCTGCTGGGAAACGGACAAATCCTTCTTCCGGAATTTCTTAAGATTTTTTTTCCAGTTTTCCAGCACAGCCCCGGTTTCCCTGTCAGCATCCGCAGAAATACTGCCATATGTAACTTTATAATCAGTAATACCATAATTTTCCGGATGAGCCAGATTATAATGCATATTCAGGGTACTGGCTGTAATTTCCGAGCGGAACATCCTGTCCAGATATGCAGAAAAATCCTCCCTGGTTCCCTGCCCTCCCCCACATCCTGTCTGCAGACATAAAAACAGGACGGGCAGCAGAAACAGAAGTATTCTTTTTCCGGCTTTTGTAACAGCAGATTTTTTTCTGAAAAATATTTTTTCCATAGAAAAACGCACTTCCTGCGGTATATTCTTTTCATCTTATGTGAACGTTTCAGAGGTTATGCAAATAACTGCCTGGTAATCGTGAAAAGAGTATGTTATAATATGCGGGAAGCGAAGCAGATAAGAGAAAATCACACAGAGCAAAGGAGGGATTATTATGGGAACTACAGATAACATCAACCTGGAAGATCTGGATTTTGTGGAAATGGAAATTGAAGAAATCCACAGTCTGGCGGAACGGCTGCTGGAAGAACGAAAGTACTCCCTGCTGCGGCAGATGCTGAATAATCTGAATTCTGCCGATATTGCCCTTTTGTTCGATGAAATGGACAAAAAGGAAATTCCCCTGCTCTACCGCCTGCTCCCCAAGGAGGAAGCTGCAGACAGTTTTTCCTATATGAGCCGGGAAATGCAGAAAACTCTGATTAATACCCTGACAGACCGGGAACTGCGGGCAGTGATGGACGATATTTTTCTGGACGACACCGTGGATATGATTGAAGAAATGCCGGCAAACGTGGTGGCCAGAATCCTGCGGAACACCGATGAAGAAACACGAAAAATGATTAATCAGGTGCTTAACTATCCCAAAGACAGCGCCGGAAGCCTGATGACCATTGAATATGTAAATATTAAAAAGGAAATGACGGTGGGAGCGGCCATCAGCCGTATTCGCCATACCGCTGTAAACAAAGAAACCATTTATACCTGCTATGTGACAGAACATCGGAAGTTAATCGGCATGGTTTCCGTGAAGGATTTGCTGATGGCGGAAGATTCCATGCAGATTGAAGATATTATGGAAACAAATGTTATCTCCGTGGACACCCATGAAGATAAAGAAGAAGTAGCCCGGATTTTCAGTAAATATGATTTTCTGGCCATCCCTGTGGTAGACCGGGAAGAACGTCTGGTGGGTATCGTCACCTTTGACGACGCCATGGACGTTATGCAGGAAGAAAACACCGAAGATATTACGAAAATGGCGGCTATGACCCCCACGGAGGACAGCTATTTCAATACTTCCGCTTTTTCCCACGCCAGAAGCCGTATTGCCTGGCTGCTGGTGCTGATGTTGTCCGCCACCGTAAGCGGCTCCATTATCACCCATTACCAGGAATCCTTCAAACTCTATCCCCTGCTGGTTTCCTTTATTCCCATGCTTACCGGAACCGGCGGAAACTGCGGCTCCCAGAGTTCTACCCTGATGATTCGGGGACTGGCACTGGACGAGATTAAATTCAAAGACATTGCCAGAGTTATTTTTAAAGAATTCCGGATTGCCCTTCTGGTAAGCACTGTTCTGGCAGTAGTAAACGGACTGCGCATCTATATCCAGTACGGAGATCTGGAAATGGCCTTCGTCATTGCTTTTGCGCTGATTGCCATTGTGATTCTGTCAAAATTCATTGGCTGTTCACTTCCTCTGATTGCAGAACACATCCATCTGGACCCGGCGCTGATGGCGGCCCCGCTGATTTCCACCATTGTGGATATCTGCTCCATTCTGATTTATTTTAAAATTGCAACGATTGTGCTGCATATTTCCGTATAAATTAAAAAGAATTCCCCGACTGTACGCCACTACGATCGGGGGATTCTTCTTTGCCTGATGGTATCACAGCATTATGAAAATGTTAATTGCAAGATACATTTTTTCACAAAACAAAAATTCTGATAAGACACTTTTTATAGCATTTATTAACTGTTATATCTTATCTTCAAAAAGTCCGCAAACCCTTGAAAACACTAAATTTATAGCAAGTGAGTTTGCCCTTAGACTTTCCCTTGTGTTATATCCTTTTCCCTCATGTTACGAACTCTCATAAGGGCAAAAATAAGGGAAATAAAAACCTGTAACAAATTATAACATGAAATGAACAGGACAGAAAGAACTGATTGGAATGCTTTCACAAATTTCTCAAACAAAATGAAAGGACGAAAAAGATATGAGAGTTATTCATGCAACATATAATATGCTCTATAACAGTATTGATGTAACCACTTTTGACGGATATATTTTACGGATATATTGCAGCAAAGCGGAAGAAGGATTAAAAACAACACCATGCTCTGAATGCGCCTTAAATGCTTTGGCAATAGACAATCCCCTTGAATACGCAACACTGTATCTTGAGGGCGGTATGCAGAAATGGATAGATGCGGAAGATTCATTAGAATTGTGGTAACATATTTTTCTTTGTACGGAGGACTGGTCAAAATATAAACCAGTTCTCTCTTTATTTGTAAAAAGAAGAATGTTATAATTTTATTAATCTAAATACATGAAAAGGAATCCTTATGAAAACCGATATTCAAGAACACTACGATTCCATACAGTTCAAAAAAGCCTTGCAGGAGTTACATATTACTAATGTTTCAGGACTTAAAGAGTATAATTGCGTTACATTAGCGAATAAACTCCGAACAGGTTACAATAAGCTGATGATTATAAGGAAACTGAATGACTTAGGCTATCTTCCTTCTGCCGAAAACGCAATATCAATCCATGACATTCCCATGTCAAGAAAAATGCGGAATATTTTTTTAAGAAATGGTATCGTATACCTTGCACAGCTTTCTGCATATCCAAGGGAAGAAATATTACAGTTTCGCAACGTAGGTGAATATGCCATGTCAGAAATTGATACCCTTTGTGAAAAATATGGGATTCAGATACGTTCCCTTTGCCCCATTAAAGAGGCATTCAGCGAATTTCAATTTCACAAAAAAATATACCCGCTTTTCTTTAGAGGCAACATATTTAGTGTAGATGATATCCGAAACAAATCTGCCCATGATTTATATAATATATGCGAACAGGATTACTGTCTTACTATGAAAACATACTATGCACTAAGGAAAAATAGAGTGACACTCTGCGGCTGGAATGACCAGTATCTGTTTGAAATTTTACCCTAATATAAATCTGTTCAGTTATTTAAACAATATGGGATTATTGCAGTTTCGCAGCTTTCAGATTGCAGTGGACAGCAGCTCAAAATAATATCCGACAGTGTTCCGGCACTGTCATCATTGATACAAAAGTTATTGGCAAATACACATATGGATAAGGTCGTGGACTGATTAACGTAATTAAGTGTTGTAAAGCTGTTTTAATGTCCGTTTTCTGCTCAAATTGTCCATTTTCTGCAACGGATATTGATAATCTTTGCAGAATCGTTTATATTGTCAACATTGATAGAAATATTACTGGCAGATACACATATGAATAAGGGTATGCACTGATTTATGCAGTTAAATCAATCTTTTGTCATTTCAATCCACACTATTTTAGTTGATTTTCTTTATAGGTAATTGCGAAACAAGTTCAAAATCTTGATTCCAATAGGGCAAAGGCCCGGTTGAGCCGGACTTACAGGAGGTGGATGTGGATAACAAGAGTTTTAAGACATGAAAACAAAGCAGATAAGGTTATCTGCCCGTGAAATGGTATGCGGTATGTAAGGTTATGCAATCAGAGGTTTTAAACTGCGGATATATTCATGCCTGTGCAGTTTATCAGCCACCATTACTGTAATAAGCTGGGTAATCCCGGCGAGAAGCAGGTCAGCATGAAGCGTTTTTTCATTCTGCGTTTTACGCCCGGCAACACAGAAGCTGTCCTTGAAATGGTTGATTGATTTCTCAACATTTACCCTGATCTTATAGGTGGAATCCCATTCGGCCGTACTACGGAGCGTACCAGGATAGGCGCGCAGGTTTTTCTCGGGATAAATATAAAACATCCTGCCGCAGGGGGATTCCGTACAGGGATTTTCACAGTGGCAGACGCGTTTGCTTTTACCGGTTGATTTATCATATTCCCATTTCATTTTCGGGCATACAAACTTCATGGTTGGCAGTCCGCAGCGGAGATGGGATTTGCTTCCTTCCCGTTTCATTGGAAGGGATGGGTCTTTGGGGCAGCAGGGGATGCCGTCCTTATTCAGCGGGCAGTCGGATTCCGGAAGGGAGATTCTGCCGTTGAGGGGAATGTAAGCTTTCTCAAAGGAGGCTTCCTGTAACAGGTATTTGTAGATTTCAATGGAATCAAATGCGGCGTCTCCCAGAAAAGTTTTCGGATTGATAAGCGGATGCTTCCGAAAGAAATCTTTTAAAGTGGGAACCAATGCCCTGGAATCGGCAAGACTCTTATCTTCATCCGGGGAATCAGATTTTTTTCCAACAATGATGTCAGGATGAGCCGCAAGAAAGTCCTTGTTATAAAAGGAAATATCCCGGACAATGCCGAGTCCGTTGGTAATAATACCGAATTTATAAGCATAACAGAAATGCCCGTTAATGTACATCTGCTGAATGGCTGGACTGGCGGCAGCATGGGAAGGCATGGAGCCGTAGGCGGCTTTATAAGGGTCAAAGGAATCGTCCATCCCTTTTGCTTTTTTGAAGGCTTTCAGCTGTTTGATGATACGGTTGGCATATTTGGGATTGTTTTCTGTAACCCATGCCTCAATGCCGGAGGTGTCAAAGAGAAGCATGGAAGCTTTCTGTGTATCAATAGAATGGCATATCGGTTCGGTCAAGTCAACAAGATGGTCGAACATGGATTGTAAGTCCGATAAAAACTCCTGTTTGAAGCGGGTGAATTTAGAGGCATCCGGGACAACATCAAACCCGCAGAAGTCCCGCAGTTCCTGAGAGTATTTCAGGAATACAATCAGCAGGGATGTTGTTGGGATTGAGAAGATAAGCTGTAATAACAGAGCCCTGAGCATTGGATAAAGCAGATGCTTACGGGGCCTGCCAGTGGCGGCATGGAAATGAGAAATAAAGGACACTGGGACAATTTCATCTAAGTTGATGGTATTTTCGAGAAGTGCAAGGAACTGATATTTATCATTATCAAATTTATTTTGGCAATCGGTAAAAATATCTGCCAAAGAGAGCTGTTTGTATGTTATCATGTAGGTACAACTCCTTTACTGGTGGATATGGTTGATTGTTACTCGGCATCTCAATTTTACCACAAACCAGTGAGGAGTTGTTTTATTTTGTGACAAAAAGAATCCCGTATTTATGCGGGTTCTGGCGTTTCGCAAATGCCTAAAAGTAAATCAGTATGAAAGGAGCTTTCTGTATAATTCAAATATAGGGAATTCCAAGAAAGAAGGTTGAGAAAAAAATACCTCAGAGTAAAATAAGATTACTGACTTAGGCGGTTAGTAAAAATCTTATTAAACAGAGAGGTATCTAAAATGAATTGTAACACACAGAACGCAAAAATTGCATCCATAACTGAAAAAACTTTGATTGTTGGTATTATGCGCAAAGATTTTCTACATTATCTTGCCATAGACAATATAACCGACAATTAGCACTGTAAAAGAAATAAACAGCGAATCATAATTATCCTCTTTTCATAAACTATTATTCATCTAAAAGAGCAATAAGCTTTTCTTTAAATATCTTACTGTCTGTTTCAGTGGCAACATAGAAGTTGTAATTATCAAAGGTTACCTGAGAGTCGTAGCCGTAATCTTCCTTGTACAAAATTACCTGTCCATAGGCTTCGTTGTCGTCCGTCATAACGCTTGCGTGGCAGGGTTGAGTCTTTTTAAGATAACCGTCCCACAGTACACAAGCCATAGCGACTCCGTCGGCATCGTCTGCAATCGGTAAGCCTCTTGTTTCTGTATTAAATTCTATCAGTCCGCTGAAGGCTTTGGCGAAGAATTCCGACAGTCCGCCTTTTTTCTCCAGCTCGTCAAGCTCTTCCTTGGAAAAGTTAGTTTCCTCGGGGAGCATATCGAAGCCGATCGCCGTAATCTCCACACCCGAATCAACCAGCACCTTGTACGCCTCGGCGTCATGATAAACATTGAACTCCGCAACAGGCGTTGCGTTGCCAGGTCCAAAACCCGCGGTTCCCATCGACCAGTATTTTTTGACGTGCTTCATCGTTTCGGGATCTTTGTCAAAGGCGAGCGCAAGATTGGTGACGGGACCAAGAGCGACAATTTCCACCTCGTCGGGATTCGCCTTTACCGTTTCAACGATAAAATCAACAGCGTCCTTATCCTCAGCCTTGCGCGTGGGATGAATCAAGTCTTGATCCCCCATACCGTCCTTGCCGTAAACGCTGAAGGTTTCACGTTCCTTGCCGGTATATGTAGTAGAAGCGCCTGCATATACAGGGGTGTCGCTGCCCGCCATTTCCAGCGTCATCAACGCATTTTTAACTGCCTGATCGAGACTGACGTTTCCTGCGGAAACCGTCACGCCAAGAATATCAATGTTTTTAGCCTTTGCCGCGATAATCAACGCTGAGGCATCGTCGCCTGCAGTGTCGGTATCAATAATGATTTTTCGCTTTTGCTGCGGTTCGTCGAACGCTTGTGTGGTTTCTGCAATTGTTGTAGACGTTTCCATTGTCTGCGAATTATCCTTGACGCTGCAGCCGTTCAAGGAAAGGGCACCTACAAACAGCATAACGGCAGAAAGAAGCACGCTAACTGAACGATTGAATATCATTTTCATTTTAACTTACATTCCTTTCATTATGATTTGTATATTATAACAGAAATATAAAAAATAATCCACCATAATTTCGTAAACGGCAGCTAGTGCGTACCTATGCAAAACCGGAGCAAACCTGTATGATAAAAGCAGATTTACACATAGAGGTAATTTCATCCATTCTAAATCGTCTGTCACGGACTATAAGTTTAACAGGCAGAGCCAAAATTTTATTGGCATCTTCAGCAAATGAAAATGGATATTTCGCATTTATTACTAAGGCAAGTAAAAACATCGGTATTTAACAGCCTTAGTAATATTATGATTTAGGACAATGAGAACAATACCATAGCGGCTATTGCTGTTAAAAGCTTTCCGTATTTATCATTTGATGCAGTCTCTCCTTCGCCGCCTTAGTAATATCTATTGTCCATCTATCATTCCATGGCTCTTCCTGCAATATTCCACCTTGCACACTTTCACACACTTCGCCTGTCTGCATGTCATGGCTTGATTACAATTTTCAAAACCGGATCTGTCTTAGATGTCAAACGTTCAAAAGCGTGTTGAAGCTTTCCAGCGGCAGGACATCCGTTACATACTTTTCAGGGTCAATTATCCCTTTCGCAATCAGGTCAATTGTTTCCTCAAATTCCTTCCGGGTGCAGGATACGCTTCCAACCAGCTTCATCTCCCGCAGCACGGCCAATGTCATTAAGATAAGAAAATATAAATATTGGGGCTGTCGCACTAAGTATCAAAGGGAATCATTGTAAGACACCTTTAGAAGAAAGAACAAAGATACTTCAGGTTGCCAAAACCTTCCTGAAATACAGACAGGAAGATTTGGAACGAATCCTCTTGGATGAAGGTATCCTTTTCAGGATAAACCGGAGTATTCAGGCAGAAGTCTCTTTCGGAAATTTAAAACAGGATATGCGGTTTCGGAGATATGTAAGCAGAGGAACATCAAATGTGCTTGCGGAAAGTACACTGCTTGCCATGGTAGGGAACATAAATAAGCTCCATAATAAGATTATATGGAGCTTTTTCTTGAAATCATACATAAAAACAGCAAAAATGAAGTTGTCGCTTCATGATTTTTCAATCGTTAGTGCGACAGCCCCTTTTGAATCTCTTATAGCTTTTAGTTTTAAGTCAACTGATTTATAATTGGCTACCTCTAATACATCTGATTCCGGTTCATTTTTACACCCATAAGCTGTATCTGCTTTTCGACAGCCTCCACATTCTGC
This sequence comes from Lachnospiraceae bacterium JLR.KK002, assembly GCA_036941025.1. Taxonomy (NCBI): domain Bacteria; kingdom Bacillati; phylum Bacillota; class Clostridia; order Lachnospirales; family Lachnospiraceae; species Lachnospiraceae bacterium JLR.KK002. The sequence continues at coordinate 3,419,602 of JAYMNP010000001.1, forward strand.
GCCAACTGCTCTATCGTGCCTGTACGGTTTTCCGGCTGTATCAGTTCTTTTGGGTATTCCTGCCTTGTATGGATATCCATATAGGATTTCAGCCGGTAGTAATAGCCTTCATTCCTGTTATCTTCAAACACAGGGGAAACCTCGCCCTTTGAGGTCTGCCACCGCATAAGGCGGGGAAACCAGCACAGTCCGTCCATGATGATTTCCTTGAAAGAATTGAGCAGCTCCCCAAGTGCGGTAAACAGCCCACGAAAGCTGTTTCCTGCTTCGATATCCGCCCCACGCTCCACATGGTTCGCAAATTCCTCAATCTCAGCCTCCAGTCCTATTTTATCCGTTGATAGTTTTTCAATCTTTTCTTCCTCTTTTGCAACCTTGTATTCCGCAACCGTCAGGTCATGGTTTTTTCCCTTTTTCTTTTCCTTTACTTCCTGCCGGAAGATGGCTTTCATGTAGTGGTTGGCGTCTGCCCGCATTTTATCCTGCAAGACTTCCGACAGGACTTGGGGCGTGAATACGGACCGCTTTGACACTTTTGTTGACAAGCCACGCTTAAACCCTCTCCCTACCGGAACTCCTACAACGTGCATATGCGGGCTTGCCTCATCAAAATGGATTACCGCATTGGCAATCTTAAAATCCGGCAGATACTCCTGCAGTTTCAAAAGGAGCTGCTTATAGACCTGTTTCATAAATATTTTGTCACCGCTGTTCTGTTCCCAGAATTTTTTATCCCCGCATTGTATGATGACTTTTACCGCCATGTCCTGTTCTGTTTCAGATACATGTTCAAAATAATCGTCAATCCGTCTTTCCGGTCTTGTCTGTTTTGCATTGTATTCATGCAGTGCAGCATCAAATTCTTTGCGGTATACATTTTTCACATCCTGCATGAGATTGGTTGTCCCATAAAGAAGTGTGATATTATCCCTGCTGTAATCCTGCGAATGGTACTTTCTCAGATTGTGTTTTGCAACTCCGGTAAGTTTTGCCTTGCTGTTGATTGCGCTTTTCTTGTTGCTGATGTGGTTGCTGAAAGAAATCTCTCCCATGTTTTCCTCCCTGATTTCCGCGGGCAACGAGCCAAGCGGATAAGCTTGCTTATCCATTTGGCGACTGCCGCGAGAGCTGACGCTTCATTTATGAAGTGTCAGCAGCCATATTGGAAACAGTTTTCCGGCTGTTCAATGCTTATTTTATTGGCAATCCTTTTATTTCTGCCCGTCCCTGTTATCCTTATCTGTACCCAATATACGGGTTATGCTGAATTGCATTTCTGCTGTTTCCGGCGGTCAACTGACTTTATTCAAAGTGATTGCACTTTTTAAGTTCATTTTTTTGCGGAACATATCCCATAGCTTTTTCAGTGAACTTACTTTTTAAGTTCATTCTTCAAAAGTGACTGCATTTTTTGAGTTCATTTTCCAAAAATGATTGTATTTTTTAACTTCACCGCAACTGTTCGCCTGACTCTTATACCGCCGTCTTTCTTGTGACGGTTTTGACATTCCCCCTGTCCCTCAAATCCCTCCCCTCATTGACAGTCATAAACAGTTCCAAAATATCCTTTTTGATAAGTACCTTTCTCCCCACTTTCAGTACAGGGAGTTTATCCCATTCCACCAGCTTTCTCAGTGTGTTCCGACCGATGCCCGTGTAGTCTGCCGCCTCCTCAATGGAAAGGGCAATCTTCATTTCCGTCATTCATTCTCCTCCTCTCAAATTGCATTATGCAATTTTTATAGTATGCTTGCTATACATCATTTATATTTCTTTGTCAAGCGTTATGTGATTTCAAAAATTATTTTTAACTTGCACATTGCAATATTGCTTTTGATATGGTATACTTTCACCATACCGATAAAGGAGGAAACCCAGCATGAAAGACAAAGAGCTGCGCCGGATAATCGGCGGCAGGGCAAAACAACGGAGACTGGAATTAGGCGTCAACCAACCTTATGTTGCTGAAAAAATGGGCGTTACCGCATCCACCATTCAGAGGTATGAGGCGGGAACGATTGACAATACCAAGAAACTTGTCCTTGACGGTCTGGCAGACGCACTCCATGTTTCCGTAGAATGGCTGAAGGGCGAAACAGAGGAATATGAATCTGACATTACGGATAAAAAGGAAATGTTAATACGTGATGCCATGTCCTCCATTCTTTCAAAGCTGCCTTATGACATGGAAACTTCCGAGTCAGACTTTTCAAAAGACCTGCTGTTGCTGATGCTGCGGGAATATGGATTGTTTGTGGACTCTTTCCGCCTTGCGTGCAGGAAGTTTAAAGGAAGTGAAGAAAGCGCCAGACTTGCAAAGACAATGGGGTTTGAATCGGGAAGGGAATATGATGAAATCATGTTCCTCAGGGAGATTACCCACACCGTAAATGCCCTTAATGATATGGGCGACATAGTGAGGCTCTATTCCAAAAATCCTGACGCCGCCGCTGCAAGGCTTTCCAGTCTTTTATCAGAGGAAGATCCCGATTAGGTATGGAAGGACAGCAGATTTTATGCTATCCTTATTTGCAGAAAGCATTCCATCAGTTCCGACTGCCATATCTGTTCAATGTATTACATACGCAGAAATGCGTTCATTGAAAGGAGAAACGATTATGGCAAAAGGATCAGTACGGAAGAAAGGGAAAAAATGGTACTACCGCTTCTATGTGGAGGACGCAAGCGGTAACATGGTACAGAAAGAGTGTGCAGGAACAGAAAACAAAAGCGAAACGGAAAAGCTGTTGAGGCAGGCAATGGAGGACTATGAAAGCAAGAAATTCATTGCAAAGGCGGACAATATCACTCTCGGACAGTTGCTTGACACATGGGCGGAGGAAGAATTAAAGACAGGAACATTGAGCAATGGCACTGTCGGTACTTATTTACAGGCAATCAACCGCATGAAACAGCATCCTGTAAGCAGACGGAAACTTAAAACGGTCACTTCGGGGCATTTACAGCAGTTTATGGATTTGCTCTCATTCGGCGGAACGGTTGAGGACTTTGTTTCAAAGGGATATTCTATTGACTATATACGGTCTTATTCCGCAGTATTGCAACAGTCCTTCCGTTTTGTGGTGTTCCCGAAGCAGTACATCACATTCAATCCCATGCAGTATGTGGTAATGAGGCACAAAAAGGACGATATGGATTTGTTTGCGGAGGAAACGGACACTGATACTGGCAGTGTCAAGCCGCTGTCATTTGAGCAGTACCAAAAACTGATTGCACAGCTTGGAAAGCGGAGCAAGGACGCAATCCTGCCCGTACAGATAGCCTATTTCACAGGACTCAGGCTTGGGGAAGTGGCAGGGCTGACCTGGCAGGACATCAACCTTGAGGAAAAATGCCTGACAGTCCGCAGGAGCGTCCGTTACAACGGGGCTACCCATAAACATGAGATAGGTCCTACAAAGCGGAAAAAAGTGCGTATAGTTGATTTTGGGAACGCCCTCGCCGACATCTTAAAGAAAGCAAGAAAACAGCAGCTTAAAAACCGTATGCAGTATGGCGAACTCTATCACAGGAATTTCTACAGGGAAGTTACAGAGAAAAACAGGGTGCATTATGAGTATTACAACCTGGCAATGACGGAAGATGTGCCGGAGGATTATACGGAAATCTCCTTTGTATGTTTGAGGGAAGATGGCTGTCTTGAACTTCCCGCCACCGTAGAAACAGCCTGCCGGACAGCGGCAAGGAAAGTACCGGAGTTAGAGGGTTTCCATTTCCACACATTACGGCACACCTACACAACGAACCTGTTATCAAACGGGGCGCAGCCAAAAGACGTGCAGGAACTTTTAGGACATTCGGACGTAAGCACTACAATGAATGTCTATGCACACGCTACAAGGGAGGCGAAGCGGGATTCCGCAAAGTTATTGGATAAGGTTGTGGGAATGAGTTAAGCAATGAAAACTGAATAACAAAAACTTTCCCTTGTAACTTGCTGATAAGGGCAAAAACAAGGGAAAAGGATACATATTTTGAGGTCAGGCATACCGCAAAGCCTTGAAAATTAAGGAAAGTTAAGGCAGTTAGTAGATAAACAAAAATTTATCCTTATCTGATATCCATCAAAGATAAAAAACAATTTTAATTATAAAGACTTTTTTACTATATTTCTGATAAATATTTTCTGATTTAATAAAATTAAAACTACGAAAAATTTTAACAGTCTGACAATCAATATGAAAGAAAATTATGATATATACATCATTTTATTAGCTGTACCTTATTCTGTCTTTTCATAATGTGTCCACATGCGTATTATTTTTACGGTTCCCTGATATCGTAAATCATTAACTGTGACTGGCTCCTGATATACCTGATATACAAGACGATGTTGTATATTAATACGTCTGGAGTATAATCCGCTCAGATTTCCAACCAGCTTTTCGTATCGGGGTGGTTTCTGATATGGATTTTCTCTGATCATATCCACCAGCTTCCTGGCCCTTTCTGAAAGACCGGAAAATTTTAATTTTTCGAGATCTTTCAATGCCTGCTTTTCGAAAACAATTCTATACATTCACCATTTTACCATATCTTCTGAAATGCAATCTTCCACAGACGTTTTCGCTCCGTTCACAATAGATTCCACCATGCCTTCTATGGAATTCAGGTACAATGTCTCCTGTATTGCATTCCAATCGTCCTCTGATAACAGAACTGCATTTCCTTTTTTTCCAACAATTAATGCGGGTTCGCTGTAAAGGTTTACGTTCTCTACCAGATTGTAAAGATCCTTTCTTGCTGTTGTAATATTAATTGTTGACACTATAAAATCTCCTTTTCTTATTTTTGCAATGTGATTATTTATAAAATTCCTTTGTATATTGATTATCTCTCGTTCATTTTCGTATAAGTAATGTCTTTATTTTATCATATAAATTGTATACTTTATCTGTAATGACGAGATTTTATAAGTCATATTTATTATAGCGTACGTTTATACGTACGTCAATAGGAATTCCTACTTCCCCAGGATAAACTTATAAACTGTTATGCACCGCAGCACCATTTCTGATGCTGCAAAAAATATAAAGAGATGATCTATTTCACGGGAGATTTCCCTTTTGACTCTAATGCCGCTCTAATGCTCTCCACATCCAGCATAGACAGCATCTTTTCTATCTCGTTTTCATAATCCAGGGACAGCTCATACCGGATCCGCTTCATGCTTAGCTTATAGCTTTCTTTTACCAGACCCAAAATCGCCAGCGCTATCTTTTTCATGATCTGCAGGTTCTTTGCGCTTGTCTTCCCCATGCTTGTATTCTTATCGTCCCCAAATGTAAAATCCAGGTGCCAGTGAAGCTTTGCCTCCACTCCCCAGTGCCCTCTTGCCGCCCGTTCAAATTCTTCTGCATCTTCCCCTATGCTGCATATATAATATCGATATTCTTCTTCCTTCGTTCCAGCTGCCTTTTCCACCCTCTTATGGACCATTCCGAAACTCTTGAGCTTTTTCCACTTTCCCAGTTCACTGTACCAGCCTGTATCCTCCGTGATATAGTATTCCCTGACCGCGGTTCCTCCATGTTCCGGCCCCACTGTCTTTTTATAACAGCCTTCTTTCCCTTTCAATTCTTCCAGTACGTCCTTCCCAAAATAATCCCTGACTTCTTCATAAAACAGCCCTTGGTTTCCCTTCAGCGCCAGCACATAGTCCCCTTTCCCTGACACGATCGCAGAAACGGTATCCTTCTGGCAGTTCATGGCATCTGCCGTTACGATCGTATCCCGCAGGTCCATCAGTCCCAGCAGCTCCTGCGCCGCCGGTATCTCATTTGTCTTTTCTTCTATAAATTTCTGTGACAGGCATATTCCACAGTCATTTGAATACACATTCAGAGTCTGCAATGCCTTTACTTCCCCCTGCACCCCGGACTTCCTTTTAGATCCCCTGCTTTCTTTTCCATCTACAGATACGATGGCTTTCTCATGGATACCGTCGTTTTTTCCAGACAGTAGCACAATCCCCTCTATTGTATGGAGCAACAGCTCTACCGCAGTCTGGTAAAAGTGTTCCGTATTAACATTTCCCATCACGATACGGTAAGTATCATCTGTTGGAATACCAAATGGAAGTTCCAGATATTTACGCAGCCATTTCTCTTTCCTTTTTGCGAAGCTTTCTATCTCTCCCCATTCATCCGCATTTCCAAGGACTGCAAAAAAGACGATCATGATAATGTCGCCCAGAAGATGTCTGGTATAGGAAGGATGCCTGTAATCCGGCACAGCATCCGCACATTTTTTGATATTCTGTATTAGGGAATCATTCAACTGTATTGTATCAGGTGAAACTCCGTTTTCTTCAAAAGTACTGTGTAGCGCCTCCAGACGGGTTGATTTCTTAGCCATACCTGTTTTGTTCCTTTCTGATATAAGCATTCTAAAATAAATATAGCAGACAAACCATCAAAAAAGAATAGGCTTCCCTATTCTTTTTTGATGGTTTGTAATACTTTTGTAATTTTAAAAGTTTATCCTGCTACTTCCCATATCCCCGGAAAAACCCGCTCAGGTTCTGCAGCGCCTGCACCAGAACTTCTATCTGTTCCTTTTCCATCCCTTTCAATGTTGCCTGTACCATCTCCTCATGGAATTTTTTATGATGGTCAAATGCTTTTTCACCTTTCCCGGAAAGTGAAATTAAAACAACCCGGCGGTCTTCCTCGCTGCGCACCCGATTGACATAACCTTTTTTTACCAGATTATTAATGGCAATGGTCAGGGTGCCCACTGTCACCGACAGAGCTTTGGCCACCGTGGACATACTTTTTGCCTCACCTTTTCCAATAGCCTCTATCACATGCATGTCATTGTTGGAGATATCCCTGTATTCCTCCGTGATAATAGCTTTTTCTTCTATATCCATGATTTCATTGAAAAGTTTTACCAGAACTTCATTGATTGTATTATAATTATCCACAGGATACCTCCTTTGAAATGATTTATTCCGTATAAACGGGTTCCTCCTCAGTTCATATTTTCCGCACTCAGGTCTCCTCCCATCTTCGATGGGTCCCTCCTCAGTTCATATTTTCCGCACTCAGGTCTCCTCCCATCTTCGATGGGTCCCTCCTCAGTGCATATTTTCCGCACTCAGGTCTCCTCCCATCTTCGATGGGTCCCTCCTCAGTGCATATTATACCATATTTTTTAATTATAATAACAGATGAATTGTAATAATTGAGAACAATATCGTAACAGTTCCGCTCATAGCCTGCATACTCCGGCCTTTTCATATATTTTCCCAGGACCAGCACATTTTTCTTCTCTGTGCATAAGATATAAACAACTGTATTTTCTGGAGAACTGATACCATGCTGAATTATTTATGGGGTTTTATGATTATCATCGGCATTCTCTATGCCGCATTTACCGGAAACCTCCCTGAGGTCACCAACGCTGCGCTGGATTCTTCCAAAGAAGCTGTGGCACTTTGTATCACCATGCTGGGTGTTATGTCCCTGTGGGTGGGACTTATGCGAATTGCGGAAAGCTGCAGTATTATTTCAGGCGCCACCCGGATGCTGAACCCGCTGCTTCGCTTTATGTTTCCCAAAATTCCAAAAGGACATAAAGCAAATGAGTACATATCTACAAATATAATTGCCAATGTCTTCGGCCTGGGCTGGGCTGCCACTCCCGCCGGACTGAAAGCCATGGAAGAAATGAGCGAACTGAATCATCACAGTAAAGTTGCCAGCAAAGACATGTGCACTTTTCTGATTCTGAATGTTTCTTCTTTCCAGCTTATTCCGGTCAACATGATTGCCTACCGCAGCCAGTACGGCTCTACTAATCCTGCGGCTATCCTGGGGCCCGCCATAATCGCCACCTGCTTTTCCACGCTGGCCGGAATTATATTTGCAAAAGTCATGTATCTGCTGCCGGAAAAACAGCCTTCCGCATACGGCGGCAGTCTGCCTCACCGGGAACAGGAAATTTCCCGCAAAAAGAAAAAAGGAGGAATCTTCCATTGAAAATTCTCCTTTTTTTATCAGACGCCATGATTCCTCTTCTGATTTTTCTGATTGTAGGATACGGCATTTTAAATCATCACCATGTATATGACGACTTTATCAAAGGTGCCAAAGACGGATTCCAGACAGTCATCGGCATTATGCCCACTCTGATTGGCCTGATGGTGGGCGTTGGAATCCTGCGGGCGTCAGGATTTCTGGATTTGCTGTCAACAGGCCTTGGAATCTTCACGGAACCTCTGCATTTTCCTGCCGCCCTGGTACCCGTATCCGTAGTAAAAATGTTTTCTTCCTCTGCCGCAACCGGACTGGTCATTGACATTTTTAAGGAATACGGGCCGGATTCTTATTATGGAACCATAACATCTATTATGATGAGCTGCACCGAAACCATTTTTTATACCATGAGCGTCTATTTTATGACGGCCAAAGTGCAGAAAACACGCTATACACTGGCAGGAGCATTGTTTGCCACCCTAGTGGGCACCATTGCAAGCGTGATTCTGGCACAGATTATGTAACGGATAATCCGGTACTGTCAGGTATAAACATAAAAGTATTATCCCAATTTATCCACTTTTTTCAGATACTGCCTGGTCTCTGCCGCAACCACACCGTTCAGAGCAATAATGGCAATCAGATTCGGAATTGCCATCAGTCCGTTAAAAATATCTGCAATGGTCCATACTGCGGAAACGGTCATAAACGGTCCGATGAACACACAGAGTATGTAAACCCAGCGATATGTTTTCACTGCCTGCCGGCTTCCGCCGGTCAGGTATTCCAGACATTTTTCGCTGTAATAATTCCATCCCAGAATGGTGGTAAATGCGAAGCATACCAGGCAGATCATCAGAATAAAAGAGGAAACCGCCGGTGCGAAAGGCAATCCTGTCTGAAATGCTTTTGTGGTTACGTCCACTCCGTCCAGGCCGATATTCCATGTATCGGTAATCACAATGATCAGCCCCGTCATGGTACAGATAATCACAGTATCAATAACGGTGCCCAGCATGGAAACAAGGCCCTGAGACGCCGGCTCTTCTGTCTGCACTGCGGCAGCGGCAATGGGAGCGCTTCCCAGCCCGGCTTCATTGGAAAAGATTCCTCTGGCAACACCTTTCTGCATGGCTGTCATCATGGCGCCGAGAGCGCCGCCTGCAGCGGCTTTTATTCCAAATGCACTCTGTACGATTGTTACAAAAGCTGCCGGAATTTCACTGGCATGGAATATAAGAATCAGCAAAGCCGCTGTGATATAGGTAGCCGCCATCAGCGGCACCAGCACCTGCGCCACACCGGAAATCCGCTGCAGCCCTCCGATTACCACCAGAGCCACGCATACGGTCAGAATCACTCCTGCTATCACAACTGTCCAGGAATATTCTCTTCCAAAAAGTTCCACCGTCCACTGGTTTTTTGGGTCAAAAAAGCTGTTTACCGCTCCGGTAATCCCATTAATCTGGGTAAAAGTTCCAATTCCCAGAAGCCCCGCACCCACGCCAAAGAAAGCAAACAACTTACCCAGCCATTTCCAGTTCTTCCCCATGCCGCGCTCAATATAGTAAAAAGGCCCGCCTACCACATGTCCGTCTTCTGCTGTTACCCTGTATTTAATGGCCAGCATACATTCCGCATATTTCGTGACAGTGCCCAGAACAGCCGCCACCACCATCCAGAACAATGCCCCCGGTCCGCCTGCTACCAGCGCTGTGGCAACTCCCACAATATTTCCCGTTCCTATGGTGGCTGACAGAGCTGTACACAGTGCTCCGAATCCGGACACTTCTCCTTCCTGCCCCGACGATTCATTAAAAATCAGGTTACGTATTGCCAGAGGCAGGCGGCGAATCTGAAGGCCCCTCAAACGCACGGTCAGAAAAATTCCCACTGCCAGAATCAATACAATCAGAGGAATTCCCCACACCAAATCATCAATTGTCTTTAACATTGTCTCTACTGACATAAATCCTCCCTTTTAATCCAGATATCTGCCAAACTGTGGTATCCAGTCTCCAATAAAAATCTCATCTCTAAGTGCCATTTCCAGAATAGGCGTAAAAAATTTCACCAGAAGCTGTATTACCTGGCTCCAGGAAGGACCGTATATTCCTTCCCGGCTGTTCTGGATTTCCCACCGTTTCTTCATATACCCATAATCTTCATATTCATTGATAATATCCAGACGGGTTTTCAGCAATGGTATGGGACATTCCATGAGAAGCTGTCCAAAACTCTGAGAGACTTTCTTTCCTATAATAACTTCTTTTAAAAGGATATCATAAATTTCCCTGTACCAGGATAAATTGCCGATTAACTCCAGATTGTCCATAATTTCATAAAAACTTCTGGATATATACTCCTCCGGAGTCAGCATAAAATAAGTAATTTCCTGTTCTTCTCTCTCCCTTCCCCGGAACACCTTTTCCTGAAACTCTCTGACCTCTCCCTTATAGGGAATAATTTCAATTTCAAAAGGAATATGATAGGGCCTTTCCGTAATTTTCAGGTGTATGCGGGGATTCTTTTCCCCTTCCTCCCATCGTTCTTCCCGCCTGCTGCAAAGAACCACACAGAGTCCATCCGGTTCTTCTTTTATCTCTGAAACATCTTCCTCTGATTCTTTTGGTTCTTCCGGTTCCCTTTCAGTTTCCGGTATATATTCCTCCGGTTCTTCCGGTTCCCTTTCAGTTTCCGATATACCCTCCTCTGACTCTTTCCGTGTTTCTTCAAATTCCGGAGTAAACAGGCTCTCCAGAATTTCCACAATATCAGCAACTTCTTCTTCGGGAGAAAAAAATTCCAGATGATTCACCAGAATTTTCTGATACCATTCTTCATTCAGACAACTGTCGTTTCTGAGAAGCAATTTCTCTCCGAGTAAAGCACTTCCAATCTTCCGTATTATTATTTCCGTTCCGCGTCCTGCAGCCAGATTCATCTCCGGTACCTGATAAATTCTGCTTCCTTTGTCCATTTTTTCCATCCTGTTTCTGTTCTTATCCGATGATAAACGTATGTTTTTATTATATTCTTATCCAGTTTCTCTGTCAATTATGAATAAAAAAGAATCTCCGCTGAGAGATTCTTTTTTATAATATTCCTTAGTTCTGAATACTGCCGCTTTTCTTCTTATTACTCCAGGCTCCATACAGCTTCTGGCTCTTACCGTTTACTTTAATATTTTTATATGAACGTATCCTTACGTAATATTTCCTGCCCTCTTTCAGTTTTGAAAATGTTTTGGAAGTGGTATTTTTATTTTTTACGATTGTGGTTTTTGTAACCTTTTTGTCTTTAAATTTACTGTCCGTGCTGTACTGTATTTCATAACCTGCAGCTCTTTTATCCTTCTTCCAGGTGACTTTTAATTTCTTTCCCTTCACCGTATTCAGAGATTTTATGACAGCTTTTTCAGGTTTCACTTTAACTGCGATTTTCACAGTTTTTTCTCTGTACTTATCGGTTTCCTCCGCCTTTACGGTAATAGTGGCAATACCGGTGCCTTTGATGGTGACTTTTCCTTTCTTATCCACAGCCGCCACTTTTTTATCCGAACTTCCATAAGTAAGAAATCCATCTCCCTTTTTCACTCTGACATTCAGGTTAAAGGACTTATCTCCGTAAATTTTATTGTAACTTTTCCGATAATCCAGCGTCTGGCTTTCCTTCTCCTTATCATAAATAGTAAAGGTTTTCTCCACTGTTCCGGTGTATTTCCCTGTTCCGGTAATTACCACCGTGGCAGTTCCGGGATTAATGTTATTACGGTATTCCAGCGTATAATCTGTTTTTTCCTTTAATGTATAACTTCCGTCCTTTATAGTTACTTCAGGAGTTTTTTCCTTCCCGTCCCAGACATAAGAATCAGGATGTACGGTAATTTCACAGGAAGAAATATTTCTGACATTTCCAAAGGGAATGTTGTTTTCTTTCGCCCAGGTCTCTATATAGGAACCTTTCTTTCCGTAAATAGTCAGTTTACCGCATTTCTTAAAAACATCCTTTCCCATTTCCTTTACCGTTTCCGGAATAAATACAGACGTAAGATTCGTACACATCTGGAATGCAGTGTTTCCGATGGTTTTGACTCCTTTCGGAATGGTAATACTTTTCAGACTGGTACAGGAACCAAAGGCTTTGCTTCCAATCACTGTCAGTGTACCCGGAAGTTCCACATCTTCCAGTGCGCTGCATCCGTTAAATACGGCTGATCCTAACTCTGTGGTTCCTTCTGCAATGGTAACACGTTTCAATGATTTGCAGGCCATAAACGCAGAGAAACTTAATTTTTTCACGCTTCCCGGAATGGAAATGCTGCTGACCCCGGAAGCATAAAAAGCTAATTCTCCGATACTTTCCAGTCCTGTGTTCAGTCTGACGCTGCCAAGTGTGTTGCAGCCGTAAAAAGCCGACGTTCCGATACTTTTCACCGTACCCGGAATTACCACGCTTTTCAGAAAATCGCACTCGGAAAATGCCAGCTCGCCGATAGCAGTTACCGTACCCGGAATCTCTACATGTTCCGCCTTCCCGGTGTATTTTTTTAATACCCCGTTTTCTATTTCAAATCCATTTACATCGGCCGCCCTTGTCTGACTTTCCTGTCTCATGGGTTCCTGTTCTTCAGCAGATATCACAGGCGCCGGAATCAGTAACACGGTGCTCATAACCAAAGCTGTCATACGTTTCCGGAATTTTTTGTTTCTCATTGTGCTTCCTCCTAGTATAATAATGGTGTAGTCAAGAATGACTACTGGTTAATAGTTACAAAGTCCAATCTAATAAATCTATATAGATATAACGGAAGGAGGAGTTCCCCCTCCATCAGAAGTTATAAAGTAACATTATTTACCATGTCTGAGGTTTCCTTAATGCACCAGACAAAAGATAGAGGTATAATCACTGGAGGCAGGATCATTGACGACACCTCCTTGGGAACCGGCCTTCCGGCTGGTGAAACCTCTTAGAAAGTCTGTCAGTCCATTCGGTGGTGATTTATGTTTTGGCTGGTTGGGAAGCCCCAGGCTATACCTGTATAAACCGCTAGGTTGTGTATCCGCCCTCTGGAAATGGATGCCTGCCAGAAAGGATAAAACCATGAAATACCCAAAAGTACTTATGATGCTTGAAAGCATCCCTTATCTCTCAGTCGGGCTTGATGTCGGCGCAGACTTCACCTGGATGTCCATCATGCTGCCCAATGGCATTCTCACCGGGAAACCTTTTAAGATCATTCATTCTGATCCGCAGTCCCGTGAGCTTGCTGTCGCAAAAATAAAGGAAGCACAAGAGATGTATTCCCTCGAAAGCCGCTGCTTCCTTGAGTCCACCGGGATCTACCACATCCCGCTCCTGTACTTCCTTCGTGATAAGGGGTTTGACTGCTCAGTCATTAATCCTATCATCACTAAGAATAGCACAAATATGAACGTAAGGAAACTGCATAATGATAAATTTGATTCAAAAAAAGCTGCCAAAGTCGGCCTGGATGCTTCCCTTAAGACTTCCATCATACCAGATGATGAGGTCATTGACCTGCGCAACCTGGTACGGGACTACTATTACTTCAAAGACCTGCAGTCCGCTGTCGTCCTGAAGCTCACGGCGGAACTGAAAGTGTCCTTTCCCGCATACCGGAAGGTGTTTAGCACGGTCACTACCCAAACTTCCTTAAATCTTCTGGAAGCTTACCCCTTTGCCGCAGACATGCTTGCCGCCCCAAAAGACATACTTGTGGAAACCATACGCAAAACCGCACGTTTCGGTGAAAAATATGCCGTTTCCAAATATGATGCCATACGTGCTGCCGCAAAGGACGCCGCTGTTTTCGGACGTGCGCTTCAAAGCAGTGCACTCCGGATCCGGCTGTATATCAAAACCTACCGGGAATACCAGGAGCATCTGGACAATATACTTGAGGACCTGCATAAGGCTGTTGATAAGCTGGAAGGGACGCCGGTTTATGACCGTATCTTCCTTCTCCAGTCCCTACGTGGTGTCGGTTTTCTCAGTGCAGCCGTCCTGATCGCTGAAATGGGCTCCTTTGACCTGTTTTCTTCCCCAAAGAAGCTTTATGCTTACTTCGGCTTGGATCCTGCCGTGAAGCAATCCGGCAAGTTCAATGGGGATAAAGTCCACATGTCCAAGAGGGGTTCTAGCCTTGCCAGGCGTATCCTGCATATGGTGGCTATCAATAATCTTAAGGTGGATAAAGGGACAAAAACACCAGTAAATCCAGTTATCCACGGCTATTATACCGACAAATGCAAAAGCAAGAAGAAAAACGTGGCTGTCGGGGCTGTCATGCATAAAATCTGCAATATCATTTTTGCCATGCTCCGGGATAATAAACCATTTGAGATCATCACTCCTCAGGAACACTGTGAGCGGTATCTGGCAGCGCATCCCGACAAGATACAGAACGCAGCCTAACAGGTTTATCATGAATTTTAAAGATTTCCACATGGGTGGGCTTATTAAAGTTACCCTTTTTTACATCAACTGCTTGAAAAAAACTTTTTTAACATTTTTCACTTTACCTATTGACATTTCTTAGCTGGACTTTCAGGATGCCTGAAACGTTACGGTTGTGTCTTATTTATTATCGCACACTTTTCGGCAAATTTGGAGGTTTTTTATAATATTTACTTCCGATGTTTCTTTTTCCGGAATTTTATTTCCTTAAAACTCATTTTCTGCTGCCTTCTGCATTCCATCTTATATTTAATCAGATAAAAATTATCCACAAAATGATAAATTCCAAATCCGATTCCTGCAAGAAGCAACACTGCCAGAACGCCCAGCACTATATATTTTACATTTATTTTAAGTACCTTTTTTTCTTTTGCGGCTTTTTCTGTTTCCGGTTCCTTTTGTTTGTGGAAGGTAAACTCCGAAACTTTTGCCCCGGTGATTTCAATTTCCGTGCCGCCTACCACGCGTCCTGCATAGGTGTAGCGGATGTTGCCGATTACCTCTTTGGAATCTGTTACTTCCTCCACCTCAGGCACCGCATCCGTAAAGGCCGCAGCCTTGGGAAGAACAATACATCCCTCTTTGTTTAATCCCACAAAGGATTCTTCATTTTCAAATATTTTATTTTCTTTGATTTCACTGTCATAACTCTTTTCATGTTCCGCCACATTCCATAACTGGAAATTTTCAAAACAGTAATCAAACAATGTTCTGGTATCCAGATAATGATTGGGAGCCTGCTCTCTGGTTACCACACAAATCAGCGTCATCCCGTCTTTTTCCGCAAAAGTGGCAAGGGTGCTTCCCGCCACGCTGGTATATCCTGTTTTTCCGCCGATACAGTAATCATACAGATACCTGCTGTCCCCCTGATAATTAGTAAGCATTTTGTGATGGTTCACCAGATACGTTTCTTCCTCATGCTTGTTAGTGGGAGGAATGGTATGCCGTTTGGTGTTGACAATCATACGAAAAATATCATTTTTCAAAGCCTCTTTTGATATCATGGCTATGTCGCAGGCGCTGGTCACATGTTCTTCATCCGGCAGTCCGTGAGGATTATTGAAATGGGTATCACTGCACCCCAGTTCTTTTGCCCTGGTATTCATCATATTGATGAAATCCTCGTAATCCTTTCCCACATGCTCCGCAATGGCATAGCCGCATTCATTGGCCGATTCCAGCATCAGACCGTACAGACATTCCTCCATGCTCATCACTTCATCCACATCTCTTGCAATCCCGGAGCCTTCTGTTTTGTACACCGCATTTTTGGAAAATACAACTTCTTCATCCAGACTGCTGTTCTCCACTGCCAGAAGGGCAGTCATAATCTTTGTAATACTTGCAGGATAGGATTGCTGATGGGAATTTTTTTCATACAAAACAGTTCCTGTGGATGCTTCCATTACAATGGCCGATTCCCCTGCAATCTGAGGGCCCTCCGGCCAGTATTCTTCCGCCTGAACAGGTAACAGATTTATCTGCAGGAGACTTACGATTCCCAGAGCCAGACCTGCCCATTTTCTTCTCTTTTTCATGAAACTTTCTCCTTAAGTACCGTTTTTCATCGTAACAGTTCAGCTCACGCAACTGTTACTTTTCATCTTCCAAAATATCTCATTTGTTTTACAATTTTATTACAATTCCAGTATAGTATATCATATTGCAAAGTACAGTTCAATTCCGGAAATGCAAAAGTGGCGGTTGTAAATTCATAAAAATATGATATGATATACTCATTATGACAATTTTCGGAGGTATTTATGAGATTGCGAAATATACCCGGCTCCAGAGAAGCCATTGCGGAAAACCGCTGGTGCATCCAGGAATCAGAACAGCTTAAGGGAAGCTGGCACCAGGTTTTCGGAAACGACCATCCCGTTCATGTTGAAATCGGTATGGGAAAAGGCAGATTCCTTATGGCTCTGGCCAGAGAAAATCCCCGGAACAATTATATCGGAATTGAGAAATATTCCAGTGTTCTGCTGCGGGCCCTTCAGAAAATGGAAGAAGCACCTCTGGAAAATATTCGTTTTATCCGTATGGACGCCGAAACGGTAAGCAATATTTTTCAAAAAGGAGAAGTAGAAAGGATTTACCTGAATTTCTCCGACCCCTGGCCAAAAGACAGACATGCCAGACGCCGGCTGACCTCCCGCCAGTTCTTCGCCCGTTATGATTCCATCCTGAAGCCGGATGGCCATGTGGAATTCAAAACAGATAACCAGGGCTTATTTGATTTCTCTCTGGAGGAAGTAAAAGAAGCCGGCTGGAAACTGGATGGATGTACCAGAGACCTGCACCATGATGAAACCATGAATCAGGGAAACATCATGACAGAATATGAAGAACGTTTTTCCGCCATGGGAAATCCCATTTTTAAACTGATTGCTTCCAGATAAAAAACAGTGTATACTATATGAAAGGTGTTTGCGAAACTCAATAATTGTACTAATTTCATGTACAATTTAGAAAAATTTGAGTGCAGATATTTTCTCATACAAAAGGTGAGAAATGCATTTCAGCACCATGGAAACGAGACTCAAAGAAACATGGAAGCCTTTGCTGAACATGATTCTTTGTATTCAGAGGCTCGTTGGAATGTTTGGTGCGTCTGGCATTTCGGCCTTTTGTATGAGAAAATATTTAAGAGAAATTTTGATAATTAAATAGTTTCGCAATTGCCTGAATATTATTATGAAACAGAAGGGAGGAAAAGATGAAAAACTCAAAATTAATCGCACCGATTATTATTACCATTATTCTGGTAATGATTCTGACAGCTCATTTTTTTCTGTGGACTCTTATGCCGGTTCCCGGCTTTATAAAAGTTCTGATCCTTCTGGCATTACTGGCTCTTATAGGAGTTGCAGTCTGTAACTTAGTGGAAAGAATACAGGAAATAAGGAGTGGTGAAGAAGATGATCTTGGTAAATACTGATTATATTTCCGGCAAAGAACTTGAAATGCTCGGTCTGGTGAAAGGAAGCACCATCCAGTCTAAAAACATAGGAAGGGACATCAGCCAGAGTTTTAAAACCCTCGTAGGCGGCGAGTTAAAAGCCTACAACGACATGATGAATGACGCAAGAGCGCTTGCCACCAAACGTATGGTAGAAGAAGCGGAAGCACTTGGAGCTGACGCTGTTGTAAATATCCGTTATGCCTCTTCTGCAATTATGCAGGGCGCTGCGGAAGTCATTGCCTACGGCACTGCGGTAAGATTTACCAGTTAAAACAAAAGGAACTGGGGCAAAGTGCCGCTGTATACAGAATATGACATGAAACATAAAACTACATCCATATACTGTATATAAGCTGTATTTTGCCGCAGTTTTGCTCCGGTATCATCTGTTCTTTACAGAAATACAATTTCCTGCCTGCCGCTGTCCGCCCGCACCCTTGCCCCATAAGGCAGTATGGCTCTGGGCATGGCATGTCCGAAATTCACATTGTACAGAACCGGAAGATTTCTGCTTCCAAAGATTTCCAGGTAAACTTCTTTATATTCTTCATAATACTGTTCATCCTGAGGTTTTCCCACAATGATTCCGCTTATTACTTCAAAAGCCCCTGTTTTTTCCACTGTTCGTAATTCTCTGTACAGAAGTTCCGGTTCCGGTTTTTCCTCACATGTTTCCAGGAACATAATCTTTCCTTTCCATTCTTCCTGTTCCGGAAAGATTCGGTATTTTCGGCATATCTCACTTTCATCCGGATACCTTTTCGATACCAGCATATCATAGATACTTTCCAGACAGCCGCCCAGCAGTTCTCCCTCAAAAACCTGTCTGCCGCAGAGCAGTTCATACCCGTGGATTTCCTCATGGGAAATTCGGTCTGTGCCCATGGCTGCTCTGGAAAAATCCTTTCTTTCTTCATACCACAATGCACTGGGCTTTATGGTCTGAAATCCATGAAAACACCCCAGAAATCTTTCTCTGGTATAAGGAAGCATTTCCTCTGCCATTTCAGCAATATCACAGATAAAGCACTGGCCATAGAAAGTCCGGAGTCCTAACCGATGGAACATCAGGTGGTTTACCGTGGTATCGGAAAAGCCCAGAAACAGTTTCGGAGATTGCCTCACAGCCTGAATAAATACTTCATCTTCCATCAGATAAGGCAGCAAACGGTAAGTGTCATCTCCGCCGATGGCGCAGATAATCCCCCGGATGGAGTTATCCAGAAAGGCCTGTTTCAAATCTTTTGCCCGCTGCTGAGGATGCTCTTTTAAAATCTCGATTCCTTTCAGTGAATTTGGCATAAATACAGGCTTCAGGCCAAATTCTTTCAGCCTTTTCGTACCGATTTCAATATTGTGGCTGCAAAATTCTTCCCCCGGCATCCCGCTGGAAAGGCTTACGACTGCCACAGAATCTCCGGGTCTTAATAACTCAGGTTTTAATAATTCAGGTTTTATCACGGTTCGTCTTCCTGTACCTCCTCCGATAATATTCCATTGTCCTGTACTCCAGTATATCTTTCATATGATATTTCAGAGCTTCATCCTCCAGCCATTCTCTCAGTTCTTCCCGAAGGGCAAGGGCATATCCCTCTTTTTCCATAAAAAATCCCTTTCCGGAAGATTTCAGAAATTTCACAGGCATGGTTTTCGCCTTGCTTATATGCTGCCTGTCTGTGATTTTTTTATATTCTTCCTGAGATATTCCCGGTGAGAAATCCTTCCAGTTTGTTCCCGTATCAAAAAATTCTTTCCAGCTTTCCAGCAGTTCTTCCTCCGTCACTTCCAGACGCAGATTGCCATGGTTATAAAAGCTGTATAAGACAGGCATTTTATATACTTTCTGCATGTCCGTAGTTTCAATCAGCGCAAGAAACTCCCGTCCCATACCGGAATACAGCTTTTCTTCTTCCGGAGAAAATTCCTGCAGTTCATGCAGAAATTCCAGATACCTGCGGAAAGGATTTTCTTTTGCGTGTCTGATACAATACTGATAAATATCATCATCCATGCAGGTAAACAATTCCATTCTGGAAGGTACCTTCCCGTCCAGCAATTCCTTCACACGATAAAATTCCTGAATCACACGCTGTCTGGCAGACAGAGACTTTTTCTCCAGTTCCCGGAACAAATCTGTTAAGCGTATGTCAAAATCCACCATACAGCCATCAGGATATTCCCGGTTATGGAAATCATGCTCTTTCTTTTCACAGAAAAAATCTTCCCCGTTCAGCAGTGACAGAATTTTTCCCGCTTTTTCATAATTTCCGATAAAATCAAGCACATTCAGGTATTCTTTTCCTTTATATGTACGGAGTCCTCTTCCAAGCTGCTGCAAAAATATAATGGGAGACTCTGTGGGCCTGAGAAACATGACCATGTCCAGAGACGCAATATCTAATCCCTCATTGAACATATCCACAGAAAAAATTACTTTAATTTCCTGATGAAGCAGCCGATTAATGGCAGTATCTCTTTCCTCGGAATATTCCCCGTCTCCGTTACTGTACACTGCGACAGCGGGAACATTCCGTTTACAGAATTCGGCCGCCATTTCCTCCGCATGTGCCCTGGAACAGCAAAATCCCAGAGCCCTTCGGGATTTATACTTCATATAATATTTGTAGATTAAATCATATCTTCGTATATTATTCCGGTAAATCTCCGTCAGTTCCTGCTCTTTATAGCGGCCTTTTACCAGATGAAGGCCGCTATAATCTGTCTCATCATAAACTCCATAATAGTGAAAGGGCACAAGAACGCCTTTGTTGATGGCTTCTTTCAGTGAAATCTCATAAGGCACATTATAATCACAGATTTCATAAATATTTTTCCCATCCATCCGTTCCGGCGTTGCGGTAAGCCCCAGTAAAAACTGAGGCTTAAAATAATCCACAATTCTTCTGTACTGTTCGTTTACCGCATGATGAAATTCATCAATTACAATATAATCAAAATAATTCGCTGCAAAATATTCATCTCTGAGATATTCCGGTTTACCCAGTGTGGAAACAGACGCAAATATGACAGCTTTGTCCGTATCTTTCTGTTTACCGTAAAAAAATCCGTAATCGTCTGAATTTCTCACATTCTGAAAAGAAATGGAAGCCTGTTTTAATATTTCTTCCCGATGGGCTACAAACAGTACTTTTTCATACCTGGCAGAATCAAAAGCCGCCAGATATGTTTTTCCAACTCCGGTAGCCGCCTGTACAAGCCCTTTCACTGCTCCTTCCGCTCTGCTGTCCTCCAGAGCATACAGGGCTTCTATCTGCACGCCTCTGGGCTGAAACAATGGGCTGGTTTTCCTGTTTTCTTCCGGAACGTCATACCGTTCCATATCTTTGAACACTGCCGGTTTATGCCAGCTTCTGGAATACCGTTTCAGTTCTTCATCATCCACCACAATGGAATGGTGAAAAAACAGTTCTTCAAAAGTCTGAAAGAACAACTGAAAATTGTTCTCATCCCTTCTGCTGTGAAATCGGTAATTCCATTCAATTCCGGAGGTCAGCGCACTTTTTGACACATTAGAAGAACCTATGTAAATCTCACTTTCCGAATTATAATGAAACATATAGGATTTGGGATGAAAAGATCTTGATTTGTCATTGTACAGCCGCAAATCCAGACAATCCCCCAACTCCTTTTTCAGCAGATACAAGGCGGAAGGCTGGGTAATTCCAAGATAATTTCCCGTCAGAATCCTGATTTGCACTCCTCTGTTCTGTGCAGATTTCAAATCCTCCAGAATCAGCTTCACACCGGATTCCATAAGAAAAGATACGATAATATCAATCCTGTCAGCATTCAGAATACTCATTTTAAGCTGACAATACAGATATCGGTTTACATCTCTGTCCCCGGTCATAACATCCGTTCTCGCGACTTCCTGGTGATACTGAAAACTTCTGGTTTCTTCCCGGCCGTCGGCAGTGATTATTGTTTCCTCAAAATTATATTGAGCCATTTCTCGTCCTCCCGGCCCGGCCTCACATCTGATGTAATCCACTGTTCTTCCTGCACCAGATTCGGAATTTTCTCTGTCAGTTCTTTCAAAGTATCTTCTGTCATATCTGTAAAATATCTGCCGTTTCGTTCCCCTTCAAAGGTTCCGTACTTAAAGGAAACATAGAGAATCCCGTCTTTCTTCAAGGCTTTTTCCATTTTCTGGAATACGGAATCCAACTCTGCTCCGGGCACATGAAGGAGAGAGGCACATGCCCATATTCCGTGATATTTTTCTGTTTCATCCAGTTCCTGAAACAATTGATGTTTCACCTGATTCCCGGTGTATCCGCGGGCAATTTTACAGAGTTCCCCGGAACCGTCAATGGCTTCTGCCTGAAATCCCCTCTCCATAAAATACTTCGTGTCGCGTCCGGCGCCGCAGCCAAAATCAAGGATACATGCTCCTGCAGGCAGCTTATTCAGGAACAAATCCTGAATTTTTCCAAAATCTACATTAAGAGTTCCTGCAGCAAATTTCTCTGCATTCCTGTTATAATAATCTATGGTTTTGTCCATTTCATTCATTTTCTGAATTTCTTTACCTGTCTTTCTCCACCGGACGTTCCACAATTCCCTTAATTACCTTTACCACAGTTTCCATTCCTTCTACTGTAACGTGCTCCTTCGGCCCATGGAAAGCATAACCTCCGGTTCCAAGATTTGGACAGGGAAGTCCCATAAAGCTCAGTCTTCCTCCGTCTGTGCCGCCCCGGATGGGAAGGGAAACCGGCTCCATTCCAACTGCCGCAATGGCTTCTTTCGCCTTTTCCACCACAAAGAAATTCTTTTCCATCACTTCCAGCATATTCCGGTAGCCTTCCTTCAGGCTCAGGGAAACCGTTCCCGCACCGTATGTTTCATTGATTTTTTTCTCTATATTACGAAGGGTCTGCTGACGCTTTTCAAACAGATCACTGTCATGGTCTCTGACAATATAATCCAGATGGGCTTCATTGACGTCCCCTTTCATTTCTTCCAGATGGTAGAATCCTTCCCGGCCTTCGGTATGTTCCGGCGTCTCCTGTTCCGGCAGCATTCCCTGGATTTCACAGGCAATAGCAGCGGCATTTACCATAATATTTTTTGCAGAACCGGGATGAACGTTCACACCTTTTACCGCAAAATGAGCAGAAACCGCGTTAAAGTTTTCATATGCCACTTCACCTTCATAATCCCCGTCCACCGTATAAGCGTAATCTGCTTTAAAATAATCCAGATTAAACAAATCAGCTCCGGCCCCCACTTCCTCATCAGGAGTAAAGCCAATCCAGACGTCTCCATGGGGAATATTTTCTGTTATAATTTCTTCCACAGAAGTCATAATTGCTGCGATTCCGGCTTTATCATCTGCTCCCAGCAGGGTTGTCCCGTCTGTGGTAATCAGGGTTCTGCCCTTCAGAGAAGCCAGATGAGGAAAATCGCTGACTCTGATTACATCTCCGGTCGCCGGCAGCACCACATCTTTCCCGTCATAATCGGGAATTATCCGGGGTTTTACATCTTTTCCTGAAAAAGAAACTGCCGTATCCATATGGGCAATAAACCCCATGGCTTTCTTATGCTCAAACCCTTCCGTTGCCGGAAGCAGTCCGTACACATAACAGTGCTCGTCTCTGATTACCTTTTCAAGACCAAGGCCTTTTAATTCTGCCGCCAGTTCATCTGCCAGCAGAAACTGCCTGTCCGTGCTGGGAATCACGTCCTTTCCGTCTTCCGACGTGGTCCAGAAGGATACATATTTTAAAAATCTGTCTGTTATATTCATATTTCCTCCAATCTGAATCACAAAACAGTAACATAGTCTTTCCTATAAGAAAACAAAATGGGCAGCCCTCTTCAACTCCCCGACCCGCTCAGTCTTGAGGAGATTCCACATTTTGCCGCGCGCGAGCGGATTGCGCAGCAATAAACTTCTTCTCCCCGAGCTGCGCATCCCATCCGGAGGGTTTTCTCTTATAGGAAATCTATATACTTTAGTACTTCGCAGTAACATAGTCTTTCCTATAAGAGAACAAACCTGCAGATATCTTCCGGCCGCTCTGCCAGATAAACGGCCCCGGCCTGCTCCAGTTCTTCTCTGCTTCCATAGCCATACAGAACCCCAATGGTGTCTATCCCAAACCTGGCCGCTCCCAGGACGTCATGCTCCCGGTCTCCTACCATGACTGCCTGCTTATAATCCGAAATTCCGCAGGATTCCAGCGCATATGCAATCACTTCATCCTTCCTGGTTCTGGTTCCGTCCATATTTGCTCCCGCCACAAAGGAAAAATACTCTGCCAGATGGAAACGTTCCAGAATCTGATTTGCAAACAGCTCCGGCTTGGCAGTGGCCACCACCAGGTTTTTCCCGGAATTTTTCAGTTTTTTCAGGGTATCTTCCAGTCCGTCATAGACTTTATTTTCAAAAATTCCTGTTTTACTGTAATGCTCCCGATAATATTTTACCGCTTCTCCGGCTTTTTCTTCCGGAAACTCATAAAACAATTCGAAGGACTCCTGCAGAGGCGGCCCGATAAATTTGTACAATTCCGTCCTGTCTGATACCTCGATTCCATATTTTTTCAAAGCATACATAACAGAATTGGTAATTCCCACCCCTGGGTCTGTTAAAGTACCGTCCAAATCAAACAACACTGTCTGATACATTGTTTTCCTCCCTGTTTTCTCTCTGGTTTACTGTTCTTATACTTATTTTTTAATTTCTGTTACCTTTACAGGGTTATCGCCTTCCAGATAAGTAATCTGAATGGTATCTCCTTCTTTGTATTTTATAATATCAAGCAAATCAGTATTGGACAAATCCACATCAAATATTTCTTCTTTTCTCTCCAGAGCCAGATAAATATGTGTGGTTCCTTCTATATTTACCGGCATCAGATTTACAATTTTCCCGGATGTGGATTTTCCTTCCGCACTGGTTCCTGCAGTAATTCCATTCGTCTTAAGCAGCTGATTATAGGCTTTTTCACATTCCTTAATGGAATCTCCCGTTGCCACCCACTGATATTTCTGGATATTCACCATGGCATACATTTTCACCAGACCCGCATCATCCTTTAAAGCCATAAAATAAGTAGGCTCTCCGGAAATATTCAAAAGCAGCGGGAACGTAGCCTGATAACCCAGGTTCTGTACCTGTCCCTGTGCAGAAGACATGGCTGACTTCTCTGTTGCTCCTTCAATTTTGTAAAAACGTGTTTCCATGGTACGCTGGTTCATCAGCACAAATCCCACGTTGGACTGGTCTCCGCTGACACTGGTTACACCGGAATATACCCATACATCATCTTCCAGTGCAATATAATTATATCCGTCGGTGGTTTCCAGACAATCCTTCTGTCCCAGCACACTGTTAAAAAATCCATGTTTCAGAGTTCCGTTATAATCGTAAAGTTCCATCAGGAGCTCTGCCTGAAAGACTTTATCCACCCATTGAGGAACATCTTTAACATTATAATCGGTACATTCTCCAGTAATGGCATTGCAGAGAACCACATTTCCAATGGTTTCCCCGCCAAAAAGCCCGATATTGAATTTTTTCACAGGACAAATCCAGAAAGGAGTTCCTTCATCGTCTATTTCAAAGAAAATCTGCTCTCCGAAAATATAAGTGGGATATCGGAACCGCAGATGGCGGTAGATATTCCGGTTAAAATATTCTGATTTGGAATATTTGATTCCCTCGCTTAATTTCACACACTCCGTATCCTGAGTTGCCATGTCAATTTTAATGTAAGCGGGAATTCCCTCTTTCTGATTGGTAAACCATTTCACAGGGCTGGCATAAACCAGCGGCGATACGCGGACAGGCTTATTATTTACATTAATCTGACTGTAATCATTGGAAACCTCAAACTGCGACACCATATCCACCATACTGCCCATTTTCCGGTCACCCAGAAGGGCTGCGGAATCTTTATCCAGAATGGGAATGGTGTTGTAATCCACCTGACTGATATCTTCCGCAAAATCCCGTTCTTCCACAGTCATCAGCTTCTGATATTTCTTCGCATTGATAATCGGAGAGGAAAGAAAAGCACCCACTGCCAGAATAATCAGAAGTACCCCTGTAATAAGAAAACCAATCTTTGCTATCCCGGTAGACTTAATATCCACCAGAACAATTCCTTTTCCGATTTTAACTTTGTTATTGTCCTTCCAGGCTTTTCTGGCAGACAGCAGAAGCGTTATCACAACTGTTCCGCCAATGATAAACCACCAGGTTCCTACAGAATGAATGTTAAATGCGGGAATTGTAATATAGTAATACAAAAAAGCTGCGATTAACAGCACAACTACAATCAGCACATTTTTTGTTGCTTTTTTCATATATTTTCTCCTTATATTGTGTTGGGGCGGTTCCGGACTGTCTGCTTCCTGTTTTCTTCCGTATAAAGTTCTGAACCGCCCGACTGTATTATCTGATTAGTACAATTTTACCCTTTTCCTGTTCTTATGTCAAGATTAGGAAATCTTAAAAAATAATTAAAAAAGTTCTTGCATTTCTAAATTTTTTATTATATAATATATTTCGTGTTAAAGATATGGATATGCGCTTCTAGCTCAGTTGGAAGAGCACCTGACTCTTAATCAGGGTGTCCAGGGTTCGAGCCCCTGGAGGCGCACTGAAAGCACTGTTTTTGATGACTGTGAGCATCGGGGACGGTGTTTTTTTTGTGGCTTTTTCAGGTAAACGGGTAATCTATATAAGGATAAAATATGTTTGGCGCGAAATCCGGCGCGAAGTGGTCGCGAATTCGTCGCGGATATATAAATAGTATGCCTTATCAAATCTTTACAATTCAATAAATATTAATAGCACAAAAGCAGGGAAATCCCTGCCTGCTCTTTTTAAATCTTTTTTGTTTTTTCTGGTTCATGCTTCTTTGATACATCACATAATTTCATTACATCTTTAATAACCTGTAAAATTATCTGTTTTTCTTCTCTGGTTCTGTCATTTATCTGCGCAATAATCTGCAGAGATAAAGAATCTTCTTCCTGAACAGAAGATACAGAATCTGAAAAAAATTCACTCAGACTAATATTTAACTGGTTACATATCTGCTCTATTACTTTTACGGTTGGGTTCTTTAAATTTCTTTCCAGTAAGCCCAGATAGGTTGTTGTAATATTTGCACGTAATGCAAGTTTTTCCTGGCTTAATCCGCTGTTTATCCGCAGTTCATGAATTCTCTTACCTATATTAAAATTAGTTTTCATATCCATAATTATAGTTTATATTGTTGACAATTATTATACAAACTGATATAGTTATTTATATATAAAGTAACTATAATTACTATCAGGAGGAACACAATATGATTGTGGTGTTATCAACAGTAATTGCATGTGTATTAACGGCTTTATTAGCCTGTTTTCTTTATCCTGTAGCAGGATTATTTTGGTTTCTTGGAAAAGTGGGCGATATAGTCGGTATTATTGGTAATTGGATTTTTACCCATGCAAATGCGGCGATAAAACATTTATGGGCTGACCTCAGGAATTCGTCCAAAGGCACATCCGATAATGGAAATAATAATGAAAAGCCCGATGCACCTGAAAAATTTCTCTAAACCATTACATTTATCAAACCTTAAGAACAGGATTTTATTTAGAAGGGAGATTTTAAGATGAACTGGATTTGCAAAAATTGTGGCAGGACTATGACAACAAATTCACCGTCTGCAAAGCCTACGGGAGGAACCTGCAAAAAAGATAAAAATGGAAAAATAAAGCCCCATAACTGGGTGAAGAAATAAGAGATTCAAATATATATCATTATTATGAAGGTTATCTTCAAAGCAAAAGGAACAGGTTCATACAATCTGTTCTTTTTTTCGCGCAAATTTCAGGGAAAGGAGGAAAAAACAAAGTGAAAGCCATAAAAATCTATACAAAAAGCCAGCTTATACTTTTACGGAATATCAACCCATTTTTAAGGCGGTACAGATTACAAAAAAAAGTATTAAAGAGAATAGATTACATACTGGAAGAAGAACATCTTGGAAAACAGGGATTTTTACTCATATTGCTGGCTCCTGTAAAAGATGACATCCGCGAGATTGAGGACGGTGCAAACGTATACCCATTGAAACTCGAATTTACTGCAGACCTTGAATGTATAAAAGTCAGAAACATAGAATCTGGAAAAATCAAAAGTAAAGAATGGTTTTTAGTAAAACTTTATATTCCAAAGACTGACAGCTATATTTATGCCATCTATTCTATCCTGCAGAAATATTTAAAATGAATTTTCCTGTATTTTAACCATCCAAAAAGGAGAACCGTTTATGGAAAAAGCCAAACAGAATGCAGCACCTGAAAAAGAAATGCAAACAGTTTCAGAAAAAGAAACGCAAACAGTATTACCGAAAAAAATAAAGCAAACAATACTATTGGAAAAAACAGGAATATTCAGTAAATCTTTAAACAGAAGATACGAATATACCATAACATGTAAAGGAGTGGATACCAAAAAAATCCTTGTAATCTGCACAAACCCTGCTTCATCCAATCTTCTGGCAGTTGATACAACAACAAACTACCTGATGAACAACCTCTTTGCCATGGGATACAGCACCATTACTTTATGTAACCTGTTTGCAGAAATTACAAATAAGCTAAAACCTGCAAAAGCAGAAGATAATGCAGATAACATGGAATATTTAAAAGAAATCTTAAAAAGGGATTTTGATGAAATCCTGTTAGGTTTCGGCAATGGATTTACAGGTAATAAAAGAGTCAAAGCTGAAAAAGAAACGCTTTATAAAATATTGAAACCATATGCTAAAAAATTAGTGGAGTTAGTAGATACAGACGGAACTTATAAAAACCTGAAAACCATACATCCGCTATTTGCCGGACAAAGATTTTCAGGGAAATGGATGATAAGAAAATTTAATTTCCCAAAATTGTAAGGAGGAGAAATTTATGGATTACTTTATAGGAATCTGTATCGGGATTGTAGTGATTAATGTAGTGTATCTAAATGTAGTTATCTGGGAAGGAGTGTGAGAATTTATGGTATCAGGAGAAATTATTGCAGGAATCACATTAGTCGTAAGTATTCTGAAAATTGTTGTGCAGCATAGAGGAAAGAAAGGACGCTGAATAAAAATGTACAAAATAATCCCAAACAAAACCTCCCTGCTGCAATTTGAAAATGAAACAAAAAATACCTTATTCTTATGGAAGAACCGCCCTGCAGTCGATAACATTAAAACCATGGCAGAACAGTTAGACATTTATTATGGGAAAAACCGGGATATCTTTGCAGATATGGGTGGCTATATTGTAATTATTTATGGGGAAACGACAGAAATAGAAAAAGAGCATGAAGAAATTCTGAACCGCCATTTTCTGAAAAAAGATTTCTATGAATTTGAAGATATATATGAGCATGAGGGTGAAACCGTAACCGTCAGGCTTTATTTATGTTCCTCTGACTATTCTGTGGCTACTGTATCAGTAGTTCATGGATAAGCAGGTGAAAGTATTCGGTATGCTGAATCATTGGGTATTCATTTTAGAAATCCTTCTTTGGTTCAGCATACCAGTATTTTTACCCACACATTCCAAATTCTTTTATTTTTTTAACTTTCAAAGGAAATAAAATAGATTTAACTTAAATTTGAAAAAATATTTAGTTTTTTCATTATTTAGTCATTAGTGGTAATTTTTATGCATATTACTAATCTTATACAAGACAATTTTGTCCAAAAAAACTGTCATTGCAGGAATGTAATTGGTAATTTATAGCAATTATAAATAATATAAGAGAAAGGACGGATTAGTAATATGAACCTGACAGTTACTATCAATAAAGCAAGTAATAAAAAAAAAATTATTTCACATATGAGAAATATGGCATTGAAAATGGAAATTATGGCATTTTTGAACGAAAAAAAGATTCCACTACTTTTATACCAAAGGGCTCTGCTATCTATGTAGATAAAATAATTAACCGCATAGACACCGGAGAAAAATTCTTAATGCTGCATTTTTATGATTCTCAGGGCTGTAAAGTGAAAACAACATTTCCCAGAAAGGACTTGACCGAAACAGGAATTATGGCTCTGTTGGGATTTGGAGCCCAGATTTTAAAACAGGATGCCAGAGCATTAATTACAAGCATAATGAATCAGGAACCAAATGCGCCATACCGGTTAGAACATAAAAAACTCGGATTTTCCATATATGATGGTAAAACGGTATTTTTGGCAAGAAATGCTATTGGGGCAGATTCAAAGTATGACGGGAAATTAAAAATTGGAAAAACCGGAAAATATAAGAAATGGAATGAAATGATAAAAGAAGAAGTCATTGGCAACATTCCACTTGAATTCATACTGGCAGTAGCCGGGAGCGGAATATTTACAGACTATCTCAGGGATAAAGTGCAGGTTGAAAATGTGATTGTCAATCTGGTTGGAGAAAGCTCTACCGGAAAAAGCACTGCAGGTTTACTTCTGGTAAGCTGCGGGGCTAAACCAACCTTTCAGGGTAACAGCCTTGCACTGAATTTTTCTGACACGCAAAATGCAATTTTAGCAAGTATTCCATCCAGCTACCCGGTTTTGATAGATGAAGGTTCTTTATGCCGATACAATCCCACAAGTTTTTTATACAATATATCCAGTGGGAAAGAAAAGGAACGTCTTACAAAAAATCTGGATAAAGCAGACGCATCCTATTTCAGTACAGCAATCGTTACCACAAGTGAAAAAAGCCTCCTTAGCATGGCAGATGAAAACTCAGGCCTTCTGGTTCGTGTATTGGAGATTGAAAATGTAGTATGGACAAAAAGTGCAGAATCATCCGACAAAATCAAAAATATTATTTCCAGTAACCATGGGTGGCTGATTCCAAAACTTGCTGAAAAAATTCTGTCTGTAGAAAGAGAACAGGGGCAGGAAGAAATTATTTCCAGATATTATCATTTCCATAAATTACTGGTAGAGAACTCAAAACAGCAGGGACACTATAATAACCTTACAGAACGGGCATGTAAACAGTATGCACTCATCCTGTTAAGTGCAAGTTTCATCGAAGATGTCATTGGCATCCGCCTGCATATAGATGAACTCATTAATTTTATAGAAACCCACAGCCCGATAAAAGAAGAAAACCGTGTGGATATTGGCCAGAGGGCTTTATCATATCTTATGCAGTATATTTCAGAACATTACAGCCAATTCTGCATTGAAGGTGATTCAGCCGATTTTGTTCCAAAAGACTGTGCCGGACGTATTACAAAAGTGTGTCCATCCACCCTAATAGACGGAACGCCATATAGCAAACGTCTCTATATTACAAATATTAAGCTCACATCTATACTTCATGCAGGCCAATTTCCTGATATAAAAGTTATATTAAAACGCTGGAAAGAAGAAGGAATCTTAAAAAGTGAAAAAGACCGTTACATTTCAGACATTCAGATTGTAAAAGAGATGCCAAAAGTAAAAGGCTACATGATTAATATGCCAGAACAGGAAGGGCATCAATAACAGAAAAGGAAGGCGAAACATTATGAAAAAAAGTTCTATTACGGGGTCAGTGCGACCCCGCCCCTCCAAAGATAATATAAAATATTTTGACATTATACTGGAACTTGGAAAGGAGCCAGGAACGGGAAAACGTTTAAGGGCAGGTTTCCGATGCGAAACAACAGACAGGCAAAAAGCTGAAGAATTTTTGCTTATGAAAAAAGCAGAGTATCTAAAAGGCGAATTCCTTATGCCTTCTGATATGACAGTTGCATATTACCTTGATGAATACCTCGAATTCTGTGAAAGCAGTGATTACAGCCCTGCAACCATCAGGGATTACCGGAATGTAATAGAAAGGTATTTAAAGCCAGTTTTTGGAAAGACAAAATTACAGGAACTACATAAGCTGCAGATACAGCAGGCATACAATAAATGGCGCATAAAATCCAATGCCAGTGACAACCCCCTAAAAGCTACCACTATCCACCACATTAACCGTGTATTTAAAGCAGCATTAAATGAAGCAGTGGAACGCCAGTATATCAGGCAGAACCCTACGCATAAGCTGAAAATCCCAAAAGACCAAAAAACAAATAAACTGGATGTATATACCATTGAGGAAATCAGGGAATTACAAAAAAGCGTAAAAAATACAGATATGGAACTTCCAGTTGCTTTACTTTTTGACTGTGTCATGCGCCGGGGAGAATTATTAGGCCTGAAATTTTCAGACATTAACTTTGATACTTCAACCGTCACTGTCCGCCATTCATTAGTAGAATCTGAGGACAGTAAAATTCCTGTCTTAAAAGACTGTAAAACGGATGAATCCTACCGTGAAATTGTTGTCAGCGAATATACTTTAAAACTGCTAAAAAAACAAAAAGTAAAATACAAGGAAAATAAACTGAGATATGGAAAAGAATTCCATAATACTAATTTTGTTATTTGCCAGGAAAATGGAAAAGCATTCCTTCCGAAAAGTTTTACAAGAAAATGGGCAAGAACTTTAGAAATACATGGACTGCGCCATATCAAACTTCATGGTACAAGACACAGTGCAATCTCCCTCTTATTATCGGAAGGAATACCCCTGCATATCGTACAGCAAAGGGCTGGACACAAAGACCCTCAGATTACATTGGCAGTCTATTCCCATGTTGCAAAAGATAAACAGAATATAGTGGCCGAAAAACTGGATAACCTGATATTTTCAGCAGTCAATGAATAAAAACCACCTGATTGCCATTCAGATACACAGGCAGCATTATTCTGTAAACAGGAAATGCCCGAAATCCCGT
Organism: Lachnospiraceae bacterium JLR.KK002; assembly: GCA_036941025.1. Taxonomy (NCBI): domain Bacteria; kingdom Bacillati; phylum Bacillota; class Clostridia; order Lachnospirales; family Lachnospiraceae; species Lachnospiraceae bacterium JLR.KK002. The sequence goes on from JAYMNP010000001.1 coordinate 3,451,859, forward strand.
ACGGAAAACCATCTATAAAAAATTTCAGGAAAAACTCTGTTTCTTTTTCTCTGAAAATCAACAGTTCAGACATATACTTTACTGAAAAACAATTATTTCAGAAAGATAAATTTTTATGTGATTAAAATTTTAGCGGGATTTCGGGCAAAAAGTTTTCAATTTAAAAATGAAATGCTTTTTTTGAAAAGCATAGAAACACATGGCATATTATGTTATAATTTCTGTGTTGCTCACCGATACCCGGCAACGGGAGGAGGTGATTTCATGTCAATACTCATATCATTTTTAGTTACTGTCGCGGCTGGTGTGGCTTGCCACTACATCATCAAATGGTTAGACAGTAATGATAAGGGCAACAAATAGCCTACTGGGTTCTTTTCCAGTATAAACAAAAAGAAGAATCCCTCAACTATGGTCGCATCACGGTTGAGGGATTCGTTCTTTGATTTCATGCTATACTCATATCTTTTTGCCTAGTGGCATTATATCATATGCAGATAATTTCTTCAATATACTTTTTATTTTTGAGTTTCCCCATTTTTAGAATACAAATGCCCCGGTATCCTCTATTTTAAAGTGTTCAAACAGATTCATCTGTTGTGATTTGACTTTTTTCGTAAGAAAGCCCTGTATGCCTGTCCGGCTCATGCCCAGGACTTGGTTTATTGCATAGCCTAATGCATAAAAAATGAACTTTGGAACCTCATAAATACGTTTGGAACATTCCTTTAATTCTTTCAGGAATATACTTTCTTTGTGGATGGACGATATAAGGCTAATATACCCTGCCGCAAGGGTGGCAAAAAAATTCAGGCCGCGGATAGACTGCAGGGACATTACCCGCAGATCCTCAAGTTCAAACTGCTGTTTCCTGAACTTGAAATATTCCTCAATCCGCCACCTGAGCAGATACACTTTGGCGATGATGTGGCACAGCTTTTTCTTTTCCTGCATTTTCAGATTGGAGAGCAGGAGCATGGGCTCTTCCCCAAAGCCATACACTACGGTCAGAACCAGTTCTTTGTCTGGGAATTCGCAGAGTCGTACAGGCATGCAGCTCATTTTGCACTGGGCACACTTACCCCTTTTATCTTTAAAATCCATGCGGTAAGCCCCTTTATATTTTAATGCCACATCCATGATATTACAGGTCTTCCCGTTATAGATGACATTCCGGTTCTTTTTAGCGCGGATGACAAAACGCTCCCCGCGTTTTAGGAAATAGCGGTAATAATCATTGGTGTCAAACCCGCGGTCGAGGGTGCGGACACATTTCGTGCTGAAATTTTCAGAAAGTGACTGCAGGCAGCACAGGTTTTCATAGGTTTCACTTACAAATCCTTTTTCTGCTGCCGAGAATACTTTTTCATAGACTGGAAGGGGCATTTTCCCGGATTCGGACAGCACGGCAGCCTCAATTGTCAGGTAGCCCTGTGTAATTTCTCCAGTGCTCCCGTCACGGATTTCAGAGAGGGCCTCCAGCTTTCTGCTTGCAGGCTTTGCGATATCTGAATTATCAATGACAATAACCGCATAGTCTTCTTTGACCTGCTGTTTTACAAGGGAGAGATAATCCTGCATGACGGATTCCTTTTCGTCAAAAGCATTTAAGTTTCTGGAAAGCCGGTCAATGGTCTTTTTGAGCGTAATGTTTTCTTTCAGGGAGCGGGCGATTTCGCTCAGGTGCAGTTTGTTTCCTGCGAGTATTCCATAAACCATCTGATGGGCAAACTTCTGCTGTGGGCGTTTTAACTTCTGTGAAATTTTTGACATAAAATTTGTAAAATCCCTTTTAATTTCATACCCTAATCTGTTATAATTAATCATGCAAAAACACTCCTTTGTTTGGTTATTTGTCGTGATTTAATTATAACATTTAGGACGTGTTTTTGCATTTTTTATTTTTGTGATGAAATCAGATGCCAGAAAAAATGGGGAAACTCAAAACTTTTTATTAAATTTTCCTGAACGTATTGGGCGCGAATCTGGTCGCGAGCCGCTTCTTCTGATTTTCTTTGAAATTACAGATTAGGTGCTTTAAGATACCTGATAATTTTTGGCGCAGTTTGTCCCCTTTGAGCGTCTCTTAATCAGGGTGTCCAGGGTTCGAGCCCCTGGAGGCGCATTGAAAGCACTGTTTTTGATGACTGTGAGCATCGGGGACGGTGTTTTTTTTGTGATTTTTGATACCTTAAAGTGTAAACGAAGTATCATATCGGAAGGCATGATACCGCCCGGAGCGAAGCGGAGTGGCATGGATTACCATACCATATCGCAAAGCGATTATGGTATGATAAGTTTGGCGCGAAACCCGGCGCAAATTCGTCGCAATGAAATAAATATATAAGGCATATTTTCCCTGCGTATTCTTTTTTATAGTTCATCTGATCTTTCTGAAGTATGATTCTTTGATAACTCACAGAATTTTAGCATATCTTTTATAACCTGAAGAATTAACTGTTTTTTTCTACAGTTCTATCGCTTATTTGCATAATGATTTGCAAAGATAGAGAGTCATCTGTCCGAACAGGAGGCATGGAATCAGCAAAAAATTCACTAAGGCTGATATTTAACTGATCGCATATTTGCTCAATTATTTTTACAGTTGGATTTTTCTGATTTCTTTCTAATAATCCAAGATAGGCTGTTGTAATGCTTGCACATAACGCAAGTTTTTCCTGAATTAATCCATTTTACAAACGCAGTTCCTGAATTCGTTTTCCTATATTAAAGTTATCCTTTTTTATCATAAATATAGTTTATCTTCTTGATATCTGGTGTTCAATATGATATCGTTTATTATAAAAATGCAGAAACAGAAAAAGAGCATGAAGAAATTCTGAACCTCCATCTTCTGAAAAAAGATTTTTATGAATTTGAAGATGTGTATGAACACGAGGATAACACAGTAATCATCAGGCTGTATTTATGTTCTTCCGATTATTCTGTAACTACTGTATCAGTACTTCACAGATAAACACAGGGCAATCTCCGGTATGCTGAATCATCAGATATTCCTTTTGGATATTTTTCGTTGATTCAGCATATCGGAATTTTTATTCAAAACTAAATTCATCAAAATAAATATAATTTTGTGATTAATAAAGGTTACTGTGAATACAACTATTAAGTAAGCAGGATAAAACATGGATTTATTCCATTACTTTTGTACCAAAGGGTTCTGCTGTCTATGCAGATAAAATAATTAACCGCATAGACACTGGAGAAAAATTCTTAATGCTGCATTTTTATGATTCACAGGGCTGTAAAGTGAAAACAACATTTCCCAGAAAGGACTTAACCGAAACAGGCATTATGTCCCTGCTGTCTTTTGGTGTTCAGGTTTTAAAACAGGATGCCAGAGCATTAATTACAAGCATTATGAATCAGGAGCCAAATGCACCATACAGATTAGAGCATAAAAAATCTGGATAAAGCAGACGCATCCCTGATAATCAATGGCCATGATATTCGTGAAGAACGCAGTTTAGTGCGCAAAGACATAGGGATTGTTTTTCAGGACTCCACTCTCGATGCTCAAATGACAGTGGAAGAAAACCTGAAATACCATTGCAGTTTTTACAGGGTACCAAAAAACAAGGTGCGGGATCGCATCAGCTTCGCCCTTGAGCTTGTGGAACTTACGGAATGGGGACGGGCGGCAGTAGGCAGTCTGTCCGGCGGTATGAAACGAAGAGCTGAGATTGCCAGAGGGCTGGTACATGACCCCAGAGTTTTATTTCTGGACGAACCCACCACCGGTCTGGATCCACAGACCAGGGCCAATGTGTGGGAATATATCCAGCGGCTTCAAAAGCAGAAAAATATGACGATCTTCCTTACCACCTACTATCTGGACGAGGCGGAGGTCTGCTCAAAAATCGTCATTATGGATCACTGAAAAATCGTTGCCCACGATACGCCGGAGAACTTAAAACACCAATATACAGGCACGGAAACTGATGTTGTCTGCACACAGACCGAACCGTTGGAAGCAACATTGCGTAAACGAGAAGTTTCCTATCGAAAAAATGGGAATAAACTGATGTTCCATACTAAGAAAGCCCCTGCCGCCCTGGAAATTTTGTCGGCTCACAAGGGCGAATTTACAGATTTTGAAGTAAAAAACGGAACGCTGAACGAAGTGTTCCTGGCAATTACGGGAAAGGAGATTCGAGAATGAACCCAATTACAGCTATCGTACAAAGAAATCTGCTAAATTATATCAGAAGCAAAGGACGGGTGCTGGGCTCGCTCTTTATGTCCATGTTTATGCTGGTGATGTTTTCATTTCTGATGAAATCTACCATGAGCGGCCTTGACGCATCCATGAACTATCTGATTTCCAGTATATCGCTTTGGGGGCCCACACGCTGACCACAGAAGAATTGGTTGAACAGGGTATGGCGTTCTCCATTTGCTGATTTATCATCACACCGCTGATGGGACTGGCTATTACCGTTTTGATTGGCGCCTTTTTCTTTGTGCTGTGTGTCCGTAAATTTAACAGGGCGGACTTCTCCACCATCAGGGTTGCCGCAGGTATGCGGGGCGGCGGTGCTCCGGCAAGGAAGTAAGTTTCGAACCGATATTATCACTTTCCGAACTTGAAAACAAGGTAACGCCCCTGTCTCGTCTGCCGGCTTGTTTGTTTCTTCTGCCGGCTGCATCGGGCAGGGGTCACTCGATTTTAATATATTCTCCTCTTTGGGAGATAAAACAATCAGCCTGTATTTGATAAAAGGGGCAAAGCGTGGCAGTAGCGCCGAATACAAAAGCAGTCTGCAATCTCAAATTAAAAAAGACAGGAAACGCTTTGCCGGAATTGAAAAAAAGATTGCGGCTGCTGAGAACAAAATTGGACAGGCTCACTTCGTCACCCTACATAAATACTTCGTTATCATACCCTGGATAATAGATAGCCCTTTCTTCCTTTGATTTCATGCCACACTCATATCTTTTTGTCCGACAGTATTACAGCATATGCAAAAATTTATTTCCCGTCATTTAAAATTTTGCTTACCTCTTTCATGGATTTTTCCATAACCGTTATCTTTTTTGCAAGCTCCGGTTTTTTATAGGCCATTTCTGCTATTTTCTGTTTCATATTTTTTTTTCGTTTCAAAATGGCATACTCCATTTTTCTTTTATTATATGCATATATCAGATTATCATTCCGTAAGGGCAGAGGCTTCCGGCAGAGTAAACCAGAATTCCACACCGGACGGAAGATTTTCCACACCGTAATTTCCATTGTGCATGGTAACTATGCTCTGCACAATATACAGTCCAAGACCTGCATGGGAAAATCCGTTTTTTTCATACCTGGGTTCCTGCTGATTTCGGTAAAAACCGCTCCATATTTTTTCCATATCTTCCGCTGGAATCTGGCTTCCTTCATTATAAACACTTACACGTACCGTATGTTCCTGTTTTTTTAACGTCATACGGATATTTCCGCCGATATCAGTATGTTCCAGTGCATTTGTCATATAATTATTTACAATCTGCTCAATATATTCCCGGTCCCCTTCCACATAACATGTCTCAGACAAAAAGGTTTCCATACGTATTCTTTTCTTTTTAATCATTCCTTCATATTTTACAATAATGTAATCCATCACTTCTTTCATGTCGAAGGTTTTCTGAATCATATTTTCCATCTGATGTTCCAGAACAGAATGATTCAGAAGCCGGCTGACCATATCGGACATTTTCGTCACTTCTTCCTGAATAGAAGAAATATAATATTCCCGGTCATCCTGCGCATATTCCAGCATTTCTGCCTGACTTGCAATGACTGCCAGAGGAGTCTTCAGTTCATGAGATATATTGGCAATCAGTTCCTTACGCCTTTTTTCCATCTGATCCTGACGCACATTATGATGAAGCATCTGCTTTTTATTCTCTTCCAGGCGGCCAGTCTGTTCCTGAAGCTGCCGGGACATTTTATTTACACTGGCAGAAAGACGATTCAGTTCTTCGTACCGCCCCTGTTCCTGTACCTGCCCGGAAAAATTACCATTTGCTGTCTGTTCTGCAGTAAAAACCAACTGTTCCAGAGGATTTAACCTTCGTTTCCAGAAAAATACCACAAAAATGCTTCCCGGTATCATCAGCAGCAGAAACATTACCAGATAAAATTTTTCCGCCATGGTAATACTTTTCCTTCCTGCGGCAATATCTTTGATTACAATATAATAATCTGTTTCATTCTGAGTCATAATTCCCCGATATCTGGCTGTCTCCAGTAATTTTCCGCTGTTACGGATAATCTCCGGTTCTCTGGAAAAAGAATTTATCTTTCTGGTAATATTTCGATTGATGGCGTTGGCTTCGCTGTCATTTGATTTCGTAACATAAACAGGTTTCATATTTTCATCTGCAATAAAAAAATTTAAATTTTCATTCTCATAATTTGCAAACATCACATAATCTTTTTCTTCCAGCTCTGACAAAACCAGTTCTCCAATATCATGATATGCCTGTATAATCTGCCTGTCTTTCACACGCTCATAATAAACAGGCATAAAAATCGTATACAGCAGGACGCTGATTCCTGTAACTGCCAGAAGGAACAGGCATTGCAGTAAAAAAATATCTGTATTAAGTTTCCGTTCCATTCCCTTTACCCTCAAAGCAATATCCCACTCCGTATACGGTTCGGATACAGGATATATTTCCCAGTTTTTTCCGAAGCTGTTTGACAATGGTATCAATGGTTCTGGTATCTCCCACATAATGATATCCCCAGATGCTGTCAAGAATATGGTCTCTTGTCAGAACAACTCCTTCATTTTTCATGAAAAACAACATCAGCTCAAATTCTTTCGGTGTTGTTTCTACGAATATATCATTCACATACAGCTTATGAGCTGCAATTTCTATCCGTATATTTCCTGCTGTCAGAAACTCTTCTTCCTGCCGGAAACGTTTTATCAGCGCTTCCACATGCATTTTCACCACAGCCAGGGAATATGGTTTTACAATATAATTATCTGCTCCGTGAGAAAGGCTTTCCAGCTGATCTTCCACTTCCTCTTTGGCAGTCAGCATAATTACCGGAACATTGGAAAATACACGAATCTGCTTTAACACTTCATTGCCGTCCATAAATGGCAGCATAATATCCAGCAGCACACAGCTTATTTCCTCACTGTGCACCTTAAACTGCTGTATTCCCTCCAGGCCGTTTTCCGCTGTGTAAACCTGATATTCATGTATGGTGAAAAAATCTGTCAATGCCTTTAATAATTTTTTCTCATCCTCAATGACTAAAATACTTGTTTTTTTCATTTTTCCTTAATCTGTATTCTGTCCTCAAATCTTCGTTTTTCCTGTTTCGATATGGTTGTATAATGCTTCATGTCACGCTCCAGAATCCTGTCCATTTCTTCCAGAGTCAGCTTTCCTCTCCGTACCTCTACCGAAAGCTCTCCCTGGCGAATGGGCAGGCCCCGCTTTTTAATACTCATATATTCTGCCATTGCATGAGCAAAACAGTCAGGATGACTGCCTGCTTTCTTTTCCGGTCTTGTCCATCCAATGCTTTTTTCCAGTGTGCGTATTACCTCTTCTTCTTTTATATCATGATAAGCGAAATATGACAAGGCTTCCACTTCAATATCATCCAGATAATCTGTTTTACCGGTTTTCCGAAGTTTTTTTTCCAGCCCATGGAACATCTGATACTCAAAATCCAGAAGGGAATGAGAGGTTTCAAAGGGCTCCAGATGCTTTTTTTTCAGCGCTGTCTGTAAAATCTGCCCTCTGGTACGTCCGTTTACTATCAGAGGAATTCCATACTGTCCTGCAAGCAGATAGCTGTAATAATGCATATAATGAAAACAGACAGAACAGAAATTATGGAGAAATTTTACACAGAGACTGTATGTTTTTCTCAGTTCCTCATCGCCCATGGAAAATGTAATGTGGTCTACCGGCATTTTCTGCAGGGCATTTTCAATATTCTTTCTTCCGTATTCCGTAGAAAAACCATTTTGAAACGTAAAAGCCAGTACCCGCATACCATATTTTTTCTTCAACTGGTGAATCACATATGTACTGTCTTTTCCTCCGCTGAATCCTACCAGACAGTCATACTTACTGCCATTTTCTTTTGCCCTCCGTTTTGCATGTTCTGCTTTTTCACGGAAAATTTCCTCCAGCTTCCTGGAATCTTCCAGAAAATCCCTGTTTTCCTGATAAAAATTACAATAATTGCATACCCCTTTTTCGTCAAATTTAATTTTCCTGTAATGTTCCGGAAGTCCGCAAATCACACATCTTTTGTCCAATTTCTGTTACCGCCTTTCTATCATCTGATATTGTGTCTCATTATAATTATGAAATTTGATAGAAATTTGAGAATAAAAAAGAACCTCGTATTTTGAAACGAGGTTCCTGTTCTTTACATATTTGCAATTAATGCTGCAATGTCTTCCGGACTCATTGCTCTGTTTGGGTCAGATAAATCCGGCAGAGGAGGTTTTATATCCTCCACAATTCCTGCAGTTGTATCCGGCAGTTCTTCTGTTGCGGCATTCGCAATCAATGCTGCGATTTCCTCCGGTCTCAGGATACCGGCTGATGCGCCTGGCTCCGGAACTGGTACTATTTTCGGTGCTGTATTCAGTTCCGGCATTACCAATGGTTCAATGATTGGCTCCGGAATTGGCTCTGATTCCTCTATGGGTTCTTCATCAGCGCTTGCCAGTAAAGCTGCAATATCTTCCGGCGTCATCATATTGCTGATTTCCGGAATCACTATTGGTTCTGGTTCCGGCATGGGTTCTTCCAGTATTACCGGCTCCGGTTCCGGCATTTCAACCGCTTCTTCTATCACTGGTTCCGGCTCTGCTACAACCGGTTCAGATTCCACTATTGGTTCTTCCAGTATTACCGGCTCCGGTTCCGGCATTTCAACCGCTTCTTCTATCACTGGTTCCGGCTCTGCTACAACCGGTTCAGATTCCACTATTGGTTCTTCCAGTATTACCGGCTCCGGTTCCGGCATTTCAACCGCTTCTTCTATCACTGGTTCCGGCTCTGCTACAACCGGTTCAGATTCCACTATTGGTTCTTCCAGTATTACCGGCTCCGGTTCCGGCATTTCAACCGCTTCTTCTATCACTGGTTCCGGTTCGGCTGTTTCTGCTATTACAGGCTCCGGTTCCATAACTGGTCCAGATACAGGTTCTTCCAGTATTATTGGTTCCGGTTCTGTCTCCGTTATCAGCGCTTCCTCTGCTAAAGGCTCCGCTATTAATTCTGACTCCGGCATGGATTCTTCCATTACTGCTGATTCCGGCATTGAAATCAGTTCCGGTTCTGGTTCCGGCATGGATTCTTCCAGTATTACCGGCTCCGGTTCCGGCATTTCAACCGCTTCTTCTATCACCGGTTCTTCCACCACAGATTCCGGCTCCGGTATTTCAACCGTTTCTTCTATCACTGGTTCTTCCACCACAGATTCCGGCTCCGGTATTTCAACCTCTTCTTCTATCACCGGTTCTTCCGCCACTGGTTCCGGCTCTGCTGCAACCGGTTCAGATTCCACTATTGGTTCCTCCAGTATTACCGGTTCCGGTGTCGCTTCTTCCAGTATTACTGGTTCCGGTTCTGGCATGGGTTCTTCCAGTATTACCGGTTCCGGTTCTGGTATCGCTTCTTCCAATATTGTCGGTTCCGGCTCTGGTTCCGGTATCAGCTCCTCCAGTATTATCGGTTCCGGCTCTGGTTCCGGTATCGGTACAGCATACGAAGTTTCTTTCAGAGTAGAAACCTGGTCCATCACAGACTGGGGAATCTGGTCAATTTTCTCCGGTATTACATCAATAATATCTTTTATAAGACTGGAAGACTGCTGGATTTTTTCTATTAATTCCTTCTGTTCATCATCCATTCTCTGCAGCTTTTTCTGATAAATTTCATCCTGTTTTGACAAAGACTCATCCTGTTTCGATAAAGCCTCATCCTGCTTCGATAAAATCGCATCCTGTTTTGACAAAACTTCATCCTGTTTTGACAAAATTGCATCCTGTCTTGATGAAACTTCATCTTTCATACCATAAATGGACTGTTGAAATTCTTCCATCTGTTTTATCATCTGATCGTTGGAATTCATCAGTGCATTGGCATTTTCCTTACTGCGGCTGATTGTTATCTTTGCAACTTTTTTCTGGCCGTCCATCAGAGATTCCAGCATATTTGCAATCTTTTTCTGATTTACAGAATTTGCCTTTTCCAGAGGCATAATTTTCTGACCGATAAAATTCAGTTTTTCATCCAGCTCCTGAAATTTTTTCTGTGAAACCAGATGTGTGGATTTTTCCGCTTTCATGATATCCACATACTGTTCTTCCGAGCGCTGACTTTCTTTTTCTCCCAGCTTCAGCCATCTGCTGATTGTCAGGCTGACGCAGATTAAGGTTACGAGAGCAGCAATTCCAAGAACCTGATAATTATTCTGCATATTAACGATAACATAAATATCAAATAAAAATACAAATAATGTTATAACCGATATGGCCTGTACTTTTATCTTTCGTGAGCTGTCATTTTCCATTTATTCTCCTCCGCCGTACAAATGAAATCCCCAAATCACTGACATAGTATGATAAATCGTGCTCATTCGACACGTGATAATCTTCTGGTATTATAACATACATTTTAATGCTTTGCAAACCTTCTTCCCCATACTTTATCAATTAACGTAACAGTTCGTTACTGTTCAGCCATAGTCTGTATTCTGTGCGAATCATGCCGGCATGAAAAGGTACCTTTGCAAATGGCGCAAGCTGAACTGTTACCGTCTTTTTCCTGCCAGTCCCCGCATATACCGTAATATTTTTTCTTTAATTTCTTCGGCTGTATAATAATCCAGAATATGTGTACCGCCGTATATGTTCAGATACTGGCTGGCCTGATAATAAATATCACGTTTTCTGGCTCCCACCGTAAAATCTTCTTTTTCCAGAGCCATAAGGGCTGAAATAAGCCCTTTTGTAATTTCTCTGTTTCCCATAAAATTACTGGAAAACAGAATAAAAAATTTTGTGGAGAAATCCTTTTCCCAGTACCGGGTCAATTCAAAAGGATCTTTTCTTTTTTCATCGTAAGTAAGTCTTCCGAGCCACCACAGGCGGGATAATGTATTTCCAAATAATGCTCTCCGAACACCGTTTTTTGTATTCAGAAAATAACGTCCCAGAACAATAGATTCCGGATTTGTTCTGATTTTATCCTCTTTCCATCGCTCATGCAAAAATTCCCAGAAATCACTATGGCACAGGCCCGCCCACAAGCGTTCGTCAGACGCCTGCGTATCAGTCAGACCCTTCATGGCAGTATAAAGGCGGATTGCATTTTCCACATCATTTTTATTATTGCAGAACTGAAAATCAGGCACCTGCAGTTTATATTCAGCAAAAGGATTTTCTCCGTCAAAATAATCGTAAATCCATCTGTTTGTGGAAAGTTCATATAATTTAATATTCCCTTTTACATTCATTTTTAATGCGGAAAGAGCATCCTCTTTTATAAAATGTATTATCATCCTACTCCTCCTCACTGTCATCCAGCATGGTAATTGCCTGCAATGCTCTGTCTATGGGCAAATCCAGCAATTTCTGCGCCAGAACGTAAGATGGAATATCACATAAAGTATCATGATTAAAAAGGATATTGTATTTTGCCAGTGTTTTTCTGACTGCCATGTACCATCTTCTGGTTTCATATTCTTCTGTCCCTTCCCGCCGCATGGTTTCAAATACGAAGATAAGGGCCGGAACAATAATCATGGCGTGAAATACAGGCAGCAAAGCAGGCATATTTGCCAGCATTCTGTAATTTTGAAAGCTGCTGTCTGACAGTGCAATTACTATTTTTTCTCCATCCATGTCAATTTTCATATTCTCATCCGTATCGGCGGCATATTTGCATATGGTAAATACAGACGGGATTTTTGCCAGTTCTTCCGTATCTTTTATTACGGTAAAATCATATTGGCCTCCCACGGCCAGAATGCTTCCTCTGTCAATGGAAAATGTAATACTGCCATAATCCGGATTAAAATCCGCATTGGAATATTCTGAAATATCTTTTCGAGCCACCACAAAAGCACACATGGAAACTTTTCCGTTCAGAAATTTTTCCTGAATCCTCCTGGTAAATACAGGCTCATCTGCTGTCACAACATTTCGATAGCAGGTCTGGGGACATTCAATATGTATTAAAAATTCAGCCATTCCTTCTTTTATTTTCTTATTGAGTCCCTCATTACGGAGTTCCATGGTAAAGGTAAATTTCAACTCGCGGATACCCTTTTCCACATCTGCCTGAAACTGAAACGAACTGTTCAGATAATCGTCGGTACCGGAACTTAAAACAGGATACGGATAAAGTTTATATCTTATATCCATATAAATTTACCTCCATAGAACTGTTTTCCCCATAATCTACATTAAATTCAACAGACATTTTATTTTTTGCAACAATATGCTCCAGATAAATCAGATTTCCGGATGTTTTCAGCAAATCTCCTGTTATCAGATTGGACGCATTACTTACATTCACAATCATGTTGTTCTGTTCTCCGGAAAGTTTAAACTGCAGATACCCTTCTCCGGAAGTTTCTTCCGGAATGAAAAACAGACAGTAACGGTTATTTTTTCCATCCAGAAGAATTAAACGGACTTCCATGGTTCTGATTTCAAATTTTTTTCTGATTTGCTGAGAAGGTTTTCCATCAATACCTGTATCATATCGGTTGTTTCCTGTGCGGCTAATTCCCGAATTATTTCCTTCATTCCTTCCAAACCCCGAACCATTTTCTGACTGGCGGCGCTCATCATTGCCAAAATCCCTGCTGCCCCTGTCGCCAAATCCTTCTTCGTCAGGAATTCCCTGAGCATTTTCCATGTCCGTATCATTTCCATGCAGTGTTCTCTCTGAACCCTTCTGACATTTTTTTAAATCAGAGATTTCTATTTCAACATTTTTTGTAACGTCGGCAATGCTCTCATACTTATTTTTTTCTTCATCATTAATCGCATCATCAGGCAGATATTCGCCCATACCTTCCGCATCCACTTCCGCAACCGTTGTTTTACGTCCAAACGCCAGAATATTTTCTTTGATATAACGAAACAGACCCTGCTTCAGCCTTTTCGCCTCTGCCGGTCTTTTATGACGTTCCGGTTCCCATGCATCATGCCGGGGATTTTCCATCTCACGAAAATAAGAATTGATGGCTACATCTTTCAAAATACATATTCCTGCAAACTGAATGGCACTGGGAAAATTTTTCTGGTCAAACACTTTCATACCGTTCATTCGGCTCATCAGTACACGTCTGTGTAATCCGTTCTGAATCAGTATATGTAGTTCCACATCACCCAGTCCTTCATAATTTTCCGTCATAACATGGGCTTCCGGAGAAATCAGCGTCTGATAATAATTGTAAGCCTTCACTGCACTTTCTTTATATTCTTCCATAATTTCAGGAAGAGTTGTTCTGGAAATAACCGTATTTTCCACTCTTACTTCCAGAAAACCCAGATAAACCGATACCAGAAAATCTTCCAGTATGGAAATGATAATTTCAATCTCCCATTCAGGCCTTTCTGTAAATCCTGGTATAAATACATCTGTGCCAGCTTTTGTTCTGTGAAATGTTTCATCCAAAGACCAGCATTCCCGAATGGCCTGATTCCGCTCTGTCTCACCGTAATATCCAATTCCCGTACTTATGATTTCCTCACCGTCTCCGGAATCTTCACTGTTTAAAACAAAGGAAACAAGCCTTGCAACGCCCTGGGTAGCTTTCAGACCGTTTTCATCATATGTAGAATAAAATACCGTACGCAAATCAGAGCAGGCAAAGGGTGCAGATTTTCCAATACCAAAACTTCCGCCGGAACTCCCGCTTTTATCAGATACACCGGAAGCCTTTACCAGATTCTGCCATGGGGTATTATATTCTTTATCGGAACCAGTCAGGCCTGTGGTATTAAAATCACTGATTCTGAGCAGTGGTATCTGTTTTTGCTCTGAAATTGCGACCGCCTTTTTAAAAAAATCAACTGTTTTCTTATTCTTCTGTTTCTCCCAGAAATTAAAGCATGATTTAACAGCTTCCTTTAATGTTGAAAAATCCGGAATCAGCTTACTGTCAATCTGCCTGAGAGAAAATTCAATTATTACAGGTTTATCCTGGTATATTCTGGCGTCCAGAGAATTCTGGCATATTTCCCGCGCCAGAGATTTACAGGGCGTTCCTTTAAATGTTTCAATACCGGCTTCTCCAATGCCATTGATAATTCCAAAATTATTTGCCGGAAATTTCCATCCTGCAGACATTAAATTTCTCCTCTTGTGTCCTGTTTTCTTTTCTCTGTTTGTTTTCCTATACTGAATCTGTGTAAATTATAACACAATTCACCATATTCTGACAGACTTTCTTTTTTCAAAAGTAATTTTAAAATGGTTTACATTGATTACACCACTTTACAACTTTTCCATAAAAAAAATGTCATACAGGACTTTCTGATGTATAATAAGTTTGCAAACAAAAAAATACGAAAGAAAGTGATCCTGTACGACAGACTTATTATACAACGAAAAAACTATAATTGGTAGACTTTATCATTATTTTTACATTTATTTTGAGGCTTGTTCCATTCCTACAGCCGAGACATTGGTCCTGCTCCTGCTGTCCATACTGACACTGGAGTCAGCGGATTCCATCCGTTTCCTTTACAGACATTTCCTGTCAAAGCTAACAGATAAATCCCTGAATGCCTTTTACTATGCCTGCTCCTATGCCAAAGTGGATTATTCCAGGTTTATGAATGCAACAGCATCTATGGCATTGAAACTAATCCCGAAATCCTTAGAGACGCAGCCCGTTTTTTTATGCATGGATGATACCATTGTTCCCAAATATGGAAAGAAATTTGAGGATGTCTCAAAACTCTTTGACCATTCCGCGCACAACGGCAGCGGCTACCTGAATGGGCACTGCTTTGTAAGTGTCATGCTCTGTGTGCCAATGTGGGATAAAGGCAAGATTGTTTACCAGGCGTTTCCGCTTTCCTACCGTATGTGGCAGAAAGAAGAGTCAAAATTAAAGCTGGCTGCTTCCATGGTACGCCAGGCCATGCCTGAATTACAGGAAAAGGCGAATGTCATTATCCTATGCGACAGCTGGTATACAAAAGGGGATCTGGTTTCTGTCGTGGATGAATACCCAAACCTTGGCCTAATCGGAAATGCAAGGTATGACTCTGTCCTTTATGACCTTGCCCCGCAGCCGACCGGAAAAAGGGGCAGGCCTGCAAAACATGGGAAACGTCTTTCGGCGGAAAAAGATTTTACACTTTCGGATGAAAAAATAGGCGGTTATTATATTGGGATGCGCCGTGTCCTTACAAATATTTTCGGCACAAGGGAAGTTTTTGCCTATGTGACAGCCACAGAGAAGGAAGGCGGTTCCAGGCGCCTGTTCTTCAGTACGGTTTTCCCCACACAGCTGCAGATTTTTTGTGCATGGCAGGAAAAGACCCCCCTGAACCAGACGGGGAGTGCATGGATGGATTACATCCCCTTGTTCCTGTACTCATTCAGATGGAAGATAGAAGTCAGCTATTACGAACAGAAAACCTTCTGGTCACTATGCAGCTATATGGTGCGCAGCCGGAAAGGGATTGAAATGCTGGTTAATCTGATCAACATAGCTTATTGTGCGATGAAACTGCTGCCATATCAGGATGAAGCATTTTCAAAGTACCGTAGGGAAAGCGCACAGGATTTCAGGTTTGTGCTCAGCGAGCGGATCAGGCAGGAGGTATTTTTTGCCACTTTCGTGAAAAAGAGCGAAAGTATAATAAAATCATCTGCCCTTATGAGAGCCTTAAAATACCTTGTTCAGCAAAAGGAGCGCTATTTATAATAGTTGTAAAGTGGTGATTGATTATAAAATTTGTTTTAAAAAAATATCTGTCCGTATTTTTTCTAAGGTCACAAATTGTGACCTCAAAGAACTTCTCATTCTCCTGTTTCCAAATCCAATCTTTGCAGAATATCTTTGATGATACCTGTATCTTGAATTAAATTAATTCCAAAACATTTTTTTCCTGCATCTTTCAAAGACGCCCCCACATGATAGGCTGTCGTTCGGTCAAGAATCAAAAACCTGTCATGAGATATTTTGGTATATTTTATTTTCAATGCCGGGTACTGTGCATTGAAATTCTTAACATCGGCTTTCATTAGCTTCGTCTGTTTCTGCGTATAAATTGTAACTGCAACATCAGACTTTTTCTTTGAAAGCAGATTCAGTGTTCCAATATCTACATATCCGTCTATCAGAGTGATTTCTTTCTCTGCTTTTTGAATTAGATTCACTATCAGACTAAACGCATCATAAATTTGTCCGTCAAAAAATACCTTTTGGCTGGATTCCTCATGTTCGGATATGTACGCAAAAACTCTTTCAAAACGCTCGTCTGTTTCCGCTTGGTAATTTATCTGGCGAACCTCCATTGCATTTAACCGCTCATACAGTAAAGATGTATTTGCCATATACTTCCGCATCTCCACAAAAGTGTCCATAATCCTAATGCTTACTCAGATAGCAACATCACTACGCAAAACAGCAGAAAGCATTGCAATTTCTTGTTCTGTAAAAACAAATGGCAGTTTCCTACGCCCGCCATATCCATTATCATTCTCCAAACTTGAAATCACAAATTGTGATTTCAAGTTTTCATATTCCTCTTTCGTCAGTTGAAATCGGAATCTTTCTGGAAATCTTGAAATGTTACGCTTTACTGCCTGATTTAATACTCTCGTTTCTACCTGATACAGCATTGCCAAATCACTGTCTGTCATAACCTGCTGGTTACGGATAACATATGTCATGCTTTTTATATCGGACTCTGCTGATTCGATGCTTATTTTCTGGATATCATTCTTTGCTTTTATCAGAACTGTTTGTTCTGTATCAGCCATCTTTATCATCCTTTCTATTTTGAAATGCCAGATTGGAATCTCAAAACTATGAGTATATTCTATGTTTTTGAAAAATTAGCAGAAACACTATTCTGACTGGTAACTTAGACAGATAAGAATACCGAAAACTCTGGAATCCCAGTGCTTTCGGTATTTCTCAAGACGTCGCTAAGAGGATTTGAACCTCCGGCCTACCGCTTAGGAGTAGAACCATTCGCTAGTAGGCAGCTCCCTCTTAGTGTTATCTAATCCCTTTATTTCCTTGCTTATCACGGATTCAAAATGTTATCTCGTACCTCCATGTGACTGCTAATTTTAAGGCGTTTTAGATGCTCCTTTTAGCAGGCGATTAGCAAGGGGCTTGAATTTAGGGAAATGTTACGCTGTAAAACCTTTCCCGATTGATACCTGCATTTCACAACTAATCCCAGAATAGTTTAAGCTGTTTGCATTTTTTCTAAGGTCGCAAATTGCGACCTCAAAGAGTTTATCATTCCTCTTTGCTTTTTTCTAAGGTCACAAATTGTGACCTCAAAGAACTTCTTATTTCTCCGTTTCCAGTTCCAACCTTTGCAGGATGTCTTTGATGATGCCTGCATCTTGAATTAGATTGATTCCAAAACACTTTTTTCCCGCATCTTTCAAAGACGCTCCTACATGATAGGCTATTGTTCGGTCAAGAATCAAAAATCTGTCATGGAATACTTTGGTATATTTTATCTTCAATGTCGGGTACTGTGCATTGAAATACTTAGTGTCTGCTGATTAAGCAAATATTTGCAACTTCCAACTCTTACATCTGCTCCAGTTACACCAAAATCGGATCAGATACAAAAGAGCATAAAGTATTCGCCTCTGAATCTTGAATAGATTCATCACAAATACAGATAATGCGACAGAAGTTAACTGCGTTTCCTCCAGCTTGGTGGTAATACAGTCCATGCCATAGCAGCGTTTGCTTAAGCTAAAAGTACGTTCCACTTCGATTCTGTCAGTATTATCCTGATACTCTTGTTTTTTATCAACTTTTACTGCAGCACTTGGTCTGCCCAGTTTTGGTCCTGACAGACGGATCCCATGCTCTTTGCAATAACTCCTGTTTTCTCTGGTCCGGTATATCTGATCTGCCAGCACACGTTTCGGATAATAACCGGTGCGTTCCTTGAAGCGTTCTACCGCTTCAATCAGGCAGGTGCTCTCGTTATATGCTTCAAACGATATTTTTTCGATGCGTCCGTATCCTTCACTGTCAAGGCTTAGATCAAACTTTGCACCAAATTCAACTGGGGCTTTTACTTTCCCCCTGACAATAGGACGAAGCCATGGCTGCGAGATGCTTACGATACGATGTTCCACTGAGTGTACTTTGTTATCGTACATGTACTTCTGCTGCTCGTACAGCGTGATGATAGTCAGATACAAACTAATTTCTTTATCTGTCATCGCATATCCGTCGCTCATGAACTTTTCCAGATATCCGATGTCTCTTGCAACGTAACCAAGCTGTTTGCGCAGTGCCTTCCTGATTTTCTTTGCACTATGTTTTTTACTTTTGGCAAATGAAAGATAATCTTTTCTGGCACGTCTTCTATAGCGTCTTGGCAGTGGAAGACCATAGGATTTGCAAAAACGGTAAATGATGGTTTCCAGTTTCTCCCTTGCTTCGTTCAGGAGTGAAATATCCTGGGGATAACGGATGTCTGCCGGTGCACAGGTTGCGTCCAGTGTCAGTGTTCCTTTGTTTGTGTCTTCTTTCAAAGCGTCATTATCGCCGGAGTTTCCGGAAGATGGTGGTGTATTGTTGTCATCATCTTTGTGAGCAAGAAGATACTCATTTACTTCCATCAGCATTTCAGCAGAAATGCGTTTGCGAAAAAGAACCAGTGTGCTTGCATCAAACGGAGCTTCTTCCTGATAGCCGGGAAGTCCGATAAAGTACTGCAGATATGGATTCTCTGTGATCTGTTCCACGAGTTCACGATCAGAATACTGGAACTTGGTCTGGATGATCAGGGCTCCTAACGCCATCCGAAATGGCTTGGCAACATTACCCGTACCACTCGGGAACAGTCTGGCATATTTTACTTCAAATTCATCCCATGGGATTCGGTCAGCCAGTTTGATCCAGCGGTTATCCGAGTTCATGTGGAGTCCCATAGGCTGGTTGAAATCGAGAAACGAGTGGTGTAACTTGTTAATAGGTTTGTACATTGATTTAGCCCCTTTATACATAAAATATGCAGAATAACTGCAAGAAAAACGGTTTGATTTTATCAAAATCCTTGCAGGTATTATACCATAAAATGCGGTAAAAGTCGGTAAAATCAAGTGTTTTAAACCTAATCAGCAGACACTACTTAACATCGGCTTTCGTTAGCTTCGTCTGTTTCTGTGTATAAATAGTTACTGCAACATCAGACTTTTTCTTTGAAAGCAAATTCAATGTCCCAACATCCACATATCCGTCTATCAGAGTGATTTCTTTCTCTGCTTTTTGAATTAGATTTACTATCAGACTGAACGCATCGTAAATCTGTCCGTCAAAAAATACCTTTTGACTGGATTCCTCATGCTCGGATATGTACTCAAAAACTCTCTCAAAACGCTCATCTGTTTCCGCTTGGTAATTTATCTGGCGAACCTCCATTGCATTTAACCGCTCATACAGCAAAGAGGTATTTGCCATATACTTCCGCATCTCCACAAAAGTGTCCATAATCCTAATGCTTACTCGGATAGCAACATCACTACGCAAAACAGCAGAAAGCATTGCAATCCCTTGTTCTGTGAATACAAATGGCAATTTCCTACGTCCGCCATATCCATTATCATCCTCCAAACTTGAAATCACAAATTGTGATTTCAAGTTTTCATATTCCTCTTTCGTCAGTTGAAATCGGAATCTTTCTGGAAATCTTGAAATGTTACGCTTTACTGCCTGATTTAATACTCTCGTTTCTACTTGATACAGCATCGCTAAATCACTGTCTATCATAACCTGCTGGTTACGGATAACATATATCATGTTTTTTATATCGGACTCTGCTGATTCAATGCTTATTTCTTGGGTATCATTATTTGCCTTTGTCAGAGCTGTTTGTTCTGTATCAGCCATCTTTATCGCCCTTTCTATTTTGAAATGCCAGATTGGAACTTCAAAACTATGAGTAACTTGAAATCACAATTTGCGACTTCAAGTTCTGCTGCTTCATATATCCTTAAACTTGAAATTCTAAATCGGAATACCAAGTTTTATGTACGCTTATTGTTTACTTTTACAGTATATCACACGTTTTTCTATGGGAATAGCTTTAATCTCATCTTTCCTGTATTTTTATGCGGTCAAAATACTAATGAATATCGCTACAATCGAAATGATAACGGTAAGTATCATAAGCCTCTGATTATTTTTCGTATAATTTATTTCAGACAATACTTTTAGATAGGAAAAATTATTTTCATAAATTTTCTTATACTTGGCTATATCGTTCTCATGATACTTTTTCAAGTCCTGCTTTTTTCCAAAACTATAAAAATCCCATGCTTCATTAAACGCTGTATAGATGTCTTTTTCTTTTCTGCTTTCTACCTCTGAAACACTTTGTAATTTATTAAGCAGCTTTTTAAATTCCCTGTTATAAGCAATGCTTTTTCTCCCTGTCGAAAATTTTGAAAATTCTCTTTCAAAAAGTTTCAATTCTCTATATCCGAAGAAACAATAAAAAAACTCATTTCTATAGGTTGCAATATACTCACATATATTAAACTGTGGAAAGCGGTTGTTTCCTGTAAGCATACAGTAATTGGGCTTGTCATAATCGGAACAAATAACATAGTTCGATTTTTTATTATAATAGGCTATTACAATTCCTTTGAGATATAGTCTATCAATATCTATCGGAGCTTTCCTTATCCTATATTCCATACACCACTTTACAACTATTATAAATAGCGCTCCTTTTGCTGAACAAGGTATTTTAAGGCTCTCATAAGGGCAGATGATTTTATTATACTTTCGCTCTTTTTCACGAAAGTGGCAAAAAATACCTCCTGCCTGATCCGCTCGCTGAGCACAAACCTGAAATCCTGTGCGCTTTCCCTACGGTACTTTGAAAATGCTTCATCCTGATATGGCAGCAGTTTCATCGCACAATAAGCTATGTTGATCAGATTAACCAGCATTTCAATCCCTTTCCGGCTGCGCACCATATAGCTGCATAGTGACCAGAAGGTTTTCTGTTCGTAATAGCTGACTTCTATCTTCCATCTGAATGAGTACAGGAACAAGGGGATGTAATCCATCCATGCACTCCCCGTCTGGTTCAGGGGGGTCTTTTCCTGCCATGCACAAAAAATCTGCAGCTGTGTGGGGAAAACCGTACTGAAGAACAGGCGCCTGGAACCGCCTTCCTTCTCTGTGGCTGTCACATAGGCAAAAACTTCCCTTGTGCCGAAAATATTTGTAAGGACACGGCGCATCCCAATATAATAACCGCCTATTTTTTCATCCGAAAGTGTAAAATCTTTTTCCGCCGAAAGACGTTTCCCATGTTTTGCAGGCCTGCCCCTTTTTCCGGTCGGCTGCGGGGCAAGGTCATAAAGGACAGAGTCATACCTTGCATTTCCGATTAGGCCAAGGTTTGGGTATTCATCCACGACAGAAACCAGATCCCCTTTTGTATACCAGCTGTCGCATAGGATAATGACATTCGCCTTTTCCTGTAATTCAGGCATGGCCTGGCGTACCATGGAAGCAGCCAGCTTTAATTTTGACTCTTCTTTCTGCCACATACGGTAGGAAAGCGGAAACGCCTGGTAAACAATCTTGCCTTTATCCCACATTGGCACACAGAGCATGACACTTACAAAGCAGTGCCCATTCAGGTAGCCGCTGCCGTTGTGCGCGGAATGGTCAAAGAGTTTTGAGACATCCTCAAATTTCTTTCCATATTTGGGAACAATGGTATCATCCATGCATAAAAAAACGGGCTGCGTCTCTAAGGATTTCGGGATTAGTTTCAATGCCATAGATGCTGTTGCATTCATAAACCTGGAATAATCCACTTTGGCATAGGAGCAGGCATAGTAAAAGGCATTCAGGGATTTATCTGTTAGCTTTGACAGGAAATGTCTGTAAAGGAAACGGATGGAATCCGCTGACTCCAGTGTCAGTATGGACAGCAGGAGCAGGACCAATGTCTCGGCTGTAGGAATGGAACAAGCCTCAAAATAAATGTAAAAATAATGATAAAGTCTACCAATTATAGTTTTTTCGTTGTATAATAAGTCTGTCGTACAGGATCACTTTCTTTCGTATTTTTTTGTTTGCAA
This sequence comes from Lachnospiraceae bacterium JLR.KK002, assembly GCA_036941025.1. Lineage (NCBI taxonomy): Bacteria > Bacillati > Bacillota > Clostridia > Lachnospirales > Lachnospiraceae > Lachnospiraceae bacterium JLR.KK002. The sequence continues at coordinate 3,474,203 of JAYMNP010000001.1, forward strand.
ACTTATTATACATCAGAAAGTCCTGTATGACATTTTTTTTATGGAAAAGTTGTAAAGTGGTGTATTTATCAGAATTTACATAATTCCAGTAGTATTCAATCCATTTTCTAGCCCCTTTTTGCATTATGTTCCTCCATCAGATTCTAATTAATTTCAATCTTAGTGTAACATATATCAACAAATTTTTCCATAAATGCAAGGGACATAACTGCTTTCGCCAGTAAAAAGGGTTAGAAAAAACTTACCAGAAAGATTGGTATTTGTAACCTCTTGTCTAAAGGAAAAGACTTATCACTTCAATTTAATTCGCTGAAAAACCAATCAATAAAAGGCAACCTATAAAAAGATTGCCTTTCTATGCCTTATAAATTTTTTGCAAGCGATTTCAGCAACGCCGCCATCTCTGGATTGGCAAGCAGTTTCAGAAGCATTTCTTGGTCTGTCTGCGATACTGTTTCAACCTTTATTTCTTTCTGCACTTCCTCCGTAGCGGGGGCGGCTTTGCTTTGATAAAACTGTTCTTCAAACCTCTGTGCATTTATCCGTCTGTCGTCGTCTATGATATGCGAGTACACATCTGCTACCATCTTGACCTGTGCATGTCCAGAATCGCCCTGCACGGATTTCATGTCGCCGCCATTGAGCTTCAGCTTATAAGTGATGCTTGAATGGCGGAAGCTGTGAAAGACGACTGGCGGCAAATCATTATCCTTAATGAGTTTTCCCAATGCCCGATTGATAACCTGCCCCTCGATGGGTCTGCCGCAGGAAGAAGCAAATACAAGGTTGAAGTCCATATATTCCTCCCCGAACAGCTCTTTGAGGTTTTCTATGTCCTTATGCCTTTGCACAAGCATTTCCGCAACCGTCTTAGGCAGGAAAATCTTTCGGATGCTGGTCTTTGTCTTTGGCTCTTTCAGTACCAGAGCGGTATGGGTGCTTGCCACCGCAGGCGGGAACTTGAACATTACGCCCTTTTCGCCTAACTGCTCCAGAGCATTGCGGTTGACACGTTGCAGCTCCTTATTCACAAAGATATAAGCACAATCATTCTTAATGCTCCGTTCAGAAATATCAATGCAGTCCCAAGTCAGACCGAGCATCTCGCCCATACGCAGGGAACAGGAAAAAGCAAGGTTTAACGCCAGTGACAGGTTATCGTCATCGCAGACCTCCAATGCCTTAAATAAGGTTTCGACTGTCCAGATGTCACGCTCCTTGTGTTCTTCTTTCGGGAGAGTGGCGTTTTGTACGGGATTCCTTGACTGATATGGTATAAAAAAAGTTGACAGCCCATTCTCAAGGATTTGAGATATAATCAAGAGAATAAGGAGTGAACAAAAATGGCAGAAAACAGGCAATACGACCATGAATACAAAGTACAGGCAGTGAAACTCGCAAAGGAAATCGGACAAGCAAAAGCCGCCAAAGAACTGGGGGTACCAAAGAATACTATGTATGGCTGGGTACGGGCCAACCGCCCTGGCAGCCTCGACCTTGGGGCAGGTTCACAGACCCCGCAAAGCGCCATGACGCTTAATGAGGAACTCTTAAAGCTCCGACAGCAGGTTAAGGAACAGGAAAAAGAAATCCGCCGTTTGAAAAAGGAAAATGACTTTCTTGAGGAAGCCAGCGCTTTTTTCGCCGCGAGCCGTCTGAGGTCAGCAAAAACGAAAGAATGAAGTTTATTGCGTTTAAAACCAAAGACGGCGAATTAAAAGGAAATCTTTCTTTTTACTGCAGAGCCCTTCGTGTCAGCAGGCAGGGATTTTACCGGTACCTTGCAAATAAAGACCGCCCATGGAAGTACCAGGCTCTGGCAGATGCCATGATGGAGATCCTTGAGGAAGACGATTGTAATGACACCTACGGCCGGATCCGCATGTATCAGGCATTAATGTTAAAACAGCCTGAAAATGTGGATATTCCCAGCGAACGTACTGTTTACCGTGTCATGGAGGATATTGGAATCAGCCATCATCCCAGGCGTAAACCAAACGGAATCACGAAAGCAGACCGGGAAGCCCGGAAATCAGAAGATCTGTTAAAACGTGATTTCAAGTCAGAGGAACCGCTGTCCAAGTGCGTAACAGACATAACAGAGATCAAAGCCAGCGATGGAAAGCTGTATGTTTCCGCTGTTTTCGACTGCTTCGATTCCAGCGTGGTTGGCCTGGCAATGGATACAAACATGAAAGCTCCGTTATGTGTGCGGACATTGAAAAACGCGGCGGAAGCGTATCCAGGCATCCGCGGAGCAATTATCCACAGTGACAGGGGAAGCCAGTACACCAGCCGGCTTTATCGGGACGCAATCAATCAATATGGCATCCGACAAAGCATGAACAGCGCGGGTGGAAGATGCCATGATAATGCCCGCTGTGAAAGCATGTGGGCCAGAATGAAATCAGAACTGTTATATGACCGCTATGATACTGAGAAGATGAGCACAGATGAACTGAAAACCCTGATCTGGAGATATTTCATCAGCTATTGGAATAACCGGAGGATCTGTTCTGCTAATGGAGGGCTTCCTCCCATCATCAAACGACAGCGATACTATGATTCTCTGGAAGAAGCAGCATAGAATACAAAACCCTTGAGAAAAATGTGTCAACTAATCTTGACAAAATCAACAGTACAAAAACGCATGGAAACCACACCAGAAAAGCACGGGAATCTTAGCGTTGTATTACTACTGGTGCTATCAGTTAGGGATATTCCCCAAAGGCACGGACTACAAGCCGACAAGCCCGTTGATGAAAGAGGAGCTTCGGAAACTGGACGAGATTACCGCACAGGTACGGTATATGTCAAAGCATAATATCTCTACACTCTCCGACTTACACGCCGACAGGGAGCAAAACCAGAGTGAAATGAATAAACTGATTGACTACCGCCAGCACTTGCGGAATAAAGTACGCCGTGCCACACCAGCCGAAAAAGAAACACTCCGAGCCGAAAAACAGGGCGTGACGGAGCAGATAACGGAGCTTAGGAAACGTCTGAAATATGCAGACGGGATTGAAAAACGCTCCGCCCATATCGACAACTGCTTAGACCAAATCCACGACACGATGGAAAACCAGCGGTCAAATACAAATGCCAGAACAGGCAGGGCAGACCGCAGGAGGGAGGAACCATTGCGATGAATGAGCCTTTTAGCGACACAGAAAAAGAAGAATTTTCAGAAGAAACTGCCATCCGCCAGATGATTGATGGGATTACGGACTGCCTTGCATCCATGACAAAAGAAGAACGGTTGGCATGGTTCCGCAGGTCGCAATATCCCCATCCACTTAATTTCCAGAAAGAAATAGACGGCACGGTTTACACAGTCAATGCCCATTTTAACGCTTCCGCATCTGAAAGCATAGAGGAAAAGACCAAGCGTATTCTCCTAAACGCATAAACAGGATTTGAATTAAGGCTTTAAAGCGTTGAAGTATTCTGCCAGATATGGTATGATAATGGCACCTACAATTCATATCATATCTGGCTGTGGAAAGGAGAATTATGAGCAGCCAGCCAGATAAAATAACAGCTTTATACTGCCGTTTAAGCCGTGACGATGAGCAGGACGGGCTTTCGGGCAGCATCAAAAACCAGCAGTCCATACTGGAGAAATACGCAAAAGAAAATGGTTTCCGCAATGCCCGCTTCTTTATTGACGATGGATTTTCGGGGGTGTCGTTTACAAGACCCGCATTTATGGAAATGATGGACTTAGCCGAGCAGGGGAAAATCGGGACGATTATCGTCAAAGACCACTCAAGGCTTGGGCGTAACCGCCTTGTTGTCGGGCAGTTATTGGAAGAAGATTTTGACCGCATGGAGGTACGTTATATCGCCATCATGGACAATATCGACACAGCAAAAGGCATCAGCGACCTTGTCCCCATGCAGGATTTATTCAATGAATGGCACGCCAAGAACACAAGCCAAAAAGTAAAGAATGTATTCCGCAATAAGGGGATGTCAGGAATCCCGCTTACAAGCAACCTGCCATACGGCTATAAAAAAGACACTGAAAATCCCCGAAAATGGATTATCGACGAGCCTGCGGCAAAAATAGTAAAACAGATTTTCAGCTTATGCGTGGCAGGGCTTGGACCGACGCAGATAGCAAAAAAACTGAAAGCCGACAAGGTAATGACTCCGACGGTTTACTGGAACAGCATTGGGATGGCATACCGAAAACCGCCCGCCACACCCTACCACTGGTCAGCAGCCAGCGTAGTACGCATCCTCTCCCGACAGGAATATATCGGGGACACCGTCAATTTCCGCACCATGCACAAATCATTTAAAAGCAAGAAGCGGCTGGAACTCCCGCAGGAGGAATGGCAGATATTTAAAAACACCCATCCCGCAATCATTGACGAAGAAACCTTCATGCTCGTGCAGGAGCTTCGGGAACACCGCCGCAGACCGACAAGGAGCGGGATTATCAGCATGTTTTCTGGTCTGCTCTATTGCGCCGACTGCGGGGAGAAACTCTATTACAGCACGGTGAATAATTACAAGAGGGAACAGGCTTATTTCTTCTGTTCTTCCTACCGCAAAAACTCTGATGTATGCTCTGCCCACTATATCCGAGAAAAAGTAGTGGAAAAGGCGGTATTGGACAGTATGCAGCGTGTGTTCTGGTACGTTCAGTGTTTTGAAAAAGATTTTGCCAGAAATCAGATGGCGGCTTTCGGAGAGGAAAAGAGGAAAGAATTATCCGAAAAGCGCAGGGAGCTTGCACAGGCAAAAAAGCGGGTGAAAGAGATTGACAGCCTTATCCAGAAGATTTATGAGGACAATGTAAGCGGGAAAATCTCTGATGGGCGTTTCGCCACCATGTCAATGGCATTTGAGGACGAGCAGAAACAGTTAAAAGAATCCATCCCCAATATGGAACAGTACCTTGAAACCGAAACAGACAAGAGTGACAGCCTTCAGCGTTTTATCGACAGGGTAAAATGCGTCACACAGCTTACGGAATTAACCCCCGAAATCGTACACGAGTTTATTGAGAAGATTGTCGTGTCCAAGCCAGAATATATTGACGGTCAGCGTTACCAGAGTTTAGATATTTACTACAACAGCGTCGGCATTGTCAGAGAGCCGATGCCCGAAGAAATGGAAGAACTGTTCCAAGAGCATATGCGGAAAAGAACAGTCAGCCAGAGCAGTAAAACAGCGTAGCCGCAAGGCTACACTGTCTACATAGCAGCATATCACAATATTTCGGTCTTTAGGGCAACTTCCTTACGGAACACCATCCAAATCGCCGTTTTTTTATTTGGTGGAGACGAGTTTGTCATGTAAAAAACAAATTATGATTGCTCACACGTTCATTGGCTCTGCATCTAAAGTGTCTGGCTCTTTGATGACTGGTACTTGTATGTTTTTTGACTCAATCAAAACTTTTTGCTTGCACTTCCGATAGTAGGAGGGAGATACTAAAGCCTTTTAACATTAATTTTTCTTTGCTCAATATTTTTTTCGTATTGACGAATAATAGAGTCATTTAGTTCTTGGCTGGGTTTTTGTTTTATTCTAAGCGCTTTTCTCAATAACAGTTCTATCTCGTTTTTATTGTTATTGCCTTTTGAATGATTCTTCATAAGTTTTCATCTCCTTTTATCTTGTTAAAAATTCCCTCTGCCATTCTCTGCGCCAAGATTTCCTGATAGTCGTCATTTAACAGCTTTTGACTCTCAGAATAATTTGAAAGAAATCCCATTTCCACCAAAACAGCAGGTATTTGAGTATTCCGCAAAACATAATAGTTTTCGGTTTTTGCATCCCTCGTTTTCACGTCATTGTTTAGCGAAACTGCATGGATTATGCTTTCTGCATATGCTTTGCTTTCCGTTGCGTCTGGACTATTGTAATAACATTCCAAACCTGCTATCTGCGCATCATCTTCATAATAGTTGCAATGAAGGCTGATAAAAAAATCTGCATTGGAGTCGTTTGCAACAGAAGTCCGCTGTGCAAGGCTCATCTTCTCATCGGAGTTTCTGGTCAGAATAACTTCAATATTGTTATCCTCCAGAATCGTTTTTAACTTCAATGCAACCGAAAGGTTAATATCCTTTTCTATAATTTTTCCACTGACAGTCCCACCGTCACTTCCGCCATGTCCTGCATCTATGATGACGCAAAATTTTGAAACGTAGTCAGCTGTTGAAGTAATAGGAGCAGCGCCATTGCCAGCGTTCGTATCTGTATATGTATTGGTATATATATCTGTTTTTTTATCTTCCTTTGTAAACTTTTCGCATATGTAAAGACAGCCGCAAACCATAAGTATTATCATTATTACTGGTATCAGTATAACGACTGCTCTGAGCAGATAAGCTATCACAAGCCGTTTGACTTTTTTTCTCTTCTTGAGTTTTTTTCTCTTTCTGTGTTGTTTTTTATCCATTGCCGCATTTGTTCCTCATTCCTTTTTCCAAAATATATTGTTTCATAGGAAAGTCAAAAACTGGTCAAGAATTAGGCACTATTCAACGACTTTTTGATAAAACGATGTTCTCCCCACTTTCTTTTGCTAATATATAAATGTTGCCAGTATCACAAGTAACCGACATTGCGGGCGTATCGCTCATCAATCTTTTGTTGTTCCCATCCTTATTGCAGGAATATACACGACTTCCGTCTGTTCTGGATACATAATAAATCGACTGCTCATCAATGCAGAAATCATACGCAACTACTTTTTCATAAGTAAAAGTTTCGCCGCTTAGAACATGATACCTTGTTAAAACCGATTGCTCGTTTTTGTAAAAAATGTTTTCTCCATCGAATGAGATATTTCCACTTGTAGGGATGTCAAGTTTTGTAATGCCTTTCGTGAAACGGTTTACTACTGTTATACCATCATTGCTAATGAAAAATATGCTGTCATTATTTATGAAAAAATCGTGATGGAACTCTAAAAACTTCCATTTATCACCCGTCTCATAATCAATGTCAAAGAGGGAACGACCAGAATTTGTAATCTGTTCAAAAACGATATTTTCCTCAAAGGTATCTAAATTAAGTTCTACCACCGACACCTTTGTTATGCTGCTGTTATAGTTTCCGACACGGTTCACATAGCTTTCCGTAACCGATGTCGTATAATATAGATATGGTGAACATACACAAAACGCACATACCTTTTCTTCATCAGAAAACACCCCAAACATAGGTGAGCGTACTAAATGAAGCATTTCTTCCGTAGAAACATTTTTAAGATAATAGTCAAAAGTTTCTGTGTCCTGTGTTATTTCATAGCCCATACAATCATATTCCACCGATGAATTATAAACAAAATTCTGGCTTTTTCCGTTATCTGAACATCCTGTCATTGTCAATACGAAACTAAGTATGATAGCAAGAGTCGGTACATTTCGCATTTTCCTTGTTTTCATTTGCCATTTGTTAGAATTGCTCCGTAAAATCCAAGCGGCAGCCAAAATACATAAGAATACGGATACTGAAAACAAAATCAGCAGTGTAATAGTATGAATCTCTGCAAAAATAATTTTCTCATCACCTGTAAAAGCATCACTTGAAACAATATCTCCTGCAAAAAAGTCTGTTCCGAGCAGAAATGGCAAAGGCAAAGGCAGCCGGTAAATAATTGTTTTGGATAGACCTACATAGGGAATAATGACCGATACTGCACCTGCAAGCAGGGTCACCGCATACTTTTTCGCCAAAACAGAAATAAACATAAGAAGTATTGTTAAAAACACGCTGCCAAAAAGACGGAGCAATCCTATATATACATATCCCTCGAATAAAGTTATGCTTTTGTTGCTGCCTGCAAAGTAACTAAGGCTTTGGATGGGATAATTTCCATTAGGCAGTCCATATTTGAGGCTGTAAAATCCGTATTCAATGAGCGATATGCTTACGCACATCAAGAGGACGCCCGAAATAATAATGAGCAGCTTATGCAAAGAGCTTTTTCGTCCCTCTTTGGAGGTCAAAATCAAAGCATCCATCTGGCAGCTATACTCGGAACAGAATACGGGCGTAACCAAAAGCAAAATGCCAAGGAACAGGACAAAATTAAGCGTACCTCTGCCAAGAAGCCCCGTCCATCCGTTCGTTTGAAGAAAATAGCGGTTTTTGGCATTTTCGCAGGTGTAGAGATATTGCTGATAAACGACCTCAAATCCGTTCTGATGTTCCAGAACCTTTTCAATTTCTTGGCTCTCCTTCTTATATTCGCTTTCACTGATTTTGCCATCATAGTAGCTTTGCAAAAGATAATTTTGTTTCTCCTTGGCGTCTGCAATTCTCTCTGCTTCCTGTTCCAGATAAAGAGAAGATTCATCGGTACAGTATCCATTTACCTTATCAAGATACCATTCATATTCACTTTTGTACTGTTCCATTGCACTATTATAAGGATTGTCTGATGCAACGAGCCATACAGTTCCAAACAATAGGACAATGACGATATAGAGCATCCCCTTTTGGTGGAGCATTATCTTTTTTATTTCGTACATGAATCCAGACATTTTATCCTCCTGTCCCGGCAATGGCAGTTCTTTTTAGAAAGTATAACCATTACCGTTATTACAACCATTCCCACTATTACGGCAAAAATAATAGCTGCTAAAAAACTTTGTATTGGATAGCCCGCAAAATCGATAAATTCCGTCTTGCCGAACAGAATGCGGTTAGTGAGCAGCGAGTATGGGTTTATTATCTTTAGCCAAATATTGCTTGAGTAACTCTGCGACGCACCTGTAATAATCAAACATAAGGCTGCTCCAAAATCAGCGACAAATGGGATAAGAGCATTACGCCAAAACATGGAAATCAGTAGGAATACCATACTCATAGTCCATATGCCGATTGCTTTTGTAATTGCGGATAGAACTACGTATTGCCACAAATTGCAGTTTACCGCAGCCGTACTGAAATTGCTGATGGCATACAGAGGAAGATTATATCCTTCCATTGTTCCAAATGAAAAGGAAAAGCCAAGATAATCCAGAACGGAAAACCATATTACAACACTTATTACAAATAAAGTAACTGCAACAATTTTAGCTAATACGGTTTTTTTACCGCCATTAGGGTTCGTCAGTAACAGCATATCCATCTGCGTTTCCTTTTCATAGACGAAAGTGCTGATAATCCCATATAAACAAAGTAACAAAACCAATATATTTGAAAAATCATAGTTCAAATAATAGTTATACATTTCCTGATAGGCAAAAGCTGGTATATTCCGTCCAGAATAAAGATTGTAAATAACACTGTTTTTACGCACTTCAAAGTTAAGTCCTTGTTCCTTGTAAAATGCAGCATTTTCTTTTGCCTTTTTTGCCACTTCCGAAGCATAAGTCCGATAATTATAAAAATATTCCATAGGCTCTACATAGTATTTTTCTAAGATGTTTTCGTCACTATAAATATTTCCCGTCATCGTATTCGGGTCATCTGTGTCTGTGCTTGCCGTCATATCAGCCGTAGCATCTTCTAACGGCTGATATAGGTCAAGAAGATTGTTGATTTTATCGGTAGTTATCTCTCCACGATATTTCTCATAGAGCTGCCAATACACGCTGTTCCAACTGCGGCTGTCATTCCCGTCTGCCAAGTAGGAATAGGAATGAAATTCATTATTTATTTTGAACAGGTTTATTACGCTGAACAGAATAAGTACAACAAGTATTGACCGCTTGCAAAATAATTTATAAAATTCATATCTGATTAAGCGTGTCATTTTTTCTCTCCAATGTCTTTCGACTCTCGCGGCATTCGTCAAATGCTCGTGCAAGCACGGCGCTTGACTCATTGCCCGCGGAAATAATATAAAAATACATCTTCCAAGTTAGGGGAAGCTTTTACTGCGTTTGTTGCGGGCGAACTATCGCTTACAATCTTTACTGAAAAATTTTCGCCCTGCTGTTTCATATTACTGACATAATATTTGTTACTAAGGCAGGCAGCCTCTTTGGCGTTTGTTGTCACTTCCCACACTTTACCATAGATACTCTGTTCTAATACGTCGGTAGTTCCTTGCGTAATCAAAGCGCCTTCTTTGAGAATGATAATCTCTTTTGCAATACACTCGACATCGGAAACGATATGGGTAGCCAGCAAAATCGTCCGTCCCTGTGCAAACTGTGAAATCAAATTGCGAAAGCGGATGCGTTCACTTGGGTCAAGCCCTGCTGTAGGCTCGTCTAAAATAAGGATTTTAGGGTCGCCTAACATTGCCTGGACAATGCCGACTCTCTGCCGCATACCACCAGAAAGTGCGCCAATTTTTTTATCTTTCGCATCTAAAAGGTTGACAATGCCCAGAAGCTCCAAAGCCCGTTCTTTTCCTTGTTCCGCAGGGATTCCTTTTAACGCACACATATATAACAGGAAATCCATTACCGTAAAATCCCGATAGAAGATAGGGTATTGCGGCATATATCCGATTTTTGATAAAAAGTCTTTGCCCATTTTTTTTGCATCTTGACCGTCTATCAAAACAGTTCCATTATCGCTGCCTAAAATGCCGACAAATATATTTATCAGCGTTGTTTTTCCTGCGCCGTTAGCCCCTAAAAGTCCATAGATGCCCTCCGAGAGTTCAGTGGTAAAATTCTTTAAGGCATATTTACCTTTATACTGTTTTGAAATATTCTGAAATGATACTTTCATAGATAATTACCCCTTAAAGCCAAATGTTGTTATTAAGGTGCTTACCTCGCCAATACCTCGCCCAAGCACAACGATACAGGCGCCGGATTCATCCAAAATTAAAACCTGCGGGACACGCTGGAAATAAGTACTGTTGTTGTCCTTGACCGTTTCGGTATGGATAACCTTTCCCGATGCTGTATCATAAATATTTATTGTTACGCTGGCTTCTCCCAAAATGGAAGTAGCAACATATTTCCCTTGCTCAGAGCAGAAAACCCCGTCCTTTCCTTCGCTGCTGCCTGAGAATGTAATCTTTTTTTCTGTATTAGATGCAGTATCAAGCATTAGCAGCGTTCCATTATTTTTGTTAAAGCTCTGGGGCATTACAAGTAAGTTCCCGCCCTTTTGCACTTCTTCAACATCCACTTCATAGTCGGCTTTTGGGGTGATACTAAGACTTGCATTGTCTATGGATACTGTTCCATAAACAGAGACTCCATCCCCGCCATTAGAGCTTATTCCCATGCCTACATAAGTTAAAGTTTTATCTCCCGTAAATGCAAGACTATCCATCGTTACAATCTCCATATTATTTGCCCTGCCATTTTCGGAATAGTTCAGAATGGCATGTACCTTTTGGGAAGAAGTATCATAGAGATAAAGTCCTTGTAATCCGCCGAAAGCGATTTGTTTTCCGTCCTGTGAAATGGTGACACTCGCCATTTGGAGGACAGAATCATCATTTAGCAGCCCACGAAAGGAAATTGTATTCTCAACAACAAAATCCTTATTCAATAGGTATCCTTTTACTCCATTACTGCTTTGTGCCGTTGCAAATGAGTCCGTGCTGCCGCTATTTTCTTCACCGACAATGAAATACCCGTCCGAATAAGGCTGCACACATAACTCATTCAAAAAAATATCCGCACTTGCTATAATCTCGCTTTTCCCAGTATCATAAAGATAGAGCTTATCTGCTGCAACAATAATCCGATTGCCATCAGCGTAATAACAGCCGCTGACCTTTCCAGAGAAAGCCGAGCCATTCACTGTGCCAACATCCATAGTATTTTTATCTGCATCACTATTCTGTGGGTTGGACTTATTATTGTCGCTGCTTCCGCTTCCTGTTTTTTCCGATGTGTTATCTTCTTCGGATTGTGGCGCATCTATGGAGCTTCCGTTTTCAGAACGATTCACATTTTCCTGACTGTTACCACAAGCTGACAGATTAAGAGCAAAAGCAAGTATAAGCATAATGCACATGAATTTCATTTTCATTTTTCAGTCCTCCTTATTTAGATAAAATAGTTTCGTTTTTACTTTCAGTCATTTGAGTATTAGATTTTTCATTTTCCCCACCATTTGCATTAAGATTACCGCTTCCTTTTTGGGGCGTTGCAGAGCTGTCAAATATTTCAACAGTTACGGATTGCTGACCGTTATCTTTAGACTTTTTGGAACTGTTATCTGCATTATTCTCGAATGGAATTGCATTATTGACCTTTTTATCCGTATCTGATTCCGTGCTGCTTTTTTCCTTAGTGCCATCCTGTGGTTTAGCGGCATCTTTATCATTATCGTTTGGCTCTGTGGGTCTGGTGTCTCTGCCGACATTCTCTGGCTTTATAATATTATTGTCGATATTATCAGCAGGAATGCTGTTATTGGGCTGTGTCGTTATTATATCATTTTGGGATTTCTCTGTATTATCATCTTGACCGCCGCTACATGCTGACAGGGCAAAGGTCAAAACAAGCATAAACAACATACATATCAATTTTGTTTTCATTTTTCAGCCCTCCTTATAAAGCAGAATTGAGCCTGTCTTATTTGTAGAACAATCATTGCTTGCAGCAACAGCTACCGCATAGAAAGTATTGAAGTCATCTAATTTAGAGGTGTCTATGATGGCTTCAATTATCCACACATTTCCTTTGCTTAATGTTGCATCGTATGAAATCACTTTATCAAACGATATAGGCTTATGATTTAAGAAGAATGATATGCCATACCTTGTACCCGGCGTTCCGCAAATCGTGTAACGCACTGTAAGTGTATCTTTATTGGTAAGATTGATATTGTCATACACTAATTCGCCATCATAGGAAATAGTCGAATAAACGCCGCTATCCAATGTATCCATAGTAATTCCATCCCAACCGTTTTTCACAAGCTCATTCTCAATAAAAGAGGAAGTGATTTTTTCTTCTGCAACGCTGACATCACGAAAAATATTTTCACTTTCTCCATAAAAGATATCGCTGTCTGGAGCATCCTCATTAAAATGCAGTTTCAGCACTCTTTCAAGGTGTTGGTGATACCAGCCGTAACTTGATGTTTCTTTCATATCGGGTTGGAAAGCGGGATTGGTAATGCTCATGATTGTAATATTTAAAGTATCACCTTTTTTCCCCGTGTTCGGTGTAAACACAAACGAAAATTTTTCTTCGTGTTTTTCTGATGTTTGGAAACAATGGAGATACTCATATTCCGCCCCCGTATCATTTACCTTGTATGCCTGTGGCTTTCCGTCCAAAAAGAGCAGGAAGCCTATGTTATCCAATTTTCCCTCTGATACAAACTGATAGTCCAAGGTAAATTCTCCGCCGTTATACTCATACGGTAAAACACTCTGGTCATCAGCTCTGGCGGGACTCGCTTCCTCGTGGCTGAGAAAACCTAAAGAGCCATCTTCCTCTGATTTTGTGAATGGATTTTCTTCCGTGTTTTGCGGGGGAGCTTTTCCGTCCTCTATGTTATAATTTCCGCAAGCTGTCATAGTGAATAGCAAGCCGCAAATCATAACTAATGATAATATTCGTTTTCGCATTGTTTATCCTCCTGTCATGTTTGATGTATTTCAATTATAAAAGCCAAATGTCAAAATGCGGTCAAGGAATAGAAAATTACATAAGAAAAACCAACAAACTGTGATTTCTCACAAGTCTGCTGGTTCTACGTCTTATGTGTCTTACTCTTTATGTATTTATGTTGCTCGATAAATGGGAATTTTTAAATATTTTCAGTGCTTTTTTGAAGAAACGGCGGCGCAAACTACAAGCAAAATTAAGTCAATCCAGTATCCAATACAAATGTACCCAACAATCGGATGGATCAATTTTATTTCATTCGTCAAAACAACAGCAAGCAGAAGACCTATCAAAAGAAGGACAATGCCGATACCTGCCGAAAAGCGAACAATCTTGTCCATCTGTGCAAAAGAACCGATACACAGTATGATAGCGGAAATCCATACAGCCAGATGAAATACAACACCAAGATAATTAAATGCTCCTACCCCCTCTTGAAAAAGTATTTTAAAAGTTTCAGTAAAAAACCATGAATCCTGATTGACTATCAGCCCATTAGGAAAAATATTATACATTGGTACAGCAAAACTGCATAACAATAGAACAACTGAAACTGTTTTCAAAATTTTATTTTTTCGTTCCATCTACGTTTCCTCCGTAAAATAAATAATCTCAGTACACCTTATTAAGATTAAGGCAAAGGTATCATATTTTGATTTTCCAATGTGTCAAATGGGAAGTTGTCATCTCACAAATTCTTTGAAAGATACAAGACCAAATCGTCATCATTTTTGCATTCCTCATATGGTTTATCTCATCCATCAATCCCGAATTTGCGACGAGGGAAACACTTTCATCAGCGTTTTCCTAAATGGAACATATTACTTGGTGTCAGCTTCCTCATTGAGGGGCTTATAGTTGCTGTCCATGTAGTTCTTTTTCCCGAAGGGAACGTAATTTTCATCCAATAAAATCAAATTTCCGTTTCCCAAATCAGGGAACTGCCGCGCAACCTCCTTGAGCACTTCCCATTCATCTCTGGTATTTTCTTTGTTGTCTTCCTCCACCTGTCTTAGTGCTTCTTGAACAGACTGTTGATCTGCCGTTCCCCAATAGAGAGGATGGGGTTGGAAGGAAGAATGGTAATCGCCGCCCTCATAGCAGAAAAAACAGGAGCAGGGGATTTTTTCAAATAGAATTTTTTGCGCCCCGTCAAGCTCCTTTACCTCCAGACAGTATCACCCATTTACGGTTGCCGCACCATCCCGCGCGGTCATGTTTGCGATTGCCATGATAGTAAGGGGTTCCGTTTTCACGATCATGCCGGGAACCAAAAGCCCCTCCTCGTACATTTCCCGTAAATACTCGTCAGAAAATTTTCCGACAGCCCGCCATAGGAAAAACAATGCAAGAAGGAAACAGATAACGGCGGGAATCCAGCTTTTAAACAAAGAAATTCCTGACATACATAGGAAGCACACGCAGATTATCGCGGAGCTTCTCCGCTTTTTGACGACGGCTTTTATTATTTCATCCTTTTGCCGTATCCGGCTCACATCTGCATGGATGCCGGATTTTACACTTGCCTCAAATTGTGAATAATCGACCATTTTTTCCTCCGTTTCTTACGTTTCTGTAGATTGCTAATATTTTTTATAGATATATTCAGTAAAAATCCGATAAAAACAATATACAATCCAGACCACCCAGGTTATTTCCCACTTGTGTGATATTACAGAAATCATCAAATAAAGAACAGCAACAGTAATAGCAATCATCCAATTCGTTATTTTTTTCTTCCTGGTTATTTCATTGGCTGATACTTTTACAACATCTGACAACAGACTTTCATATTCGTTATCAACGTTGTTTTCTGTTCTTTCACCCTTGAATAATTCTGCTATGGAAATCCCCAGGGATGCAGCTAATGGTTCAATAAGAGATACATCTGGAAATCCGATACCTCGTTCCCATTTTGAAACAGCTGCACTTGATACTCCCAATTCATTCGCTAAATCCTGCTGCGTGCGATTTTGTTCTTTCCTGATAGCGGCAATCAGACTGCCTGTTTTTTGAACGTTCAATATTTTCACCTTCTTTCCGATTTCATAATATCACAAGAAACACCATATTCAAGAAACGCTCCGTTGAAATGTTAAACGCTGCATTGGATTTATGCAAATCCTCCTTGGTTGGCTTTAAGCACGGCACTTGACTCATTGCTCGCAGAAATAAAAATATCAACTCATTTTGTGGACTGCAATTTTAATTGTTACAGAAGCTCCACTCGGAGTAACATTTGAAAGTTCTAAACATCCGCCGTGTTTCTGGCTAAGGACACGGCTTGTAGCCAATCCCAGTCCCATATGTTCACCCGTTTTATCCTCAGAATAAAGAAAGGTATTCTTATTGCGGAGCATTGCCTTTGAAAATCCTTTGCCGTCGTCTGTAATGGTTATAGTAAGTGCATCATCAATAAATGTGTATAGGAAACTCACTTTGCTATTAGCATACCGAATGGCATTAGAAAAGATATTCTCAACAATACGGTAAAATATTTGCTCATCTAATTTTACTTGACATTCGGATACTGTAGAATGATATTCAATCTCCAGGCTATGCTGTCCTGCAATAAGTGAAAGGCTTTCTGTAGCATTTTTCAAAAAATCTGGTAACTGAACGACAGAATACTTTGTTTCGGTTTCTTCAATGGTATTCAAATCACGAATATAATCTGTATAACGCTCAAGTCGTTTTGAGGTTATCGCAAGGTTGGATAGTGTATGCTGCAATTTCTCATCATTCAGACTTCCATTTGTAAAGCATTGCTGCATATATTCGACATAGCCCTCTATAATCGCAATCGGATTTCTGAGGTCATGTGCCACTGATGCCTGTAAAATTCTCCGCTGCTCAATCATATTCCATAGCTGTCGATTGTTATCATACAAAGCTTGCCGCATTTCTTCAAAAGCTGTGCAGAGCCTGCCTAATTCATCGTTACTGTTATAAGCAACTGTAAAATCAAGGTCTTGCCCCTTTATGTGCTTTGTTGCATCTGCAAGAATCTGAATTGGCGGCGATAGCTTTTTCCTATAAAACCACCATGCACATAACATGATTCCTATAACTGAATAGATAAAAGGAAGCCCTGCCATAAAAATGCTTATTGCTCTATATAGTAACTGTTGTTTTGGGCGGAGTGTGGAGAAGCTGGATTCTATTCTCTCTATTGTAAATTCTGTATCCCCCAACTTTTCTTCTTCCGATTTAGCGGGGGTAAGTATAGACATTTTAGAAGGTTCATCAAGTATCAATCTTTGCTTTGCCTCAGATACCGTCCCATCTGCCATAATAGTCTGTGTATGCAGCCAAATTTCCTGTGAGTCGGGGAGGATATTCTTCTGCACACGGTAACAGATATAAATTGTCAAAGCAGAGGATGTAAAAACAATTATCATTGTAATGGCAACCGTCCAGATAAATGCACTTTTAATAGATTTTACTTTCTTCATTTTTTCCATCTATAGCCCATCCCCCAAACTGTTTCTATATATTCCTTGCCCGTAGCTTCAGTCAGTTTATTTCTGATTTTTCGGATATGCTCTTTAATAACATTGCTGTCGCCCTCAGCATTAAAGCCCCATACGGCTTCGTATATCCGTTCTTTATCAAATATCTGGTTAGCGTTACTCATCAGAAACTCGACAATATCAAATTCACGATTTGATAAGTTCAGCGACCTTTCTCCATAAAAAATTTTGCGTTCAGCAAGATTTACAATTAAGCCTTGTGAAGATACGATTTTAGGAGTACGCTTGCTTCTCTCGTCCCTCCGCAGGTGAGCCGCCACCCTTGCGGTCAATTCTTGTAAACTAAAAGGCTTGGTTATATAGTCATCGCCGCCGACCTGCAAACCGTTTACCTTGTCCTGTTCTGTAATCCGAGCAGTCAAAAACAAAATAGGGCAGGTGACATTATTACGGATAATCTTGCATAGCTCCAATCCGTCCATTTCGGGCATGTTGATGTCAAGCAAAATTAAATCTGGATATGTATTCAGCATTGATATTGCCTTCTCCGCATCTTCCGCTGCAAAAGTCTCATATCCGCAATCCTGCAAGTGGCTTGATAATAATTCGGTCAGCATTTTTTCATCATC
Organism: Lachnospiraceae bacterium JLR.KK002; assembly: GCA_036941025.1. NCBI lineage: Bacteria > Bacillati > Bacillota > Clostridia > Lachnospirales > Lachnospiraceae > Lachnospiraceae bacterium JLR.KK002. The sequence continues at coordinate 3,491,825 of JAYMNP010000001.1, forward strand.
AACAATGAGTATCTTATATGCCATAGTAAAAACCTCCTAATCTAAAATATTTTAAAGCTTAAAAGTCAAAAAGTGGTCAAGTTCCTACTTTTTTTCGATTATCAACAGGCTTTTGTGCATCTTTCAGAATGAGCCATATCCGATAGATGTTTATTGCGCCCTCAATCTGATTTTTTTAGATATCCGCCGTACCCACCGAAGTGATACGTTCTATTTTTTCGCTTTCCTGTGCTGCCATATATTCAAATATATCTGACTGCCCAACATACCATAATATTATATCCATCAATAAGAACTATAACAAGTCTGCAACCGTAAATGTTCACTACAACATTATATCGCATGAACTTTGGCAAGAAAAATAATCTTACGCAGTCAATTGAATGATTTTTTGATGAGGCGGAACTGACTATCATAGCAGGGACGGCGCAGGAGATATGTAAGGCAAAAGAGCAGCCAGAGGATTGACCTCTGGTTTCCTTTTACCCTGTTGAATTAATAGTTTGGACATCCGTAGCCGTATATTGAGTTGCTTCCGACTGGATAGCTCTGCTGTTTGCAGGCATCCCCAGAGTTGCCCTCCACGGTGTAGACCGTTCCATTCTCGCATTTTTCTACAATGCCCACATGGTCGATTGAGCCGTTGCTCCCCCAATCAAAGAAAATGAGGTCGCCTGCCTGCGGCTCATAGTTCTTATCCTGCCATTGTCCTTTGCCCTTGAACCAGTTCACGCCGTCCGAGCAGAGGGAAAATTTCGGGATGATGCTGCTTTCCAGATAGCCACACTGGTCGGCACACCACGATGCGAAACATGCACACCATTCCACACGCCCCTCAAAGCCGTACCAGCTCCAATAAGGCTGACCGCCCTCGTTGCCGAGCTGTGTCAGAGCCACTTCCACAATGGCTTGATTGCCGCCGCTCGTGAACGCCCGTCCGTATGGGTAGTATCGTAACACATGGGCGGGGTACTGCGTGTCGCCGTACTTCTCCCAACCGAGCCGCTATGCCTGCATAGCGGAAAACTCCACCGCATTTGCATAGGAATAGCCGCCGTAGTTGGTCTTTGCCCATGAGATATACCCGTTGCCGAAGTTGTATCCCTGCAGGGCGAGCTTGATACGCTCCATGTCAATCGGGCTTTCCACTTCGGCTGATGTGAGGGCTGCTTTTAATTCCTGCACACCACACTCAATGGAATATTCTGGGTCTTTGATGCCGTTCGGCTCATGTGGATACTTTTTATTAAAGCTCCCCTCCGCAGCCTGCATCGGGTCGCTGCCTTTTCCCCCAGATTCCTGCATCATCACCGCTTTTATCAGTTCCACATATTCGGGGATGCCGTACTGCTTCGCATACTTCTGTATCAGCGGCGTATAGGCTTCCACCTCCGCACTGACAGAGGTATAGGAAGTGCTTTCGCTGCCTCCCCCGAACAGGGAAACGGCACACCCAAGCAGGACAACGATAAGGATTATCACAATGGCAACCCAGGGAATAAGCCCTCCACCGTGATGTTTCCGTCTTTATCGGTTTTCACGATCTTATTGAACCCATCGCCTTTGATGGTAAAGGAAAGCCCCGCAACAACGCCGTCCTCGGAAGTCTTTTTCAGTGCGACCGTGCCTGTCGGCGTTTCCACGTTGATATACGCCGTCATGGTATCTACGTTTTCCACACCCGTAATGACATCCTGCAAGTTGGGGTCGCCGTAAGCAATCATCATCGCCCCGCTGCTGACCGTCGGCGTGTTATTCCTTGTCGCCGTAATCCTCGCCTTGCCGTCAATCGCCTTTTTTGACGTGATGGTGAGCTTGTTTCCAGACTTTGACACCTTTACATTGCTGTCGGAGCTGGTAAAGGAATACTCGGAAAGGGAATTGTTCTTATCCGTCAGCGTTAAGCTGTACTTCCCGTCCTTATAGGCAAGCTCCTTTGTAATGTCTTTCTTCCCTGCCGACATGAATCTCGGAATCGTGCTGTGCCTTGTCATCAGCGACACAATCTGGTCGTAAACCGCCCTTGCCCCGCTGTTCGCATAGTTCGAGCCAAAGTGCAGGCTGTAAACGGTCGTGCTTGTCTGGCTGTACGGACTTGTGGAATTGCGGCATCCCGTGACGAACTCCCACACAAGGGTCTGGGTGGCAAGCCACTTCTCATCGTCGCTCCCAGACAGATTCCCGCTGTTGCCCTGATACCCATAGAGCAGGGCAAGCCCCACCGCCTTCCTCTGTTCTGTGGAGAGGGCGTTCCAAGCGTTGGAAGAAGCCTTTGCCAATGTGTTCCCCGTTTTCAGTGGCACGCCTGGCTGAAGGCAGAACGCCGTTTCCCTGTCCACATACATACGGTATTTGTATTCGCCTGTCCCTCCTGCAGTATGACCTCCAATGTTGGCACTGGAATTATACCTCATGGCGTTCCCTGCACCGTCGTAGGTGTGGGTAAAGCTAATCGTTCCGATGTCGCCCGCCGCAAACGCTGTCGTGGCAGGGACGGCGGACAATGCCGTGACCGCAGCCAGAGCAAACGCCGCAGCCCTTTTGAATATTTTACGAATCTTCATCGTTACCTCTTGTTCGTTCTCGTGTTGATAGTTACCGTCAAAAAAAGCCGCCCATGTGGACAGCTCTAATAATTCTTTTCTCGGATAGTTACTGGCAGTATCAAGGGGGAGAGGTGTGGAGAGGGGGAAGTTCAAAAAAATTTGCTGTCCCCCAAAGGGCAGACTTCTCCCTCGGCGTCCCGTGCCAAAATCCCCATTTTTCCTGTTCTACCTCTCGTGGGCTTTGTTCCGCTGCAAGTATCGGTTATAAAACTCCAACGCCTTTACGACAAAATCCGTTTCCTGCCCTTTGGGGATGGATTTCGGTATGAGCTTGGTTATCCGCTCGTCCTTAAAGGCAGGCTTCTCTTTCTGGTTTGGCTTATCCTCCTGCATGATGGACTGGATAACCTCGTCCGTGAGTTTTCCCTCCTGCATAAACTTTTTCATCTTGATAGCCTGTGCAAGTGAGGGAGTGGCATCGTTGTAGCCCATCGCTTCAAGCAGGGTGTACTGCTGTTCCTCGGAAAGATAGGAGATTTCCACCGCAGGACGGAAAGCAATCTGGCGTTCATCTACCATTTGCAGAATTTCGGGTACAAGCTCGGTCAAACGAATATACCTCTGAATTTGATTACGGCTTTCTCCAACCTTTTCAGCAAGCTCGGCATCGCTTCGTAACTTTGTCCCCAATGGGGACGAAGTCAAATCACTCCTTTCTCCCTGCCGCTTCATGGCTTCTAACCGCATCTTATACGCAAAGGCTTTCTCACTTGGCAAGATAACAGAGTGTTGGAGATTACTTTCAACCATGGCAATAATCGCTTCATCATGGGCCAGCTCCTTAACCTCACATTTTAGCGTTTCAAGCCCTGCAAGTTCACAAGCCTTTTTCCGCCTGTGACCGCTGATAAGCTCGTACCGTCCGTCCTCTTTTTGCCGAACTGTCGCAGGGGTCATTACGCCGCTCCGACTGACACTTTCCACAAGCTGTTCCATATCCTCATTCATCAAAACCTTGAATGGGTGGTCTGGGAACTCATCAATTTCGGAAATGGGTATCTCCCTTATCTTGCTTAGATTCGCTTCTGCTCGGCTCTCGTCCGTTTCAAAGAGGTCATCGTATGCGGTCAGCTCGATTTCTGTTCTTTTGTTTCTCGCCAATCTCTGCCACCTCCTTTCCGAATTGCTCATAAGATGCGGCTACCTTGCCGCCTTTGTCGTAGGCAAAAATGCTTTTTCCCTCTGCGGTGGCTTCTACTGCACGGATGGAATGGGGTATCTGGGTATCAAACACCTTGATTCTCTGCCCATATGCACTTTTCACCGTAGCGGTGATTTCCTTAGAAATATTTGTGCGTGGCATTACCATCGTCATTAAGATACCGTCAATCCGCAGATGGGGATTGATTTGCCGTTTGACCTTAGAAACGGAGCGAAGCAACAGCTCTAAGCCTTTGGCAGAAAGATAGTGGGGCTGTGTCGGGATAACCACGCTGTCAGCCGCCGCAAGAGCATTGATTGTCAGCATACCCAAACTCGGCATACAGTCAATAAGGACAGTATCGTAATTCTTTTTTACTTCATTGATGCAGGTTTTCAGCACGCTTTCACGGCTTATGGCATTGATGAGCCTTACTTCCAGTCCCGACAGTTCAATGTTGGACGGGAGCAGGTCAACGCCCTCGTCATGGTGCAGGATGCTTTTGGAAACATCGACGGATTTATCATCAATAATATCCTGCATAATGGTTGAGAGTGTATTGGGTAAATCGTCTGGTCGGCTGTAACCGAGCGACATAGTTAAATTTTCCTGTGCATCGGCATCAATCATCAGGACTTTTTTACCCTGCTGTGCCAGACTAACACCCAAATTTACCGCCGTGGTGGTCTTTCCGACACCGCCTTTCTGGTTCGTCAGAGCGATTACTTTGCAATTTGACATAGGTGCGTCCTCCTTTCGCATAAATTTAGCCACTTTGTCAGAGTGGCTATGTAAAGGATTCATGGCAATAAAAAAAGCCGACTGGCTGTTTTTTAACTACACCAATCGGCTATGTAAAATTTATTCTGCTTTTATTATCTGTCTTATCTGCACTGTCGTGATAAGGCTTCTCTTATTCTCTCTGTATCCCATTTTTCTGGGAACAATACCGCCATAATATGAAACGCATCCATCAGCCCTGCAATATACGCATGAGTGCCATATTCAAAATCCTGCTTATCCCTACAATCTAAAAGATGTTGGCAAACCGCCCTCTGCTTCTCCGTCAAATCAAGCTGATGAAAAGCATCCTCTGCACTTCCCTCGTTATTACTATCCTTTTGATAACTTGCATCGGCTTGTAACAGTTTCAATACAGATTCGTCTTTCAGTTTCTCTACTGCTATTTTTATCAGTTCTTTAAATTCCTTATCGCACATCACTTCCTCCTGCCATTCCTACTCTTAACTTTTTTATAGGTGCATGGATAACCTTGAAAATAAGTTCATCAACACAATCTGTATATCTGCCCTGCTGTATAAGCTGATTTTTCAGCTCCACAAGGCTATGTAATAAAATGCTTCGCTCATTGCTATCCACATACAAATGATTCTTCTTTTCTCTCATATATATCACCATCCTTTTTTTATTTTCATTATATAAGCAGACAGCGGTATCTTCAAATGTACGGGGATTATGTAACACCAGAAAAAAGCTCTTTGAACGAGTAACTTTTGCCTTTTCAATTAGCAGACTTTTTAGCATGATTTTTGCTCCAATTAGCAGGAAAGGCATTTTGATTAGCAAAAACCTCAATTTTCCTGCTAATCATTAGCAAGCTAATCGGTGACGATAATTAACAGTTCAATTTCTCTTTAGTCAAATCTGATTAGCAAAAATCGCTTCTGCTAATCGCACATTGTTATGAGTTCAAATTCTTTTGGAAAATGAGAAACGCCGAAAACCTTGAAAAATCAATGTTTTCGGCGATGTTTTCAGCGTCGCTAAGAGGATTTGAACCTCCGACCTACCGCTTAGGAGGCGGTCGCTCTATCCAACTGAGCTATAGCGACAGTTACAAAATCTATATTTAGTTTTACTTGTTACCTTTTCCCTTGTCCTCCTGGGCGAGTGTTATAACACTTTCTTAGGAGGCGGTCGCTCTATCCAGCTGAGCTATAGCGACAGTTACAGAATCTATTATATTTTAATAGTTTCCATCTGTTTTGTCAATGACTTTTTACATCTGATAATGAATCTTTCCCTGCATCCAGATGGTGCCTTTAAATCTTCGGCCTACTGCAGGTTCACCCAGTAAATCTTCCTGATTGACGCAGACGTCAAATATCAGATGATTACTGTTCAGGGTGAGGACATAAGATTTTTCCTTTGTCTCTTTATTTTCCGCTGTATAGAAATCAAGGATTTCTCCCATAATACTGTACTGGTCGCTCTCAATTCCATAAGGCATAAAATAAGTATCCACAATGGAGAGAATATCTTCCGTCATAACCCGCCTTGAAATCATGGAATAAGTATCAATATCTTCCAGGGTCAGGCTCTCCATTGCTTCTTCGTCCCCTTCCCTTGCGGCTGCCATCAGATGATTCCGGTTATTGGTATATTTTTCACCGCTTTTAATCTGATTTTCATTCTTATAAACAGGCAGGATGATTTTTCCACCCGTAGACAAAGCCGAAATGGTAGTGTTTACAGGCATTTTTCTTCCATTTTTCGTCCTGCATTCCTGAAGATATTCCACTGCATTCTGCAGATAAAAAATCAAAGTTACACCGATTCTCATTTCATCACAGACGCCTGCATAAGCCTCACGGTCAGAACGTTTCTCAATTTCCACTCTTTCTTCCGTACTGATTCCGCTTCCTACAAAATAAGGATAATAATATTCTGCATGAAATACTTCCCCTGTATAATATCCCCGAACTGCAATTCCTGTAAATTCTCCAAATTCCCTTTTTAATTCTGCAAACACATTTCCTTCTTCATCCTCTGTTATTACTTTACAATCCGGATGATCTATAATATCCTTAATCAATAAATCAAGTTCATTTTTATTTTTTAAATTTCTGAATCCGATACTTCTCAAATAACTATGCAAGTTTTTCCCCTCCCTCCTGGGATAAACAGATTGATTTTCAGGAATCTGAACGCTTCTTTTTCATTATATAATATAACATAATATTTTGCAATTTTTTTGTTCACTCATAGAAAGAATTATTTTTGATGGTTATAATTTTAGGTGCTTCTCTCCGGTTTAGATTTTCTGTTACGATTTTACTCTGCTCCAGTTCACCTGTATATAAGACCACAGGCGCCTGAGAATTTTCTGTCTGAGAAATTACTACAGCATTTTTCCCGTTTTCAGTTCTGACAAAAGTACCGGCAGGATAAATGCCAATTTTCTTTTTCAGTATCTTTTCCATGCGGTTTTCAAATTTTTCATGATCCGAAATAATTTCGAAGGCCTGATAAACAGATGTCCTGCTGCTCTCTATTCCGGATACTGCACAGTCAAAAGCATCGCAAATCTGTATCATCCGACACTCTTTCTGACTGCTTTTCTGCTTCAGAGGATAGCCGCTTCCATCCAGTCTTTCATGATGAGAAAGTACCATGATTTTTGAAATCTCAGGTATCCATTCTTCTCCCTGCAAAGCTGTGTATCCCAGGACAGTATGCTTTTTCATTTCATAAATTTCTTCCTGATTCATAAACTGTTCGGAACAGTTTTTATAATCCACATTAAGATACTGATATCCAAGGTCATGAAGAAGGCAGCCCATAACTGCATCTTCCATTCTTTTTCTGGAAAAACCATATTCTTTTCCCAGTATCATAACCATAATGGTAATAAACATGGTATGTTCATATAAATCAGGCGTACGATTCCACACATCCAAAGCGCGCTTTTCTTTTGTCTTTTCAAACACAGTAACTATGTCTTTGCCAAGGCGTTCCAGCTTTCTTAAACTGTTGCCCTTCCGGTAAATATGATGAGACAATATTTCTCTCAGGTCGTTTTCAAACTTCAGGAACATATTTTTATCAAAATAAAAATTTGCTTTCTCGTATTTTTCAAAGGGATCTTTTATAAATACTGTCCGGATATTCAGTGCAGCCAAAGATTCTTTGTAACCTGCTTTCAAAACTGTTCCTGTTTCAAGCAGTACTTTTCCATTTTCCAGACATACACTCTTTGCCAATACTTCATTTCCTGTTAATTCCGATACCTGATATTCTCTCATATTGTACCTCTTATATAATTCCGCCCTGGGTTTTTATCCACCCAGGGCATCGGTTCGGACTGAAAAGAGCTATACTCCCTAATCTTCTACCGGTGCAGTTAATTTCTTTAACCCCATTGCAATATCCAGTGCCTCTTTTTCTTCGTCCGCAAGTACAATAATGGAATTACCATTAACGATTTCTTTGATATAAGTATAACATCCTTCCCTGCTGTGCATTGCATTGATGATAAATCCATCATTTTTCTGATCAAGCAACGCCAGGGAAAAACTTAATTTTCCGCCCATCTCATGAAAAGCATCATATTTTACCATCCCAACCTTCTGGAACGTAAATTTCAGGCTGTCGAAAATCTTCTGAATGTTCTCTCTGTTTTCTGCCTCGTAAGTTAAAAGCTCGTCCACTTGCTGAATTCGTTTCACCAGAGTATCTTCCAATGATTCCGCATTTTTTCCCATCATAAATGCTTCGTATTTTTTTCTCAGTCTTCCTGTTTTAACAATATTGACAATCAATAATATAAACAGGATTAACATGACCCCGGACATTATTGCGAATGTCAGCAAAAAGTCATCTGCTGTAAAGGATAATCCCAATAAATCTGAATGCATAGTTTCCTCCATTCCTTATACTTACTGAATTCTGATATTCAATAAATATATGGCTTTATGTATATTTTTTAAGAACATATGTTTATGTATCTATCTGATGAATTGACTGGAATAATTCCAGTATTCTTTCCAGCTCGTTGTTGGAATAGTATTCAATTTCTATCTTTCCCTTATCTTTATTCTTATAATGAATAGCCACTTTTGTTCCCATAATAGCTTTCAGCTTCTGCTCCATATCTTCATAGAACACAGACATATTATCATCTTCCTGCTTTCTGGGAAGTTCTGTTTTCTGTTTCTGAAACTTTTTCACAAGTTTCTCTGTTTCCCGCACGCTTAATTTTTCATCAAAAATCTGTTGTGCAAGATTATACTGATCCTCATTATCCGGAATTGCAAGAAGAGCTCTGGCATGTCCCGTCGAAATCAAATCATCAATTACCATTTGCTGTACCCGCTCGTCCAGCTTCAGCAGCCGCATGGAATTTGTAACTGCTGTTCTGGATTTGGATACCCGTTCTGCTACTTCGTCCTGTTTCAAATGAAACTCATTTAATAATTTCTTATAGGCGAGAGCTTCTTCAATGGGATTCAGGTTTTCTCTCTGAATATTTTCAATCAGAGAAATCTCCACCATTTCCTGTTCCGTCAGATTTTTAATAATAACCGGAACCTCTTTCAAACCTGCAATTTTTGCAGCTCTCCATCTTCTCTCTCCCGCAATAATTTCAAAATAATCTTTTTTATCCTGCACCAGCAATGGCTGTAAAATTCCATACTGTTTTAATGACTCTGAAAGTTCCAACAGGGAGTCTTCATCAAAACTTTTTCTGGGTTGTTCCCGGTTTGGCTCTACTTTTGCTATCTTTACAAATGTTACATCTTTATCCGGTTCCGGAGTTCTGACTGTTTCTGTCGTTGCTGCGGTTCCGACTTTGTTTGTAATAAGACTGTCCAGACCTTTTCCCAATCCACTCTTTTTTGCTGCCGCCATTTATATTTCCTCTCTTTCTATTACTTCTTTTGCTAAGAGACGATAGCTTTCCGCACCGGCAGATTTGGCGTCATACAAGTTAATCGGCAGACCGTGACTGGGTGCTTCTGCTAATCGAATATTTCTTGGAATAATAGTCTTATAAATGGTAGTATTCAAATTATTTTTTACATTTTCCACAACCTGCAACGACAGGTTTGTCCTGGCATCGTACATGGTAAATACTACCCCTTCCATCTGAAGGTTTGGATTTAATCTTTCCTGTACCAGATTAATCGTATGAATTAACTGGCTCAGTCCTTCCAATGCATAATATTCACACTGAATTGGAACCAGGATTGTGTCTGCGGTAGTCATGGCATTGATAGTAAGCATATTCAGAGAAGGAGGACAATCAATAATAATAAAATCATAATCATCTTTTATATAATCCACTTCATTTTTTAAAATATACTCCTTATCATTGATACCCAGCAATTCAATTTCTGCTCCCGCAAGATTTACATTGGACGGGATTAGAAAAAGTTTATCAATCTCTGTCTTTACCATACTTTCACGAATGGTACACTCTCCCAGCATAAGTTCATATACTGTATTACTTAATTCTGCTTTTTCTACGCCAAAGCCACTGGTTGTATTTCCCTGGGGGTCCATATCAATGGTCAATACTTTCTTACCTTCTTCCACAAGACAGGATGATAAGTTGATTGCTGTAGTAGTTTTTCCTACCCCGCCTTTCTGGTTGGCTATTGCGATAACTCTTCCCATATTATTTTCCTTTCCTCTTATGTTATGTTTATTATAGCACCTTTTTCTTTCTATTACTATAGGCAATTCGTTCAAAAAATGTTTCACGTGAAACATTTTTTTAGTTTATAAAAAAGGAGGAGAATGTTTCACGTGAAACATTCTCTTCCTTTCAATTTATCAGATGAACTACGATAACACATGTTATCTAAAAAATATCTATCAACTTATTTCTAATTGAAAAAACTGCAGCCTGTGTTCTATCTGTCACTTCTATCTTTTTAAAAATACTGGAAATGTGATTTTTCACAGTGCGCTCACTGATACTTAATTTTTCACCAATCTCTTTATTATAAAGACCAACCGATAATAATTTTAACACTTCCATCTCCCGTCTGGTCAACAATGCAATTTTTTCTTTATCAACATTTCGTTCAACCATTTTGGAATTCAGCAAAGGTATCATACTCGGCTGTATATAGGTTTCTCCTTCAATCACATGAAAGATTGCCTTTTTTAATTCAGAGGAATCAGACTCCTTCAACAAATAACCGTCGATTCCTATTTCTACTGCTTTTAACAGAAATTCTATTTCATTATGTACTGTCAATATTACAACTTTTACATTGACATTATTTTCTTTTAATTTTTCCAAAACCTCCAATCCATTCATTTTTGGCATATTAATATCCAGTAACAATACCTGAGGAACTGTCTTCTCCAGAAGACTCAAACATTCAATTCCATCACTCGCTTCACCAATTACTTCCACATCACCATCCAATTCAAGTAATTGTTTCAATCCTTCTCTTACAATAGAGTGGTCATCTACAATCACAATTTTTGCTGGCATATTTGCACCTCCTCCTTATCTAATTGGTAATTCGGCAACAACCTTTGTCCCCTTTCCTGGTTCAGAGATGATTTCCAATTTTCCCGACAGGAGATATGCACGCTCTCTCATCATGAAAATACCAAATTCTGAACCATCACTCATTTCTAAATTTTGAATATCATTTATAATGAATCCAACTCCATCGTCCTCAACCTCAACCACAATTTTTTCTTCCAGATATTTCACCTGTATGAATACGTGCTTTGCGTTTGCATGTTTTAAAATATTATTACATGCTTCACTCACGATTCGCAAAATACCCAGGGACACAATTGGAGAAAACTCTATGGATTCACCTAATGTTTCATATGAAACATTCAAAATTTCACTTTTACGAAGTCTGGAGATTTCTTTTTCCATAGCAGCATCCAGTCCAATTTCATCCATATATACAGGATGTAATTCATGAATTACGCCCCTCACATTCTGAATAATATCTCGCACACTTTTTAAAATTGCCTGAAATTCCAAACGACAACGGACTGTATCTACATCCATAATTCTGGAACAGATTTCTATTTTATGAATCGTATTTGTAAGATTCTGAAGTACTGTATCATGAAGATCTTTTGCAATATGCTGTTGTTCTGTTTCCTGAATTTCTAAAATTTTCTGCTTATAAACTTTATATTTTTCCTGCTGCTCTGCTTCCTCAGAATAAGAATTTTTATTCTCACGTGCAGCCTTCAATACCATTTCCAGCTCTGCCAGAGAAACATTCAAATCTTCTGTTTTTTCTTTCAGTTCATTTGCTTCTGCTTTTAATCTCTGCTGTTCTTCCAGTAAAGCCTCTATCTTTAAATGATTTTCCTGATCCACTTCTCTTGGTGAAAAAGATTCAAAATTTTCATCCAGTGTATTTTCCAAAGCCTGAATGAATTTCATATTATCTTTAATAAGAATATCTTTTTTATGGTACTCTCTTTCTAAATTTAATTTTTCCTCATACATCTGATGATGCATTTTTTCCAAATATGCTACTATCATACTCTTGCCTTTAGAACATATGTTTGTACTCTGATACTTTTAATCAATTACTCCGCTGCAAGCAACGGGGTATTTGATCCTCGCAGCATTCGTCAAATATTCATGCAAGCATGGCTATTTTCCTCATTGCTCGCGGAAATAAGAGATTCAGAATAGTCACACAACTTAAAATCAAATTAATAATAATCATATTTATTTTATCTCAAATTCAAAAATATGAAAAGATATATTTTGAATTTTTTGTCATTTATTTATACTTTTTTCCCACAGCCTGATTATACTGAGATGAACTGTTACGAATAACTTTTTTCAGAACATGTTTTTACTTGTATATCCAGACCATTTCGTCTATAATATAAGAAAAACAGAAAGAAGATAAAGGAGGCGGCTATCATGAAAAAACAGATTCGTAATCTTTTACTTTTGAGTTCCATAACAGGTATCAGCATGTATGGTATCAATAAGGCAATCAGTATTTCATCCACAGCCAACAACTTACTGAAGACAGATAAAGGGAATTTTTTTAACTGGAGATATGGAAACATTTTTTATACCAAACAGGGAAAAGGAAGTCCTTTACTTCTGATTCATGACCTGAATCCTGCATCCTCTTCCTGCGAATGGGATAAAATTTCAAAACATCTGGCAAAACATCATACGGTCTACTGTGTGGATTTACTGGGATGCGGCAGAAGCGACAAACCGAACATGACATACAGTAACTATCTTTTTGTCCAGTTAATCACCGATTTTATTAAAAATGTAATTGGCTCCAAACCGGACATTATCGCAACGGGAGATTCTGTTTCTTTCGTTCTCATGGCCTGCAATATGGAACCGGAACACTTTAAGCGAATAATTATTATCAATCCCGCAAACCTGGTGGGACTGAGCAAAACACCCAATAAAAGAAAAAATGCTTTGAAATTCTTAATCGAACTTCCTGTTTTTGGTACCATGATTTACAACCTTGCATTTTCAAAGAAAAATATTGACAAAACATTTTATCATGACTATTATTACAAAAGCCATCTGGTTCCCAGCCGCCTGACAGATACTTATTATGAAAGCGCACATACCGCAAACAGCTATGGAAAATATCTGCTGTCCAGTATTAAATCAGACTATACCAATATCAATATTGTCCACGCTCTGAAAAAAATAAACAACAGTATTTTCCTGATTGGAAGCAGAGGAAACGAACACAGCGAACCTGTCATAGATTCCTATGTGTCCTACAATCCTTCCATTGAAGTTTCTTATATATCGGAATCAAAATATCTGCCTCAGCTGGAAGTTCCGGAAAAGCTGATGGAAATTTTAAATTTGTATCTGAATCCTGTGAAATAAAAAAAAGCTGCTGGAAAAGTGAATTCTTTTTCAGCAGCTTCTTTTTATTACTGAATGGGAGCTCTGGAAGGAGTTCCCGCTTTTCTCGGATAGGATTTCGGCGTCCGTTTTATCTTTTCAATCTGAACAAAAGATCTGGAAACATCCGTCTCCGGCAATACAAATTTCTCTATATTTACGATTTTTCCGCCCAGAACAGCAACGGCTTTTCCGGCCTGTCTGACTTCTCCTTCTATCTCTCCGGATTTATAGGAGATAAATGTTCCTCCAGGTTTCACAAAAGGTATACAGTACTCACTTAAAGCTGAAAGATTTGCTACTGCTCTGGAAACACACAAATCAAACTGTTCCCTGTATTCCTTTTTCACAGCCATTTCCTCTGCTCTCCCATGAATTGCAGTAACACCAGATAAATTTAATTCTGATATTACCTCCTGTAAAAAGAGTACACGCTTATTTAATGAATCCATCAGTACCATATCCAATTCCGGAAACATAATTTTAAGAGGAATTCCGGGAAATCCTGCTCCTGTTCCCAAATCCAGTACCTTCATGATTCCGTTCAAATCCACACATTTTATAAGGCTCAATGAGTCCAGAAAATGTTTTTCCACCACATCCTCAAATTCTGTAATGGCCGTAAGATTCATCACTTTGTTTTTCTCTGTCAGCATTTCATAAAAAATTAAAAACTGATTTATTTTTTTATCTGAATACGGAATTTTCAATTCTTCCAGACCCAGTTTAAACTTTTCCAGTTGATATGTCATCTGTTTCTTCCTTTCTGCGGTACATCTGCTCCAGATAAACCAGCAACACGGATATATCTGCAGGAGATACGCCGGAAATCCTGGAAGCCTGCCCCACATTGACCGGCTGGTAAAGATTCAGCTTCTGTTTTGCTTCAATTCTCAGGCTCTTAATCTGATTATAGTCAAAGTTTTCCGGAAGTTTCCTTTTTTCCAGCTTTTTAAACTCTTTTACCTGCTTCATCTGCCTTCTGATATAACCGTCATATTTAATATTGATATTCACCTGCTCTGCCACATCCGCAGCCAGAGAGGGTCGTTCCCTGTCAAGCTCCGCAAGGTCTTCATAGGAAAGTTCCGGACGGCGTATCAGTTCCGCAAGGGTAACTCCTGTCTTTAAAGGTGTACTGCCCCGCTTTTCCAGAAATTTCTGCACTTCTGCTCCAGCTCCCAGGTTCACATGCCGTACTCTTTCCACTTCCTGCTCAATCAGACGCTGTTTTTCCACCACATGTTCATACCGCTCCTTACTTATCAACCCAACCTGATACCCAATGGGGGTAAGACGCAAATCTGCATTATCCTGACGCAGAAGCAGACGGTATTCTGCCCGTGAAGTCATCATGCGGTAAGGTTCACGGTTATCTTTAGTCACAAGATCATCAATCAGCACTCCAATATAGGAAGAAGCACGATCCAGAATCAGAGATTCTTTACCCATACAGAACCTGGCTCCATTAATTCCGGCTACCAGCCCCTGGGCTGCAGCTTCCTCGTATCCGGAACTGCCGTTAAACTGGCCGCCTGAAAAAAGCCCTTTTATATTTTTAAATTCCAGAGAAGGAGAAAGCTGTCTGGGATTGATACAATCATATTCAATGGCATAGGCATTCCGTACAATTTTTACATGTTCCAGCCCGGCTACCGTACGGTACATTTCATACTGCACATCCTCCGGCAGTGAACTGGACATGCCTCCCACGTACATTTCATTCGTATAAAGGCCCTCCGGTTCAATAAAAACCTGATGTCTCTCTTTATCTGCAAATTTCACCACTTTATCTTCAATGGAAGGACAGTATCTTGGCCCGGTTCCTTCTATCATACCGGAATACAGAGGAGAACGACTCAGATTATCCCGGATAATTCCATGGGTTCCTTCATTAGTATAAGTAAGCCAGCAGGAAACCTGGTCAATCTGCACATCCTCCGAACTGGTGGTAAAAGAAAAAGGTACTACTCTCTCATCCCCTTTCTGTTCCTGCATTTTGCTGAAATCCACAGACCTTTTATCAATTCTGGCGGGAGTTCCCGTTTTAAAGCGAAACAGTTCTATGCCATTTTCCCGCAGCGATTCCGAAAGATGATTTGCAGCCTGAAGACCATTTGGGCCCGTATAATTTACCACATCCCCGTAAAGGCATCGGGCCTTCAGATAAGTTCCGGTACAGAGCACCACAGCTTTACTGTGATAAACTGCTCCGGAAAAAGTTTTCAGACCTTTCACTGTCCCCCCATCCACAATCAAATCTGTTACTTCTGCCTGACGGATGGTCAGATGTTCGGTATTTTCCAGTGTGGCACGCATAAGAGCGCTGTATCTGGCTTTATCGGCCTGGGCACGAAGAGAGTGGACGGCAGGCCCTTTGGAAACATTCAGCATTTTGGACTGAATAAAGGTCTTATCCGTATTAATACCCATCTGGCCTCCCAGAGCGTCAATCTCTCTGACAAGATGACCCTTGGAACTGCCGCCGATATTGGGATTGCATGGCATAAGTGCAATACTTTCCACACTGACAGTAAAGAGAATCGTCTCCATTCCCAGTCTGGCACAGGCAAGGGCTGCTTCACAGCCTGCATGTCCTGCCCCCACCACGCAAACGTCATATTCTTCCGTAATACAAGGCATAAAATTCTCCTTTCAAAATCTAACTTACTTTCCCATACAGAAGCTGGAAAAAATCTCATTGATTAAATCTTCTCCTGCTGTTTCTCCTGTGACAGCTCCCAGTTCTTCATAAGCATTCATCAAATCTATGGAATAAAAATCCTCCGGCATTCCCTCCTCAATACTTTTCTCCACCAGGGAAAGACTGTCCAGTGCAGACTGCAGAGAAGATTTCTGCCGTATATTTGTGATGAAAATTTCATCATTAAAGGAAATATCTCCTGTAAAAAACATCTCTTTGACTTTATCTTTCAAATCCTGAATCCCCAATCTTTCTTTTGCAGATATAGAAATTACAGGATGATTTAATTTTTCAGACTTTAAAATTCCATATAAATCCTCTTCAGAAGTATTCTGATTCAAATCTGACTTGTTCAGGAGAATAACTGCCTTCTTTTCCTTGAGAAAAGGCAGTATTTTCCTGTCGTTTTCATCAAAATCAGTGGAAGAATCCACCACATATATAATTAAATCTGCACTTAATAAATATTCTTTTGTTCTGTCTACACCGATTTTTTCCACCACATCATGAGTTTCACGGATTCCGGCCGTATCAATCACATTTAAAATAACCCCATCCAGATTAATTTGTTCTTCCAGTATATCACGGGTGGTTCCCGCAATATCCGTCACAATGGCACGGTCTTTTTCCAGAAGAACATTCATAAGGGATGACTTTCCTGCATTGGGCTTTCCTGCAATTACCGTATTAATTCCTTCTTTCAGAAGAACACCGTTTTCATAAGATGAAAGTAATTTTCTCAGCTGTTCCTGTAATTCGGAAATTATTTTATATAACTGTTCTCCATACCCGTCTGTGGAAATATGTTCCGGATCGTCCAGTGCAGACTCGATAAAAGCAATTTCATGAAGGACTTTTTTACGGACAGTCTGAATTTTTTCCTTCAGGCTGCCCCGAAGCTGTCCCATGGAAGACTCCAGAGCAAAATCATTCCGGGCATTGATAACGTCAATGACAGATTCCGCCTGAGACAAATCAATTCTGCCGTTTAAAAAAGCCCGCTTTGTAAATTCTCCTGGTTCCGCAGGCCTCGCTCCGTATTTTATCACAGTTTCCAGAATTCGCCTCATCACAAGAGTTCCCCCGTGACAGTCAATTTCCACGGTATCTTCCATGGTGTAAGAATGGGGAGATTTCAAAATTAATACCATTACTTCATCCACCATTTTTTCTCCATCATAAATATAACCGTAATGAACCGTATGGCTGTCTGCCTGAGACAATTTCTTTTTACCATTCCCGGATTTATAAATTCTGTCTATAATCTGAAAAGATTCCTCACCGCTGATTCGGACAATACCAATTCCTGCATTTGTTATGGCTGTGGCAATGGCTG
The DNA here is from genome assembly GCA_036941025.1 of Lachnospiraceae bacterium JLR.KK002. Classification (NCBI taxonomy): domain Bacteria; kingdom Bacillati; phylum Bacillota; class Clostridia; order Lachnospirales; family Lachnospiraceae; species Lachnospiraceae bacterium JLR.KK002. The sequence goes on from JAYMNP010000001.1 coordinate 3,509,261, forward strand.
CGATGGTATCTCCTCTCATAGTTTCACCTCATTTCCATTCATATAAAACCATATAACACAAAATCATATAATAGAAAATTATATAATACAATATAATATAAAGGCTCTCTCAATCTGAACACATTTTGAGAAAGCCTTTGCCTGTACTACTGATTATTATTTCTTTTTAAAGTAACCACCACATGTCTGTAAGGTTCTTCCCCTTCACTGTGGGTATTTACATAACGGTCATTCTGTAATGCGGAATGAATCACACGCCGTTCAAAGGGATTCATGGGTTCCAGGGAGACGGAACGTTTGGTTCTTTTTACCTTGTAGGCAATATTTCTCGCCAGATTTTCCAGAGTATCTCTTCTTCGTTTCCGATAATCTTCCGTATCAATCTTTACTTTCACATACTCGCTGACCTGCTTTCCAACAGCAAGGTTGGTAAGATACTGCAGAGAATCCAGGGTTTGTCCGCGTTTTCCGATTAAAACGCCCATCTCATCCCCTTTCAGCTCCACGTCCACATTCTTGCCGTCTTCACTCTTCGTAATGATAATTTCCACTTCCAGATTCATGGCAAGAAATACACTGTGGAGAAAATCATATACGTAATCTTCCGTGTCAGACTTCTTACGGATTTTAACCACTGCAGGCTTGCTGCCAATTCCAAGGAAACCTGAACTTCCTTTTTCAATTACTTCATATTCAACCTTATCACTGGTTGTACCGAGTTTCACAAGGCCCTCTGTAATGGCGTCATCTACGGTTTTTGCTGATACTTCAATAAAATCCATTCAAATTCCCCCTGTTTCCATCACTTGTTATTGCGCTCATTAAATTCTTTTACCATATTGGCTTTTTCCAGCAGACTGCCTTTCCGGGCTGTTTTTGCATATTCCTCCGTTCTGCGGATTTTTTCTTCTTTTTCCGCTGTGCTGACAGGTTCTGCAATTTTTCTGGTATTAATTCTGGCAGCATTTGCAATCTGATTCTCGTAAACACCCTGTTTTTCTTTTTTCTTTTTTACCTTCTCTTTATTTTTCTCTATAATCACTTCCAAATCCATATTCTTCATATATTTATTTAAAAAGAACTGCTGAATGCAACGGATTACAGAGCCGGAAATCCAGTAAATACCAAGACCTACGGGAAGTGAAAATACCATAAAGAGCGAAAACAGCGGCATAACCGTATTCATGGTTTTCATCTGCTTTGCCATGGCGTCGTTTCCTCCGCCCGCGTTGCTGGTATTGGACATCAGCTTAATACTCAGCACCTGAGAACCATAGGAAGCAAGCGGAATTAAAATTGCTCCGATAATCAGGAGAAAATCTTTATCGCCCCATCCGGTACCAATAAGATTCATGGGAGAATTGGCAATATTAATTCCAAAAAAGTCATTAAAATGAGTAACGGCAGCTTCTGTGGAACTGATAATATCTGTCAGACCGGAAAAAGTATCCTTTAAAATCTCCCATCCCTGTCCTGGTAATGCGTAAAGCACGTCAATAATGGAATTGGCAGTGGCTGCGGTATCTTCAAAATTTAATTTTACCGTTCCAACTCCTGCTTCTTTCAGAAAAGCAGTCATGGTATCCTGATATCCGTCCACTCCCATAATTTTATCTACCAGGGGAGTATACACAGCCTTTACACTGCTTACATATGCGGGAATATTACGAATAACCTGATACATGGCCAGCATAATGGGGAAGTTAATCAGAAGCTGTACGCAGCTTCCCATGGTGGATACACCGTATTTCTGGTATACCATCTGAGTTTCCTCATTCATTCTCTGCATGGATACCTGGTCTTTTTTATTCTTATATTTTTCCCGGATAGCATTGATTTCAGGCTGCATTTCCTGAGAAAGCCTGGAAAACTTCTGCTGCTTGTAAGTAAGGGGAAGCATCAGAAGATAAATAATCAAAGTAAATAAAATAATGCAAAGCGCAATATTCTGAATACCAAAAGCACTGTTTAAAAAAGTAAACAGGCCATCCATAATATAACCAATTAATTTTGCAATGGGACCCAGTATTTTGCCGGGATACTGAGTCAGTATTATTTCTGTCAATCTAACAAACCTCCTAAGCTATGGAACCGGGTCATAACCGCCTTTGGAAAAAGGATTGCATCGCAGTATTCTCCATGCGGCTAACAACGACCCTTTACACGCACCATATTTCTGAATTGCTTCCAGTCCGTAAGTGGAACAGGTAGGATAATAAGGGCATTTTGTGTTTTTCAGGGGTGACAAATATTTTCTATACAAATTAATTAAGGCAATTAATATTCTTTTCAAAATATCTCATCTTCTTTTCTTAAAATATGATGAAGACCTCCAAGATGAAGCAATGCTTTTTCTGTTTCCTTATAAGTTACATTCCTGGATGCCCCTCTTGCTATGACTACAATGTCCAAACCTGAGCTGAATTTTTCTTCCTGTAAGCGATATGCTTCCCGTACCAATCTTGTAATATGATGTCTTACAACGCTGTTTCCTACTTTTTTGCTGACTGAAATTCCCAGTCTGTTTCTCTCCGTATCATTTTTCAGAACATACATAACAAAAAAACGATTTGCATAAGATTTTCCATTCCCGTATACCTGACGGAAGGAGCTGTTCTTCTTCAATGATTCTGAAAATTCCATAATATGCTGATTCTCCGGTTCATAGGATAAATGTACAAATCTAAACAGCAGTAAGAAGAAAGACCACAATGATGTGGCCTAAGCTGATAATCTTTTTCTTCCTTTTAATCTTCTTGCAGCTAAAACTCTTCTTCCACCCTTGCTACTCATTCTCGCTCTGAATCCATGAACTTTTGCTCTTGATCTCTTTTTTGGCTGATATGTCATTTTCACGGGTCATCCACCTCCTCTATGCGATAAACATTATGATTTATTATATCAAATAATCCCCTTAAGTCAAGCTATTTTGCAATTTTTTCGTATCTTGCACGAAAAGTAAAACAACAGAACTATATTGTATACAATATGTTGTAACCTGTTTTTTTCCCGGCACAAGTTTCCATGTGAATATTCCGGAAAAATATATTACGCTTTCCACGTTATTCACATGGAGTATTATAATAAGGAAGAAAATAATAAGATATTTATAAATTATAAACTTATCCACAAGTTTTCCACATTTTCCACTTTTCAAAAAGTTATCCATATTTTGTTGATAACTTGTGGAAAACTTTTTGAAAATCTGTGAATATTTATGTTTTCCTGTTTAAACCTCCCATAAAACAGGGATTTTCAGGATGTAGATATGTTTACAGGTTTATTTGTGCATAACCTCATGCTGCTTTTTCCAGGCTCCTGACCCTCATAAGGGATATTAAGGTCTGTTTTTTCTTTCCCTATCCCCTGTACCTGTAAAAAATTTAATTGATTATTCGGGCGATTTGCGGTATTATAGAATGTGGAAGACTATGAACTTAAAAAAAGGAAGTTTGGAGAACAATATGGAACTTATTTTAGAAAAGTGGGAAGAAATTCTCAGGACGGTAAAAGAAGAACATGATCTTACAGATATTTCTTTCAACACCTGGCTAAAACCTTTAAGTGTATACAGTATTGAAGGCTCAAAACTGTATATTCTTGTTCCGTCAGAACAGATGGGATTAAATTACATCACGAAAAAATACACACTCCCCATCAAAGTAGCCATCGCCGAGATTACAGGCATTGACTATGAAATTGAATTTATCCTGCAGGAACAGACGAAGAACATCAGGTCCTTTAAGAGTAAAAATCCCGAATTTGTTCCAGATACGGAAAAAAGCAATCTGAACCCCAACTATACTTTTGAAACTTTCGTAGTTGGTAAGAATAATAAATTTGCCCATGCTGCAAGTCTTGCCGTATCGGAATCTCCGGGTGAAGTATACAATCCTCTTTATATTTACGGAGGTCCGGGACTGGGCAAGACCCATTTAATGCAGTCCATCGGCCATTTTATCCTTCAGCAGAAACCGGAAAAGAAGGTTATTTACGTTACTTCAGAAGAATTTACCAATGAAGTTATTGATTCTATCCGAAACGGAAATGCCTCTGCCATGACAAAGCTCCGGGACAAATACCGCACCGTAGATGTACTGATGATTGACGACGTACAGTTCATCATCGGAAAGGAAAGTACACAGGAAGAATTTTTCCATACCTTTAATGTACTCCATTCTGCCGGCAAGCAGATTATCCTTTCCTCGGACAAACCGCCCAAGGAAATGGAAACTCTGGAAGAACGCATCCGTTCCCGTTTTGAATGGGGCCTGCTGGCCGATATCGGATATCCCGACTATGAGACGAGAATGGCCATTCTCAGAAGAAAAGAAGAACTGGACGGATTTCATCTGGATGATGAGATTCTTGATTATATTGCCATTAACATTAAATCCAACATCCGGGAACTGGAAGGAGCTCTGAACAAACTGCTGGCTTTTTCCAATCTGGAGCACACGGATATTACCATGGAAGTGGCTGTCCGTGAGCTGCAGAATATCATTTCACCGGACAAGCCAAGGGAAATCACGCCGCAGCTTGTGATTGAAATTGTAGCGGAACACTTTAATATATCCACAGACCAGATGATTTCCAAGAACCGCAGCAATGAAATTGCCAAACCCAGGCAGATTGCCATGTACCTGTGCAAAAACATGACGGCGGCCCAGCTTGAAACCATCGGCACCCTGCTGGGAGGGAGAGATCATTCCACGATTATTCACGGCATTAAAAAAATTACGGAAGAATATCAGAATGATGAGAATTTTCATCAGACCATTGAGACTATCAAGAAGAAGATTAATCCCAATTAAACCCGGATTTCACATTTGTGGATAAGTTATCCGAATGCCTGTGGAAAGGACTGGATAAGCTGCTGATTCATCCACGGCCGTGATTTTCGTCTCAGGGGGTTCATTTTTCCCCTGAAATTTATGCACAGCCTGTCCATGTTTCTTCAAGGTAAAATTCACAGGCTTATCCATCCGGAAAAACGGCGCCAGGCTCCTGAAATTCAGCCTTTACATAATTATACACTTATAAACAGGCCCTATGACGATTAAGACGAATCTCTTATTATAAATTTATCTTTAAGCTCAGGAAGGAGTTACACACAATATGAAAATTATATGTTCCAGAACAAATCTTTTACACGGCGTAAATATCGTATCAAAAGCCGTTCCTTCCAGAACCACCATGGCGATTCTGGAATGCATTTTGATTGACGCATCTACCAATGAAATAAAATTGACGGCAAATGATATGGAGCTGGGAATTGAGACCAGAATAGAAGGGGAAATTGCAGAACGCGGCGTAATTGCACTGGACGCCAGAATCTTTCTGGAAATCGTACGGAAACTTCCTGACAGTGATGTGACGATTGAAACAGACGCTTCTTTTAAAACAGTCATCACCTGTGAAAAGGCAAAGTTTAATATTATCGGAAAATCAGGAGAAGATTTTTCCTATCTTCCTTACATAGAAAGAAATCAGCCTGTACTGCTTTCCCAGTTTACCCTGAAAGAGGTTATACGCCAGACTATTTTTTCCATTTCAGACAGCGACAATAATAAGCTGATGACCGGAGAACTGTTTGAGATGAAAGAAAATCAGTTAAAGGTGGTATCACTGGACGGCCACCGCATTTCTATCCGCAGAATCGAATTGAAGGAAGCATATCCGGACTGTAAAGTAATTGTTCCTGGTAAGACACTTCAGGAAGTAAGTAAAATTGTTCCGGGAGACGCTAATGAATTCGTCAGTATTTTCTTTACGGAAAATCATATTGTTTTTGAGTTTGACAATACCACTGTGGTGTCCAGGCTGATTGAAGGGGAATATTTTAAGATAGACCAGATGCTGTCTTCTGACTATGAGACAAAAATAAAAATTAATAAGCGGGAGCTTCTGGACTGTATCGACAGGGCCACCCTTCTGGTAAAAGAAGGAGATAAGAAGCCCATTATTATGAATGTTACCGATGAGACTATGGAGTTGAAAATTAATTCCTTTATCGGTTCCATGAATGAGAATATTGATATTCAGAAAAGCGGAAAAGACATCCTGATTGGATTTAATCCCAGATTTTTCATTGACGCCCTGCGTGTCATTGACGAGGAGGAAGTTACTCTGTATATGGTAAATCCAAAAGCTCCATGTTTTATCAAGGATGACAATGAGACTTTTATTTATCTGATTCTTCCGGTGAATTTCAACGCGGCCACCAGTTAGAACGTTTATCATGTTTCGGCTGACCGGAAGGTCCGGGGCACAGAGAAAGGAATTATGCATGGAAGTCATAAAGTTAAAGGGTGATTATATAAAGTTGGGACAGGCGCTGAAAGCGGCAAATCTGGTGGATTCCGGTGTGGTGGCCAAGCTGGTCATACAGGACGGCCTTGTGACGGTAAACGGAGAAGTGGAAGTTCAGCGCGGAAAAAAACTGGTGGACGGAGATATTGTTTCCTTTGAAGGGGAGACAATCAGAATCGTAACATGATTTTAAAGTCTGTTGCTTTAAGCCATTTTCGCAATTACAGCGATTTGTATATGGAATTTGACAGAGGAACCAATATCCTGTATGGAGATAACGCCCAGGGCAAAACAAATATTCTGGAATCTGTCTATGTGAGCGGAACCAGCAGGTCCCATAAAGGGAGCAAAGACCGGGAACTGATACAGTTCGGTGAGGAAGAGGCTCATATCCGCACAGTTGTGGAACGGAAAGAAAAAGAGTATCAGATTGACATGCATATCAAAAAGAACCGTTCCAAAGGGATTGCCATCAATAAGATACCAATTAAGAAGGCGGCGGAATTATTCGGGATTCTGAATATGGTGTTTTTTTCTCCGGAGGATTTGAATATTATTAAAAATGGCCCTTCGGAGCGGAGAAGATTTCTGGATTTTGAATTATGTCAGCTTGACAGAATTTATCTGTATCATCTTACAAATTATAATAAAATTTTAAATCAGAGAAATAAACTTTTAAAAGATATCAGTTTCCGGCCGGAACTTAAGGATACCCTTCCGGTCTGGGATTTGCAGTTCGTTGATTACGGGAAGAAAATCATCGCTTCGCGAACAGCTTTTGTGAAGCGGTTAAATGAAATTGTTTATGAGATACATAAGAAAATTTCCGGTGAAAAGGAAGAACTTATCCTGAACTATGAACCGGACGTGGAAGAAGAATACTTTGAGGAGGAATTACTGAAAAACAGGGAAAGGGATTTGAAATTCGGCATGACTTCTGTGGGGCCTCACAGAGATGATATGTGTTTTCTGATCCGTGATATTGACATCCGCAGATTTGGTTCACAGGGACAGCAGCGGAGCTGTGCACTTTCTTTAAAACTTTCGGAAATAGAACTGGTAAAATCAGCTATTGGAGAAACACCTGTTCTGATTCTGGATGATGTGCTGTCGGAGCTGGACAGCAGCCGGCAGAATTTTCTGTTAAACAGTATTCATGATATTCAGACAATTATTACATGTACGGGGCTTGATGAGTTTGTGAAAAACAGATTTGAAATCAATAAAGTTTTTAAAGTGGTAAATGGGACTGTAAAAGCTGAAAACAGTTTTTAGAAACTGGAAGAAATTGGAGGAATCGGATGAGTACAAGTACAAATACCAATGCGGAATATGGAGCAGATCAGATTCAGATTCTGGAAGGGCTGGAAGCAGTCCGCAAAAGACCTGGAATGTATATCGGAAGTACATCCCTGCGCGGGCTTCATCATCTCGTTTATGAAATTGTAGACAATTCTGTGGATGAAGCACTGGCAGGCTATTGTGATACCATAGATGTAAGGATTTTGAAAGATAACTGTGTGCGGGTGACGGACAACGGCCGCGGAATTCCTGTGGGCATCAACCATAAAGCAGGGCTTCCTGCTGTGGAAGTTGTATTTACGGTGCTTCATGCCGGAGGAAAATTCGGCGGAGGAGGATATAAGGTATCCGGAGGTCTGCACGGAGTGGGAGCTTCTGTGGTAAACGCTCTGTCCAACTGGCTGGAGGTGGAGATTTTTTCAGAAGGTAAAATCTACAGGCAGCGGTATGAAAAGGGAAAGAGCATGTATCCTCTGAAAGTTGTGGGAGAATGTGATTTGGAAAAAACCGGAACACAGGTTACCTTTTCTCCTGACGGCAGTATTTTCGAAGATACGGTTTTTGATTACGATACGTTAAAGCAGCGTCTGCGTGAAATGGCATTTCTCACGAAAGGAATCAGAATCCGTCTGACGGATGAGAGGGAAGGTCAGGAACAGGAAAAAGAATTCCATTACGAAGGCGGGATTAAGGAATTTGTCACTTACTTAAACCACAGCAAGGAAGCCCTTTATGAGAATGTAATTTACTGTGAAGGAGAACGGGACGGCGTCTACGTGGAAGTTGCCATGCAGCACAACGATTCCTATAACGACGCCACATACAGCTTTGTGAATAATATCACAACGCCGGAGGGAGGTACCCATCTGGCCGGTTTTCGGAATGCACTGACAAAGACCTTTAATTCTTATGCAAAGGCCAATAAGATTTTAAAAGAAAATGAAACGGCCCTTTCCGGTGATGATATCCGGGAAGGTCTTACAGCCATTATCAGCGTTAAAATTCAGGAGCCTCAGTTTGAGGGACAGACAAAACAGAAGCTGGGAAACAGTGAAGCCCGCGGGGCCGTAGACGGAGTGGTCAGCGAACAGCTCACTTATTTTCTGGAGCAGAATCCCATGGTGGCGAAAATTATCTGCGAAAAATCACTGCTGGCGCAGCGGGCAAGGGAAGCCGCCCGGAAAGCCAGGGATCTGACCAGAAGGAAAACAGCGCTGGAAAATACATCCCTGCCGGGAAAACTGGCAGACTGTTCCGATAAAGACCCCAGAAACTGTGAAATTTTTATTGTGGAGGGAGATTCTGCAGGAGGTTCCGCCAAAACAGCCAGAAGCCGTGCTACACAGGCCATTCTGCCTCTCCGGGGCAAGATTCTGAATGTGGAAAAGGCAAGGCTGGATAAAATTTACGGCAATGCGGAAATCAAAGCCATGATTACGGCTTTTGGAACGGGAATTCATGATGATTTTGATATTGAAAAGCTCAGATATCATAAAATTATTATTATGACGGATGCGGATGTGGACGGCGCCCATATCAGTACCTTAATGCTTACGTTTATGTACCGTTTTATGCCGGAATTAATACGACAGGGCTATGTATATCTGGCAAAACCGCCTTTATTTAAAGTTGAAAAAAATAAAAAAATCTGGTATGCCTACGACGACGCGGAGCTGGATGAGATTTTACAGGAAATCGGCAGAGACGGAAATAACAAGATTCAGCGATACAAAGGTCTGGGAGAGATGGATGCGGATCAGCTCTGGGAAACAACCATGGACCCGGAGACCAGAATTCTGGAGCGGGTTATGATTAATGACGAGACCGCTTCGGAAATAGATCTGACTTTTACTACCCTGATGGGGGATAAAGTAGAGCCGAGACGTGAATTTATTGAGGCCAATGCAAAATATGTACAGAATCTGGATGTATAGGGAATGTGTTGTGGATGCATAATGGAGGAAAACAGATGGATGATAAAATATTCGACCGGATTGATGAGATTGACCTGAAAAAAACCATGGAAAAATCTTATATAGATTATGCCATGAGCGTTATTGCATCCCGTGCACTTCCGGATGTAAGAGACGGACTGAAACCGGTGCAGCGGCGTATTCTGTATTCCATGATTGAACTGAATAACGGCCCTGACAAGCCTCACCGGAAATGTGCCCGTATCGTAGGTGATACCATGGGTAAATACCATCCCCACGGCGACAGCTCCATTTACGGCGCACTGGTAAATATGGCCCAGGAATGGTCTACCCGCTATATGCTGGTGGACGGACATGGTAATTTCGGCTCTGTAGACGGAGACGGGGCGGCTGCCATGCGTTATACGGAAGCCCGCTTAAGTAAAATCTCCATGGAGATGCTGGCAGATATCAATAAAGATACCGTTGATTTCGGGCCGAACTTTGATGAGACAGAAAAGGAACCCCTTGTACTTCCTTCCCGTTATCCCAATCTGTTAGTAAACGGAACTACGGGAATTGCAGTGGGAATGGCCACTAATATTCCTCCCCACAACCTGCGGGAAGTGATTGGGGCGGTGGTTAAAATCATTGACAACCGGATTGAGGAAGACCGGGAAACGGAAATAGAAGAAATTCTGAAAATTGTAAAAGGGCCGGATTTTCCTACCGGCGGTATGATCCTTGGAACTTCCGGTATAGACCAGGCTTACCGGACCGGCCGGGGCAAGATAAAGGTACGGGCTGTTTCCGATATTGAAGCCATGGCCAACGGTAAAAACCGCATTGTGGTGACGGAATTGCCCTATATGGTAAATAAAGCCAGGCTGATTGAGAAAATTGCGGATCTGGTCCGTGATAAAAAAGTGGACGGTATTACAGATTTGCGGGATGAGTCCAACCGGGAAGGTATGCGGATTTGCATTGAACTGCGCCGGGATGTGAACCCAAATGTAGTGTTAAATCAGCTTTACAAGCATACTCAGCTTCAGGATACTTTTGGCGTAATTATGCTTGCGCTGGTGGACAATCAGCCGAAAGTTCTGAATTTAAGCGATATGCTGGGCTACTATCTGAAACACCAGGAAGAGGTAGTGACCAGAAGGACCAGATATGAGCTGAACAAAGCGGAAGAACGGGCCCATATTTTACAGGGTCTGCTGACTGCACTGGATCATATAGACGAAGTTATCAGTATTATTCGTAACAGTGAAAATGTACAGCTTGCAAAAGCACGGCTGATTGAGAGATTTGCTTTTTCCGACGCGCAGGCTCAGGCAATCGTAGACATGCGTCTGCGGGCTCTGACCGGTCTGGAACGGGGCAAACTGGAAGCAGAATATAACCAGTTAATGGATTTGATTCAGGAGTTAAAAGCAATTCTTGCAGACGAGAAAAAGCTCCTGGGTGTTATCCGGAAAGAAATTACAGCCATTTCCGATAAATTCGGTGATGACAGAAGAACGTCCATTGGATTCGATGAGTATGATATTTCCATGGAGGATTTGATTCCTGTGTCCAATACGGTGATTACCATGACGAAACTTGGTTACATCAAGCGCATGAGCGTGGATAACTTCCGCAGCCAGAACCGGGGCGGCAAAGGGATTAAGGGCATGGAGACCATTGAAGACGATTACATAGAAGAACTGCTGATGACCACCACCCACCATTACCTGATGTTTTTTACCAATACCGGAAAAGTATACCGCATGAAGGCTTACGAGATACCGGAGGCAGGAAGGACAGCCAGGGGGACGGCCATTATCAATCTTCTGCAGCTTCAGCCGGGAGAAAAGATTACGGCGGTTATTCCCATCCGGGAATATAAGAACGACCATTTTCTGTTTATGGCCACCAAAAACGGAATTGTGAAGAAAACTCCTGTTACCGATTATGCCAATGTGCGTAAAAAAGGCCTTGCGGCTATTAATCTGCGGGAAGAAGATGAACTGATTGAAGTAAAAATGACGGATAATACCAAAGATATGATACTGGTTACCAGATACGGCCAGTGTATCCGGTTCCATGAAACGGATGTGAGAAGTACCGGAAGGACTTCCATGGGCGTGATTGGCATGAACCTGTCCGACCGGGACGAAGTGGTGGGTATGCAGATGAATACTCAGGGTGAGTACCTGCTGATTGCTTCGGAAAAAGGTCTTGGAAAACTCACCAGAATGGAAGAATTTACACCTCAGAATCGGGGCGGCAAAGGAGTAAAATGTTATAAAATTACGGAAAAAACCGGAAATATCGTAGGCGTGAAGGCTGTCAACCAGGAAAATGAAATTCTGATGATTACCACAGAAGGCATTATTATTCGCATGAAGGTGGAAGGTATTTCTGTTCTCGGCCGTGTAACTTCCGGTGTGAAACTGATGAACCTGTCGGAAGATATTACCGTTGCAAGTATTGCAAAAGTCCGGGAGGATCAGTCTTTGATGGAAAATACCGAAACGGACGAACTTCTCACAGAGGAAGAAGAACAGCTCAGCGCTGCCAGAGCAGAGGAAGCTGCCCGGAAAATGACTTCTCCGGCAGAAAATACGGAGACAGATGAAGAGCTGTTGCAGGAACTGCTGGAACGGGCGGAGGCTGATAAGGAAGAAGATATGGAAGAATAGAGAACATATTGCGCTGGCTGAATGATTATATACAGGCAATTGCCTGGTGATTATATAACAGGAAAGGAAAGATAATATGGGTCTGGCAGAATCCGAACGTAAAAAAGATGAAAAAATAAACGGCGTTATTTATGACATGTCGCCGTCGCCCGGATACAGACATTGTATTGTGAATGGCAATATATACAGAATCATAGGAAACGGTCTGAAAAACAGCATGTGTTTTGCATCCATGGAAAATCTGGATTTTAAATATCATCCGGAAGAAAACGACGATTATGTGTGCCCGGACATCATGATTGTCTGCGACCGAAAAAATTTAAAAGGCAGTGCATACAGCGGAACTCCCCGATTTATTGCTGAAACCTTAAGTAATGCAACAGCAAAAAGAGACAGGACAGAGAAAAAAGACATTTACGAAAAAGCGGGGGTAGAGGAGTACTGGATAGTATCTCCACAGGGTTCCGTGGAAATCTATTATCTGGAATCAGGAAACTATATTCTGGAGCAGAATTATATGCTCCAGAATGATAAAGAAGAGGAAGATTATAACGGAGATACGGAAATCTGTCTGAAGGCCTTTCCTCAGATAAAAATGACCCTTGGGGAGATTTTTGAAGGAATGGATTAGCAGCAGTTCAGCATTTTACAGTAAATCCGATATTCTGAGCTTCAGATTTGGGAATATTCCCACAGGTATTTCGTCTTCAAAAGAAAACAGTTCAGAATTTTCTTCTAAGCCAAAATAATAAACCTGCACCATACGTTTTACAGGATTTACAATCCAGTATTCCCGGACGCCTGCTGTACGGTATTTGAAAAGTTTTATCAGGTAATCTGTGCGGGTACTGCCTGGTGATACAATTTCAATAATCCAGTCGGGGGCTCCTTCACAGCCTCGGCTGGATATTTTATTCCTGTCACATATAACAGAAAGATCCGGTTCCACCCAGGTTTTGTCATCTGAATTTAAGTTTACGGCAAAGGGGGCCGGAATCACTTCACAGGAGCCATTGTTGGTTTTAATGTGATGAAAAATGGCATAATGGAGTACACTTACCAGTTTCTGGTGGATAAAGTTAGGCGGGGCCATATCGAAAAGCTGCCCGTCAATCAGTTCTGCCTTCTGTCCTTCCGGCAGGTTCCAGTAGTCTTCGGATGTATAGATCTGTTTTTGAGGGAATGGCATAAAATCACTTCCTTTCCTGTCACTTTTTATGAAAAATTCATCAAATCTGAAATTTCAGAGAAGTTGATAAGTAAATCATCAAAAATATTGACTTTGATTGTGGAATCAAAAGAATACTGGACATTGAGTATGTTTTCTTCAAAATAATTGACGGTTACTGTTTTGCGGCGCGGGTCTGCAATCCAGTATTCCCGGACGCCGGCATTTTTGTAATAATACAGCTTACGGATGTAATCATCTGCCGGATTACCGGGAGAAACAATTTCAATGATAAAATCAGGGGCTCCATTGCAGCGTTTTCCGTCCAGCTTATTTTTATCACATATAATCATAAGGTCTGGCTGAACAATGGTGAGAGGACTGTCGGACAGTTTTACGTCAAATGGAGCATGAAATACCCTGCAGGGGCTTTTTTTACTTTTAATATAGGAATTCAGTATGGTTGTCAGTTCCGTGGAAATTGCCTGATGTTCCTGGGAGGGGCCTTCCATGTAGTAAATCTGTCCGTCGAAGACTTCCGCCCGTATATTTTCCGGAAGAGATTCATATTCTTCCAGCGTAACAGTGGAAAGGTTGGATTGTAATGCCGGCATGGATAACACTTCCTTTTTGATTTATTATAAACAGTTTACCATAATGAATTTGAATTATCCATGAAAAGTTGTTATAATCATATTGTAATGTGGCAGATAATAGACAGATATCAAAGGCGGTGATTTTATGCCGGAAAAAGAAATGATAAAAGTATCGGTAGAGGAATTTTCCAGGCTGCAGAATTATATGCTTGCTTCTGAAAAAGATTCTTTTCCTGTTCCTTGCATACTACCACAGCATTGGGAAGAGTGTGGATGTGGAGTGGAAGGAAGTATATAAGGCAAAAAATGACTGTATGGTATAATTTTCATAACTATTCAGAACTCCATGGAAATAGAAGGCCAGACAATTCAAATTTCCTGGAAAAGGGCTGAATTTCAGAATATTAACATAAGTGGGGTGTATGATGAAATGAAAAGGACAAAAGAATTTTTTTCGAAAAAATTACTACAATCCAAACGACATCCGGTTCGGCAGAAGCTGTTATCGGTTCTGCTCTGTGCCTGTCTGCTGCTGGTATCTCTGCCTGTGGAATATTATGGTTCTGAAGTGCAGGCGGAAGAAGCGGAACTTCCGGAAATTCAGGAAGCAGTACGAAAGCCTGATATGATACAGTCTGCTGATTTACCGGAGGAGCAGAAAGAGGATAAAAGTGCAGCAGATGAAAATACAGCGGAAAATATGGCCGGGAAAATATCGGACAGTGAAATATCTGATGTTGGAAGAAGCAAAGATGAGATAAGAAAGGATGATATAACAAAGGATGAATTAAAAGAGGATGGATTGAGAGAGGATGTGTTAAACCGGAAAGACGTCAGGATGATTGCGGGAGAAAATACGGAATTATTCCGTGATTCCTCCGTACCTTCCTCAGATATTACAATCAGTGAAGACACCACATGGACGGGAGGTACTTTAAGTGAAGGCACCATTACCATAAACGAGGGAAAAACTCTGACTCTGACAGAAGAAGTAAATATTAATGGGAATGTGGTAATAGAAGGCGGCGGAACAATTGTTACCGGAGGTACGTCGGGGCTGGGAAGTTTTCATGTATTGAGCGCTGCACATAGTCTGACGATACGGAACATTACCATGGAACAGAGAATAGAAAATTCTGCGGACGTTATGGTATCTGTCAGAGAAGGGACTGTTATACTGGATGGATGTACCATTCAGAATTTCAGTAAAAGTTTTCTGAATGTGACAGGAGGAACATTAATTTCTGATCATACTTCGATAAAAAACTGTGAAAAACCGGTCAGTTTAAATGAAAGCAGTTATGCAGAATTCAATGGTTCCAGCATAACAGATTGTTCTGCATCTAATATGAACAGCGGTATAATTTATATTGATAAAAGTGATGTGGAAATTAATGGTTCCAGCATAACAGGCTGTTCTGTAAGCGGTAAAGACCGCAGCGGCACCATTTATATGTGTGAAGGTAAACTGAATATCAATAACAGTACCATTGCAGACTGTTCCTCAAACGGTACCGGCGCTGCAATTTCCACCATGTATGGTGCCACCAATCATAATAAAGTTATCAATATCAGAGATACGGTAATTGAAGGATGTTACGGAGTATATAACGGCGCCATTGCGGTAGAGGGATGCACCCTGAATATTTACAGCGGTACATTTCAAAATAATCATGCAACTTCTGAAAAAGATCTTCCTCCTTCTCCTACAGGAGGCGGATTTCTTTATAATGATGAATCCACAGTAAATATTTATGGAGGAACTTTTTCCGGAAACAGCGCTGCCGGTAAAGGAGGATGTATTCAACACAGTGGAGTAGATTCCCATACTAACATTTATGGAGGAGTTTTTTCCGGAAATACATGCAGCAAAGAGGAATATAAAGGCAGCGGCGCAGTGGGAAACTGGTCTTATTTGTCCGACAGCAGCCTCACTTTATCCGGTAATGTGAAATTCACAGGAGATACGAAAGGTTCCGGAACAGACGGAATTTATCTGTATCCGCCTCAGAAGGTGTATGTCAGTTCAGAACTGACATATCCGGCAACTGTTTATCTGAAAGCTGAAAACAATTACGTGATTGCACATGGGAAGGGTGATTATACCCTTACAAAAAGAGATTTGAAGAAAATATTGTTTGTGGATACAGCCGGAGGAACATGGTACAGTAAGCTGAATGAGGAGAAAAACCAGATTTATCTGACAAATGAAAAACCTGAGGATAAATTTATGGTATTTTATTACGGTGTGGACGGACTGATAACAGATGATAAGGAATATGACCCTGGAGCTGATGTTACCGTTAAATCACCGGATGACTATCCAATTCCGGATAAAGATAACTTTCTGTACTGGTCTGCCCATGAAGATGGCTCAGAACCTCGTTATAACGGTGGTGAAACAATTACAAATATTCAGGATAACATCCACCTGTATGCTGTGTACAAAGAAAGAGAAAATAAAACCCTGACTGCAGATTTCTATTCCGGCGGTGCAGACCAGAAAAAAACAGTTGAGGTGGAAGTGGGCGGATATGACAAAGGCGGAACTGTTATCACACCGTTCCTGAAACCCATGTCAGGATGGACAGTTCTGGGCTGGAGTGAAGATACAAAGTTATATAATAAAACTATTGATGAAAATGCTGTGTGTACCCTGACAAAAGCAGAAACGGAATATTATGGTATTTATGAGAAAAATATTACGGTCTCCTATAAGGATGAAGAAGGAGGCAATACGCTGAAATCAGAAAAGGGGAAACGATATGCCAATGTGCACGGTGAAATTACATATCAGGATCCGCAGTTTACCCTGGAGCCGGCTGTAAAGAAAGAAGGATATACCTTTGTAGAATGGAATACGAAGCCGGACAGGTCAGGAAACGGTTACGGAGCGGGAAGCCTGGAAACTTTTGAGGAAGATACCGTACTATATCCCATTTTTCTGGAAAATGGAAAGAAGCAGTTTCTTGCAGATTTCTATTCCGGCGGTGCAGGTCAGAAAGTAACCATACCGAAAACCGTGGAGGAACATATTTTATCTGTTAATATAAATACTCCGGCTCTGCAGGATATGAATGGCTGGAGTCCTGTGGGATGGACTGCAGATATTTTTTCATTTACCGGAGATATTGAACCTGATTCCAATCTGACACTGGAACAGGAACATACCTCATATTATGGTATTTATCAGAAAAATGTGAAATTATCCTATGACGCCAACGGAGGAGGCACTGCACCTGATTCGGCAGAAAAATTATGTTATGCAAATGTTCATGAAGAAATCACATATCAGGCGCTTGAATTTGTCATTGGGGATATCAGTGACCGTCAGGGATATCTGTTCATGGGCTGGAATACCAGGGCAGATGGAACAGGAGAAATGTTTCAGCCCGGAACCAGCCGCATTCTGGACGGGAATACGAATCTTTATGCAATCTGGAAAGATGTTTCGGAAACGCCGGATGTGGCAGATTACCGTGTGGAATACTACTGCCAGAATCTGACAGGAGAGGAATACACCAGGATGGACGCAGACACAAAGCTGCTGGCCAATGTGACAGGGACGGAAGTGGAAGCCAGACAGAAGAAATATACCGGGTTTACCCTGAATCTCAGCCACCCTTCCGGGAAGCCGAAGGGAAAAGTGGAAGGTGACGGAAGCCTTGTGTTAAAGCTCTACTATGACAGAAACATCTATGAAGTGGACTTTAACCTGAACGGAGGGTACGGAACAGGGCCCGATACACAGAAAATCCGGTACGGAGGCCTGTTGAAACTGGTATCCGACCCTGTTAAATCAGGATATAATTTCAAGGGCTGGTACATGGATAATGCAGGGTTGGATGGAGGCCTGTGGGATTTTGGAAGTCCGGTGGAAAATAATACGGGAACTTTAAAAACCACCCTGTATGCAAAATGGGCGGATGAAACAGCTCCCGCCATGGGAGAAGCCTCTTTTAGCAAAACACACAAAAATCTGATGGAATGGCTGATTCAGAAAAAGAGCCTTGTGATTACAGTCCCGGTTACAGAAGAAGGCAGCGGCCTTGCCAGAGCGGAATACCTGCTGATGGCGGAAGACGGGACAGAGCAGGACGGAGCGGCAGATATTACAGAGACGGGCGAACTTTCCGGCCAGATGACAGCATACGGAAGTTCCGCTTCCATTCTCCGTACAGTACAGTCAGAGGCGGAACGCGGCAGTTATGAGGCCAGAATTGCAATAGAAGAAGAATTTAAAGGAAAAGTTATGCTGACCTGCACGGATTATGCAGGAAACATATCTTCACAGAAAACCCTGACAGCGAAAGGCGGAGGAATCATACTGGAAGATAACGCGCCGGAAATCAGCTTTTCCGGTACAAAGGAAACTGCGGACGGAGCTCCCCTGAACATAGAAGTACAGGTGAAAGATAGTATAGATGATAATGTGACGGGAGGAATTTCCGGTATCTGTTATCAGATAGATAAAGGGAAGAAAATTAATCTGCCGGAAGAAAAATTTACGGAAGAATTTGTGGAATCTTATGAATTTACCGTAAAGATTTCCGGGGAAGGAAAACATACCCTTCAGGTGGAAGCGGAGGACCATGCGGGGAATAAAAGCGAAGCAGAGATATCCCTTAAGATTAACGGGAAAAAGGACACGCCTGCGGGAGCACCGGGAGACTCCGGAACAGACAGCGCCGGAAGAACGGGAAGGCCCCTGGGAGGAGAACCGAAAACGGGGGACAGCACACAGATACAGATCTGCGCCACCCTGGCCATGATAGCAGGATTCGGGTATCTTTTGCTGTACTTTGAAGGAGAGAACGGAATTACGGAGCAGGAGAAAGAGGAGATAATCTACCGTCTGGTGGAATGGGCGAAACAGGGAGGAAGAATCCGCAGGCTTCTTGGAGTGGCGGTGATTTTCCTGTTCCTGGCTTATTACCACAGTATCGGAAAGAGTGTAACTGTGGAGTGGAAAGAAGTGTATGTGAAGGAAAGTTAGAATATATATTCCCCGGCTGTATTGCAGTACAGCCGGGGAATTCGTTTTTTATCAACTTTATTAAGGAAAAAGGAAAATTTTCCGGATGAATATCTGAAGATTTATAAATCATCCATAGTCATGCATGGCAATTCTTTTTCCTGTTTTAGCTGTTTATCATTGGTAAAAAATATATCGCATTTACTGATTACTGCAGTTGCAATCTGTAAAGAATCCATAGCTTTAAAATACTTAAATCGGCTTCTGATTCTTGCTGCATATTCTGCTATTTCACTATTTATATCAATGATTTCAATATTCATATACTCTGTAAATTGTTTAAAATTATTAATTAATTCTATTTTACCAATAGCGTATGGATAAACAAGATATTCTTCTATCGTAATTGCCGATGTAACAATTTGAATATTATTGTTAAGACATGTTTCAAAAAATTTTTTCATGGGTTTCATATATACATAGTTGTTTTCAAGGTAGTATATAAAAGGTGAAGTATCGATAAATATTCTTTTAAAATCTGTCATTATCTCTTAACTCCCTGATATAACTGTCTGCATTTTGTCCTCTTTCAGTAGGAGGCATGATAAATTTTTCTATATTACATGTCATTTTTTTATTTTCTGATTCTTTTGATAATGTAGTTATAAATTGAAGAATCAGGTTTAATTTATCTTCAGGAACCTTTTCCAGTTCAGCTATTGCAGTTTGTCTTAATATGGTCATATATACCTCCCGGTTCTGTATGGAAACTTTTTTTTATTATATATAAAAATTTTCTGTATTTCAAGTATTTATACTATAATATCTGTGAATAGTAAAAATTTTTTCTGTTTTTCTTTTTTTTCACTCCTGCAGTAACAGTTCAGCCCGCGCCCCTTAAACAGGCCGCAGACCGCCTGCCGGGCGGGCGCCGCTGCTGTCGCAGCTCCTGTCTGAGGCTTAAGGGGCGCTCCGCTCACAGCCTGTATTCTGCGCTCATTCATGCGAGCATGATTCACCCATAATACAGGCTGTGGCTGAACTGTTACCTCCTGTAAAATAAATAGTATTTATTTCTGGCAAATATCCTGTTTTTCGGTTATAATTAAGTTAATCATTTTTATTATGGAGAAAAGGAGCGTGTTATGAGATGAAAAAGACAAAGGAAGATTTCCCGGATAAATCCCTGAAGCCCAAACGACACCCGGTCCGGCAGAAACTGCTGTCATGTCTGTTATCTGTGTGTCTGCTGCTGGTTTCCCTTCCGGTGGAATTTTACGGTTCTGAAGTTCAGGCGGAAGAAATGGTACAGGAAATCATGTCTTTTTCAGAATTGCCGGAAGAAGTGCTGCAGCAGACGACAGATACGGGAACAGCCCAGGAGAGCCTGAGCCTTCCGGATACCCTGTGGGCAGTCTGTGTATTTGCAGAATCAGAACCGGTGATGTTAGAACATATTACATGGCAAAGCGCTCCGGTATATGATAAAGATACGGAAGGTACTTATGTTTTTACGCCTGTGCTGCCGGAATCTTTCGTACTGGCAGAAGGGACAGGTCTTCCTGAAATAAGCGTAACAGTGATGAACGCCGGTGATATGTTTCCGGAAAAAGAAACAGTTCAGACCGTGCAGGAACCGGAAGAAATTCTGATGGAAGGAAGCAAATCAGACCGGGATTTTGCGGAAGATATGGATTTGCAGATGGATAAGATACCGGAAGAAAGAATTGCCGTGGTTGCCGAAGGGGAAGAAACGGAAGAAGTGGGAGAAGAACCAGAATGCAAGACAATTACACAGGATACAGTGTGGAAAGAAGGAAATCTGGAAAACGGTACGGTTACTTTAGAAAATAATGCAACGTTGACTATAAATGGACAGGTAAATATAAGTGGAACAGTGAATATAGTTGGAGAGGGGACTATTGAAAAAGGAAAACATATAGGCCATTTTAATGTAGATTCAGATGATAATCTGACTATAAATGGAAATATTATTATGGATGGTAAATCAATAGCAGGTGCCTGTCCTTTTATTATGGTTACTGGAAAATTAACAGTGGACGGAGAATGTGTGATTCAAAATGTAACAGTAAATACAGAACGTACTTATATTATTTCTCCTGTTTATGTTATTGATGGTTCGGCTGTTTTGAATAATGTGACAATTAAAAACTGTTCAGTACCTTATTATGGCGGAGCAATTGGAAATCGTAATGGCAGTATAATTATAAATGGAGGAGTTTATGAAAATAATACAGCAACGGAACGTGGAGGTTGTATCTATAGTGACAGAGGAACAGTAACGATAAATGGGGGAACTTTTAGAAGTAACAGAGCAGAAGAAGGAAATGGGGGCTGTATTTATGCAATCAAATATAGTAATTTAATAATAAATGGAGGAACCTTTACCGATAATAAAGCGGAAAGCAGTAATGAGAATGTACTTACCATGGGAGGCTGCATTTATACAGAAGGAGATTTAACGGTAACAGGTGGAAATTTTTCTGACAATACAGCCAGAGAGGGAGGCTGCATTTATACGGACAGTACCGCAGCAGCCATAACAGGAGGAGCCTTTACCGATAATTCAGCAGAAGAAGGGGGAGCCATCTATTCTGACAACAATTTAGAAGTAACAGGAGGAATTTTTAATAATAATATTACAGAAAAAGCAGGCGGAGCCATTTACTCTGACGGAAATAAAGGAAAATTTTATCTGGAAGGGGATGTGGAATTTCAGGGAATTGACAGTTCCCCCACTTCCTATACGGACAGTGTATATTCGTATTATCTGAATTCCATTATATACAGCAGAGAAAAATGGCTTCATCCTGTTAAGGTTTTTGTGGGTGATGCAGAAAAAAGAGGCGCTATTTTTAAAGGAGAAGGAGAATATCAGATACAAAAGGAAGATGTGGAAAATATTCATGTCTATGATATGAAGACAGAAAGAAAATGGTACAATGAACTGAGAAATAATTATGTATATATCACCCTGACCAACCCCGGCCTTTACAACATCTTCTACGACAGCAACGGGGCCCAGGGCACGCCCGTTACCGATGAAACAGATTACCATACCGGTGCAATAATTACCGTAAAGGAACCCACAGGCCTGAGCATTACAGGACAGACCTTCAAAGAGTGGAATACACAGGCAGACGGGAAAGGAACCTCCTATGCACCAGGGGCTGAAATCACTGTGGGAGAAGAAGATATCACACTGTACGCTATCTTTGAAGAAAAAGCAAAGGATACTTTCACTGCCCGCTTTTATTCCGGAGAGGCAAAGAGGTATACGGATCAGGAATCTGCGGACAGAACTCTTGCGGCCCCGGAGCCGGAAGCGCTGGGGGACGGGTGGATGATTCTGGGCTGGAACCGGAACCAGGATGATTTTGAGAAAAACAGCATTGCCCCAGGGGATACCATTATCCTGACGGAAGCTCTGACGGAATTTTACGGGGTGTATCAGAAAAAAGTTACCCTGACCTGTGAGACGGACGGGAAGGAAGAAATGCCGGGGCCGGAAGAGAAAACCTGCTATGCCAGCGTACATAACGAAATAAAAGTAAAAGGCGCGGCCTTTACCGTGAAGGCGGGGCCTGTCCGGAAGGGATATAAGTTCCTGGGATGGAATACACGGGCGGACGGGAAAGGGACCTTTTATCAGGAGAAGGAACCTCTGACGACAGAGAAAAACATAACCTTATATGCCTGTTATGAAAGAGAAGGCAGCGGGACAGAAACCCTGATTGCAGACTTCTATTCCGGAAGCGGCGGGGGAAAGGAAAGCAGGACAGTGGAAGTGGACGGTTCCGGGCAGGAAGGAACCATCCATGCGCCGAAGCTGCAGGAAATGGCAGGCTGGACGCCCCTGGGCTGGAGCTATTCAGATTCTGAATATAGGGGAACCGTGGGGGCAGATACGGACATTAAAATAAAAGAACATATATCCCTGTATGGTGTATACAGGAAAGATATTACCCTGACCTATGACGGGAACGGGAGCACGGATGTGCCGGAGGCGGAGACAAAATCCCGGTATGCCAACGTCCACGGGGAAGTCACTTATCAGGAAGCGGAGTTTATCCCGGAAGCAGTATCCACCCGTGGAGGATACCGGTTTGTATGCTGGAATACCAGGGCGGACGGGAAAGGGGAAAGCTGCGGGAAGGGAGACGTGCTGAGGCCGCAGGAGAACCTGACCCTGTATGCGGTCTGGGAGGAAGACCCTGAAGTGGCGGATTACCGTGTGGAATACTACTGCCAGAACCTGACAGGAGAGGAATACACCAGGATGGACGCAGACACAAAGCTGCTGGCCAATGTGACCGGGACGGAAGTGGAAGCCAGACAGAGGAAATATACGGGATTCACCGTGAACCTGAACCACCCTTCCGGGAAGCCGAAGGGAAAAGTGGAAGGTGACGGAAGCCTTGTGTTAAAGCTCTACTATGACAGAAACATCTATGAAGTGGACTTTAACCTGAACGGAGGGTACGGGACCGGGCCCGATACACAGAAAGTTCGTTACGGCGGGCTGCTGGAACCGGTATCCGACCCTGTCCAGTCAGGATATAACTTTAAGGGCTGGTACGTGGATGACGACGGCCTGAACGGAGGCCTGTGGGATTTTGAAAGCCCGGTGGAAAACAATACGGGAACTTTAAAAACCACCCTGTATGCCAGATGGGCGGATGAGGCGGCCCCGGTAATGGGGGAGGCGTCCTTTGGGTCAGGCCATAAGAACTTTCAGGACTGGATCATACAGAAAAAAGGCATTGAGATAACAGTTCCGGTTACAGAAGAAGGCAGCGGCCTTGCCAGAGCGGAATACCTGCTGATGGCGGAAGACGGAACGGAACGTGACGGGACAGCAGATATTGCAGAGAAAAACGGACTTTCCGGACAGATGACAGCATATGGAAGTTCCGCATCTGTCATTCGTGCAGTACAGTCAGAGGCGGAACGCGGGAGCTATGAAGCCAGGATTGTGATAGAGGAGGAGTTTAAGGGGAAAGTCCTGCTGACCTGTACGGATTATGCGGGGAATGTGTCGGCAGGGAAGGTGCTGACAGCAGAAGGAGGCATAATCCTTGAGGACAATGCACCGGAAATCAGCTTTTCCGGAACGAAGGAGAGCATGGACGGGAAGCCCCTGGAAGTGAAGGTAGAGGTAAAAGACGACGACGGAGAACATGTGGCGGGAGGAATATCGGGTATCCGCTACCAGGTGGACAAAGACAGGAAAACAGAGGTTTCTGACAGGAAATTCAATCAGGATATAACAGAAACCTGTGAGTTTACCGTAAAGATTTCCGGGGAAGGAAAACATAGCCTTCAGGTGGAAGCGGAGGACCATGCGGGGAATAAAAGCAAAGCAGAGATTTCCCTTAAGATTAACGGGAAAAAGGACACGCCTGCGGGAGAACCGGGAGACTCCGGAACAGACAGCGCCGGAAGAACGGGAAGGCCCCCGGGAGGAGAACCGAAAACGGGGGACAGCACACAGATACAGATCTGTGCCACCCTGGCCATGATAGCAGGATTCGGGTATCTTTTGCTGTACTTTGAAGGAGAGAACGGAATCACAGAGCAGGAGAAAGAGGAGATTATCTACCGTCTGGTGGAATGGGCAAAACAGGGAGGAAGAATCCGCAGGCTTCTTGGAGTGGCAGTCATTTTCCTGTTCCTGGCTTATTACCACAGTATCGGAAAGAGTGTAACTGTAGAATGGAGAGAAGTATGCGTGGAAAAAACAGGAAGAAATTCCGGTTTCTGAGAATACTGCTTCTTCTGATTATGATAGTATGTCTGATCCCGGTGGGGCAGGCATACTATCTGTCTTTCAGTCATGAAAAACAGCAGGAAGAATTAAGAAGTTTGCTGGAAATGGAAGAACAGCAGGAAACAGAAAAATACCAGAATAATTCAGGAGAAATACAGAGTAAATTTAAAGAGCTTAAAAGCAGAAATCAGGATTTGGCCGGATGGCTTGCCATTGATGGCACAGATATTGATTATCCGGTGATGCAGTGTGAAGATGACGAATATTATCTCCACCATAATTTTCAGAAGGAAAAAGATAAATATGGCTGTCTGTATGTGAGAAATATGGCGGATTTGAATACACCAGGAACAAATTTTATTATTTACGGTCATAATATGCGGGATGGTTCCATGTTTGGAAACCTGGATGAATATGCCAGTGAAGATTTTTACCGGGAACATGCCAGAATTTCCTTTGACACCCTGTACGAGGGACGGACATATGAAATCCTGTCCGTATTTTCTACCCGTATTCAGGAAGAAAGTGAATTTAAGTATTATGAATTTTATCAGGCAAACACTGAACAGGAATTTCTGGATTTCTATGAAAATATTAAAAAACTGTCTCTTTATGACACCGGAGTGACAGCAGAATTTGGAGATACCTTTCTTACCTTGTCTACCTGTTTTGGTTCTGCAGAAGATGAAAGATTTGTAGTGATTGCGAAAAAAATTGGTGAAATCAGATAAAGACCTGAAAATTATTCATTTGTTTGCAATTAAATTTATGATATAATGTGGAAACAAAAAATTAAGGAAGGTACAGAAGATGGGTGAAAACAGCAGAAACAGTGAAAGAGTGAAGACTTTCAGAGGAGTAAAGGGAAAACTGCTTCTTGCAATTATTCCATGTGTAACTCTCGCAATTATTCTGATTATCATATTTTCTTACAGTTTTTCGAAAAAGATAATCACCGACAGGGCAAAAGAGCAGATTACGGCAGAATCCAGGACAGAAACAGGAGAAATCGAAACCTGGTCTGCAGAAATTCTTTCCACATTGAACATGATTCATCACAATCTGGATACCATGAATATGGACGAAGAAACAAAGAAAGCGTACCTTCAGTCTCTGGTAGGAATGAATGAGAATTTTCCTACAGGTGTATATATAGGAGATGACCAGGGCAATTATCTGGATTTGTCGGGCTGGGAACCGGGAGAGGATTTTGTGGTAACAGAAAGAGACTGGTATCGGGAAGGGCTGGAACACGAAGAATTTACATATGGAAGACCTTATCCCGACGCAGAAACCGGAGAATATATCGTCAGTGTCACCACACTTCTGTCAGGAACCGAAGGAGTGAAAACGGTTGCGGCGGCAGACGTATTTCTCAACAGTGTCTCAGAAATAATTTCAGAAATTAAAGTGATGGGGAAAGGTTCCTCTTTTCTGGTGGAAAAGAACAGCAAGGTAATTCTTGCCCATCAGAATAAGGATTTGATTGGAAGTGTTATTACAGAACAGGCAAATGATTTTCTGAAAAAAGTGGCGGAAAAAATAGACGGCAACCATCCGGATGCAGAACGGATTAAAGTGGATAAAGATAATTACTTTGTGGTGGCGGAGCCTGTGGGCGGAACAGACTGGATTTTAATATCCGCCATTAAAGAAAGTGATATTTTAGGAGATTTGTACAGCCTTCAGGAAAGAATGATTTTAATTATGATTCTGACAGTTTTGATTATTACTCTGGTTGTGATTCGAATCGTGCATGTAATCATTCTGCCTGTTAGAAATCTGACTGAACATATCGGTAAAATTACAGACGGAGATTTTACGGTGGAAATTGAATCAAAAGGACAGGATGAGATTTCAAAAATGGGACATGGTATGAAGAATTTTACAGAAGCCATGCGAAAAACCATCGGGGAAATTTTCAGTATTTCCGGACAGTTAAATGAACAGGCGGAAATGAGCAGTGCCGCTTCGGAAATCCTCTATGATTCGGCAGCTACTCAGTCTGATTCCATGCAGGAACTGAAAAATACCGTAGAAGAACTGGCAAAATCCGTCACAGAAGTGGCAGAAAATGCAACTTCTCTGGCAGTAGTGGTGTCAAAGACCGGAGAAAACGGAGCCAGTGCCAGAACGAAAATGGAAGAGACTGTCCGTATATCCAAAAAGGGAAGGGACGATATGGGGCAGGTAACACAGGCCATGGAAGTGATACAGTATTCTGTCAGACAACTGGAAGAATCAGTGGGAAAGGTAGGAGGTTCCACAGAAGAAATCCGGAAATTTGTGGATATTATCGGGGATATTGCTTCCCAGACAAATCTGCTGTCCCTGAATGCGGCGATTGAAGCAGCCAGAGCGGGAGAGGCAGGAAAAGGATTTGCAGTAGTGGCAGAGGAAATCCGTAACCTTGCGGAAACCAGTGCAAATTCTGTAAATCATATTTCAGATATTACATCTGAGATTAACAGTCTGGTGGAAGATGCGGTGGAAAAAACAAAAATCAGTACAGGAAATATCAATGCCAGCAGCGATTTGATTCTGAATGCTTCAGGAACATTCCAGAAGATTTATGAAACGGTGGGAGTTGCCAACGAGATAGTTCAGAAAATTATTGAAAATGTGGATAAAGTAGATGAAGTTGCGTCTTCTGTGGCTGCAATTACAGAACAGCAGTCTGCCTGTGCAGAAGAAATACTGGCCACATCGGAAAATCTGGCCCTTGAAGCTGTCAATGTGACGGATAACAGCGGAAATGTGGCCCAGTCTGCCCAGAGTGTGGCAGTCAATGCGGAGAAACTGGCGGATGAGATGAAGCGGTTCCGGGTTTGATGAACTTTGGTCTTTTCCTTTTGGTATTGCTTACCTTTGTTTTTGCGTTTTGTAAGTAATCATACATAAGAAAGCCGTCCCTGAATTTTGGCGGGAAAAATTCAGGGGCGGTTTTCTGTTTCATATTCTCAATGAACGATATCGGTTCAGACAGGCAAAAATTTCCTGTCTACGTACCATGGCCAGACCTCCGGGTACGTAACTTCCTTCACAGACAGCAGCCAGCCCTTTTTTATCCAGAAGTTTACAGAATTCTTCTACTGTTTCTGAGAGGCTTTTCTTTCCGTCAAACAGGTGAAGCTGAGCATATTTTACCAGATATCCCAGCGACGTAAGCTGTTCCGTATCCGTCAGTTGTTCCACATACCTCAAATCTATGGTATCCCGGTTCATGAGAATGGAATCTTTTCCCTGAGTTTTCATTTTAATTCTGTCATTTTTGCGGAAACTCTGGTCTGGTTCCACAATTCTGTGAAAAGAAGGCGGGGGACAGGCAGGCGCCTGCTCATTGGGAACGGGAAATGATTCCGCTTCCGTTCTGGCAAATTCCGTAATATCTTTTGGAAGATAATGGTCCATCTGAATAATCTGGTCCGCCTTATGGAAATAAGAACCGGAGCTTCCGGCAACCAGTATGGTGGAAATACCGTACTGTTCTGAAAGTTCCCGCACCCGGTCGATAAAAGGAGTGATGGGCTCGGAATCACGGTTTACCACCCGCTGCATCAGTTCATCCCGTATCATAAAATTAGTTGCGCTGGTATCCTCGTCAATCAGCAGAGTTTTTGTTCCCGCTTCCATGGCTTCCACCACATTGGCTGCCTGGGAGGTGCTTCCGCTGGCGTCCTCCGTACAAAAGTGTACAGTATCTTTTTTGTTGGGAAGATTGTTGATAAACATGGAAATATCTGTCCGTTTAATACTTCTTCCGTCTTCTGCCCGGATTTTCACGGCAGTATCATCAGTAATCACATATTCCCTGCCATCTCCGGCTATATGATTGTATACACCCAGTTCCAGTGCTTTCAGCAGCGTGGATTTTCCATGATATCCTCCGCCTACCACCAGAGTAATGCCTTTACGGATACCCATGCCTGTGATTGCTCCGTAATTGGGAAGCTGCAGCGTAACTTCCATGGATTTGGGTGACCGGAAAGGAACGGCCCGTTTCATGGGACGGTCAGATACGCCGGATTCTCTGGGCAGAATGGATTCATTGGCCACAAAAGCAGCCAGTCCCAGTTTGGGAAGCTGCAGGCGGATAAACTGCTGATCTTCTGCCAGTTCTGCGTTTTTCTGAACAGAATTTTGATTCAGGGACTGATAAAACAGTGATTTTTTCACACATTCCGGAAGAAATTCAAACAGGATTTTAATTAATTCCCGGCTGTTGACAGTTCTGCCGTTGGCGGGAAATCCGATTTCCATCCGGACAGTTACTCCTCCGTTCGGCTGGATTTCACAGGCAGTCCGTTCCAGAATTTCCTGTCCGCAGCGGCTGACAGACATAAGGCCGCTTTTGCCGGAACCTTTGGCCTTAAAAGTAAAGGTTTCTGTTTCTTTTGCAAATTTTCGAATCAGATAATCCTGCAGAGCAATCCGTTTGTGTTTTTCCTGGAATAAATCTGACGGAAAACCGGCGTTTTTTCCAGGTACATGAATACTTACTCTGGAAGGCGCGGCAAAGGGGTCTCCCTGTACATGGTCGATGGACAGGATATAAGATTCAAACTGATAACTGCCCCTGGTATCTTTGTAGGCCGGATAGCCTTTGTGGTCAATCCGGTTTAACAGCTCTCTTAAGTCATGATATGTTTTCATATGTTTTCTCACTTTCAGATTTGGTAATTTATTCTACCATTCTGCAAAAAATAATACAATAGCAATTAAAGTGTTGATTTTGGAAAGATGATGGTACATAATAAGATAGGTGTAAAAGTCAGTTTCACTTTTGGAGGAATCTATGGATAATGAATGGGAAAAATTTGGAAGAGAGATTCGTAATATTGTAGAAGATGCTGTAAATTCCCAGGATTTTCATCAGTTGAACCGAACCATTACAAATACGGTGAATGAAGCGGTAAACAGTATTCAGAACGGATTGAAAACAGCGGGAGAGGCAGTGAATCAGGCGGTGTCCCAGTCTTTTCCGGAAAATCGGAATCAGAAAAATAAATATGAAAATCTGAAAGTGCCGGAAGAAAATACGAAGCAGGAGCTTTTTAAAAGAAATACATCTCTGAAGGCCGGAGGCATGGCTCTGACCGTCTGCGGTTATATCTTCAGTATCGGAATCGGGACGGCTGTGATTATCCTGATTCTGATTGGTATGATTCTGGGGAGTTTTAATATAGGCATCAGGATTGCCCTTTCCATACTGGTTCCCTTTCTGGTGGGAAGCGGAATTATGGCCTGGAAAGGAACCAGTATCCTTTCTTCCTTAAAGCGATATCGTGGATATATTGCGGATTTGCATGGAAGGACCTATTGTAATATCAGAGAACTGGCGGACAAACGCGGAAAATCATCTCATTTTATTCTGAAAGATATAAAGAAAATGATTGACAGGGGATGGTTTCGGCAGGGACATCTGGACCATGACAATACCTGTCTGATTGTCAGCCATGATACTTACCAGGAATACGAGAATATTCAGAAACAGCGTATGCAGCAGGCAGAACCGGAAAAACGTCCGGCTTCCTCTGCCGGGGATGATTCTCTGAATCCGGAAGTACGGAAGGTGATTTCCGAAGGAAAAGAATATATACGGAAAATACAGGAATGCAACAGAAATATTCCCGGAGAGGAAATTTCCCGTAAAATTTCTCATATGGAAATGCTGATAGAGAAGATTTTTGACCGGGTAAAGGAAGATCCCGATTCTCTGGATGATATTCAGAAGCTCATGGAGTATTATCTGCCTACTACCGTGAAGCTGCTGGAGGCTTATCAGCAACTGGAAGAACAGCCGGTACAGGGAGAAAATATCAGAAATTCCAAAACAGAGATTGAGCAGACACTGGATACTCTGAATATTGCTTTTGAAAAATTACTGGACAGCCTGTTTGAGGATGTGGCCTGGGATGTGTCTTCCGACATTTCCGTGCTTCATACCATGCTGGCACAGGAAGGTCTGACAAGAGATGATTTTAAAAAGCATACTTAAAAATAAAAACAGGATATAATTTTTGAAAAATATACGGTAATATAAGAAAATGCGAGCAGAAACAGGATTGGAGGAGAACCATGAGCGAAGGATTGGAATTTGCGGATGCGCCGGTGCTGACTTTGGAGCCGTTTCCGGAAAAAGAAGAAATTGTGGAAGTACAGGAAGAACAGGCTGTAGAACCTGCCTGGGATGACAGCATACTGACAGAAGAAGAAAGGCATATGGTGGATCAGTTTACCAGCCAGATAGATTTGCACAACTCAAATATTGTACTCCAGTATGGGGCTGGAACTCAGAAGAAAATGGCGGATTTTTCAGAAAAGGCTCTGGAAAATGTACAGACTAAAGATCTTGGTGAAATCGGGGATTTGCTTACCGGTGTGGTAACGGAACTGAAAGGGTTTGATGCGGAAGAAGAAAGAGGTTTTCTGGGAATTTTCAAAAAATCTTCCAGTAAATTAACTGCTCTGAAAGCAAAATATGATAAGGCAGAGGTAAATGTTAATAAAATCTGCAAAATTCTGGAAGGCCATCAGGTACAATTAATGAAAGACGCTGCTGTTCTGGACAAAATGTATGAACAGAATAAGGTGTATTTCAAAGAACTTTCCATGTATATTCTGGCCGGAAAGAAGAAGCTGGAACAGGTGCGCAGAGAAGAACTGTCTGCTTTGATTGATAAGGCAAACCGCTCCGGGTTGCCGGAGGATGCGCAGGAGGCAAAGGATCTGGAAGCTCTGTGTACCCGGTTTGAGAAGAAAATACACGATCTGGAGCTGACCAGAATGATTTCCATTCAGACCGCACCCCAGATTCGCCTGGTACAGAATAACGACACCATTATGGTGGAAAAGATTCAGTCCACGATTGTAAATACCATTCCTCTGTGGAAAAGTCAGATGGTTCTGGCCATGGGGGTGGAACATTCCACTCAGGCGGCTCAGGCCCAGCGGGAAGTGACGGATTTGACCAATGAGCTGCTGAAAAAGAACGCGGAACGGTTAAAGGTTGCCACAGTGGAGACCGCCAGGGAATCCGAGCGCGGAATTGTGGATATGGAAACATTACGGGTGACGAATGAATCTCTGATTTCCACTCTGGATGAAGTAATGCGCATTCAGAAAGAGGGAAAAGAAAAACGTCGGGAGGCAGAACAGGAAATGAACCGTCTGGAAGGTGAACTGAAGAAAAAACTTCTGGAGATTTAAAAATTAAAGGAGCATTTAATTTATGCCGGTATCATTATATGAAGCAGCCTGGATTTTTTTAATCTACGCATTTCTGGGCTGGTGTATGGAAGTGGCCTATGCGGCGCTGGAGCTGAAACAATTTGTAAACAGGGGATTTTTAAACGGCCCGGTATGTCCCATTTACGGCTGCGGCGTATTGCTGGTGGTTTTTGTGCTGACGCCCCTGAAAGGAAGTTTTCTGCTTCTGTTTGCAGGTTCCTTTTTTCTCACGTCTGCCATTGAATTTATTACAGGATTTCTGCTGGAGAAAATATTTCATAATCAATGGTGGGATTACTCAGAAGAAAACTTTAATATCTGCGGATATGTCTGTCTGAAATTCTCTATTCTGTGGGGACTGGGCTGTACCCTGATTATGGATGTGATTCATCCTAATATTTTCAGATTTATAAGATTTATTCCCAAAATTCCAGGATTTGCAGTACTGGTTCTGCTTCTTCTGGTTTTTGTGACAGATCTGATTCTGACAGTCAGCACTATTCTGAGCTTCAACAGACATCTGAAGCTCCTGGATGAAGCCTCCTCGAAAATAAAAACTGTTTCCGATGAAATTGGAGAGAATATTTATGAAGGCGTAATCGTGGCCATGGAAAAGAGCGGGGAAGTAAAGGAAAATATTGAGAAAAAGGCAGAACAAATCAGGCTTCAGCAGGAATATGAGAAACTGATGAATTATAAAACTTCCGGTATGAAGCGCCTTATGAAGGCTTTTCCCCATATGAAGTCCCGGTCTTATCAGGAGGTTCTGACCCGGTGGAAAAATTATCGGAATGAAAGAAAATTATAACAGAACTGGTGATTTTATGAAAAAAGTACTGGTAATTGAAGACGAAACAGCCATTAACGATTTAATTTGCATGAATCTGGAAATTGCGGGCTATCAGCCTGTTCCCTTTTTTGACGGAATGGAATTCAGCCGTCATCTGAAAGAGAAGGACGATTATGTACTGGCGCTGCTGGATATTATGTTGCCGGGAAAAGACGGATTTGAACTGCTGGAAGAACTGAAAGAGCATGATATTCCGGTGATTTATCTGACTGCCAAAGGCGATTTGCCAAGTAAGGTGAAGGGTTTGAGGAACGGGGCGGAAGATTATCTTGTAAAGCCCTTTGAAATGCTGGAGCTTCTGGTTCGTATGGATAATATCCTGAAGCGCTGCGGAAAAAGCGAAACTGCAGAGGAAATTCATATCCGGGACGTCGTCATTAATGAGAAAAAGAGAACGGTACACAAAAACGGGGCGGAGGTTTCCATGCAGCCCATGGAATTTGACTGCCTGCTGGTATTCTGGAAATACAGAAACCGGGTGATTACCAGAGAGCAGATTCTGAATATTCTATGGGGCGTGGATTTTGAGGGAGAAAGCAGGACCGTGGACGTACATGTGGGAAATATCCGGAAGAAGCTGGACTTTTCCGATGTGATTATTACGGTGCCGAGAGTAGGTTACCGGATGGAGGTGCCCTGATGGATATGATAAAAAAAATTGCGTTTACTGCGTCAACCATGTTGTTTGTGTTGGCGCAGGTTTTTTCATTTTATGTGATTTTTACCAGCCGGCAGGAAAAAATTGACCTTCTGAAAGAGAAAGAAATCAGGATTTTTGAAAATGCTGTTATGGAGTTGAATAAAAAACTTTTCATATCAAAGTATAATAATGGGATACCGGATTATGTTATGGTTTATCATTTTCGGGAAAATATGCCGGAACATTCCGCATTATACAAAGGAGAGCAGGAGTTGTATAACAGCAGTCCCTATGAGTTCAATGTGGAACAGGCAAATGCGCAAAAAGACGGGTATTCTTATAATTTCAGGAAGGAACGGATGAATGGCAGGCATATTCTTGTTATATATGAGAAATTTAATGGAGGATATCGTCTCAACGGCCAGGAGACATATACTTTTTTCTACGGGATTGACATAACCTATCTCTATGAAAAAAGCCGAAATCTGGTGATTCAGGAACTGGTGATTTCTTTTACAGCATCTTTTGGAATGGCGCTGCTTCTTGTATTTCTTATTAAGAAAATTACAAAGCCTCTTCAGGCAGTTAATGAGGTTCAGCGACAGTTGATTGGAAGTATGTCCCATGAATTAAAAACCCCTCTGACAGCCATCAGGGGTTATTCAGAAACTCTTCTGAATGTAAATCTGTCTCCGGAGCAGGAGAAAAAATCCCTTAACTATATATATCAGGAAAGCGGGAGACTGTCCCGTCTTTCAGAAAAAATGATGGAGCTGACAAGATTATATGAACCGGAGTGTAAGATTTCTCAGCAGGATATTTCAGTAGAGGATCTGTTTGACGGAGTGGAGGAAAGCATGAAGCACAGGCTTCAGGAAACAGGAATAATTCTTGTGCGGGAAGGAAATTATCAGGGGAAAATCAAAAAACTGGATTCAGATCTGATGACCAGTTTCCTGATAAATCTGATTAATAACAGTATCATGGCTTCAACGCCGGGGAGTCGTATTTATCTGGGTGCAGATGACAAATCTCTGTGGGTTCGGGACGAAGGATGTGGAATTCCTGCAGAGGAAGTGGATAAAGTCCGTAAGGCTTTCTATCGTGTGGATAAATCCCGTTCCAGAAAAAGCGGAAATATGGGGCTTGGGCTCGCTCTCTGTGAGCAGATTGCAGCAGTACACCATGGAAATATGGAAATCGAGAGTAAGGTGGGGGAGGGGACCAGGATTGCTGTAATACTGAATCCGTGAATGAAACAATTTTATTCGACTGGGAAGTCCTCAATGTCCCACAGAAGATGATTTGATGGAATTTTTAAGTGCAATTTTTTATCCACAGAAAAAAGATTTTCTGGTCACAATACAAAAAAATATAGATTTTTCTCAGAATAAGGAGTTGTATCATATGGATGGTCTTGGAATGAGTATTCTGGAAGAAGGAATAGAACAGGGTATTGAGCGTGGAATGAAACAGGGAATAGAACGTGGGAAAGCAAAACAGATGAGGGAAAGTGTTACAAGTTTAATGAGAACTCTCGGTTTATCGCAGGAAGAAGCCTGTCGTGCATTGAATATTGAAATGTCTGATTATGAGAAAGAAAAACAGACAGTGAAATAGCCAGGGAGTTCATATGGATCTGTGGAAAACAGGAAAAACGGAAAAATCCGGCAGAAAAAGAAAACTGCCGGATTTATTTATTATTCTATCTGATAAGAAATACTGTAAGCATTCAGTGGTACAATCGGCTTCTGAGGCAATCTTTACAAATCCTTTACAAATGAGTGAATATTCCCGGAACATAAGCTGTTATCATTAATTTATCAACATGACAGGAGGAGCTTATGAAGAGAAAATATATAACAGTTCCTGCAGCTCTGCTTTGTATCAGCATTCTGGCAGGCTGTCAGGAAACACCGGAAAATTCTATTGTAAAGCAGAAGGGTTCAGATAACATCAAAGAATATGAAAGTTCTGAAGGTTCCATTCATGATATGGTTAAGGCGCCGGAAACATACAAAAATCTGTCTTCCTATGAAAACGGGGCCCTTGTTATAGACACAGATGCAGAAGTAATTCTGCCGGAAGTGGCCTCTATAAATACTTATAATGTTTCTGCCCAGGAAGCAGATCAGGAAATGATTGACAAAGTGACTGATATTTTTTTTAAAGGAGATAAGATTTACCATTCCTATACTTATAATGTGCTGACAAAAGACTGGTATCAGGCAGATATTACAAGACTGAAACAGTATAAGGCAGAAGGAAATACAGATCCATACGAATACGGAAAAGATGAAAACGGGGAATTACATTTTAACATTGATGAGGTGATTGCCAGAGAGGAAGAATTTATGGCAGAAGCTCCAGATGAGGTGATAAAAGAAGAAGTTAAGCCATGTTTTGGAATGGAATGGGTAGATGGCAAAGGAGAAGAAGCACAGAAAGTAGTGGATGAGACAGAGTTCCGGGGTATGGTGGAAACAGATCATGGAATTTACAGTTATGATATCATAAGTGGAACCAATACCAGAGATTTAAAGTTTGATATTGAAAAAAAGAGAGAGGATTTACCGGATGAAAGAATGTTTTCCATATGGCAGGAGACAAGATATCTGATGGATTCTGAGGGAGATGGATATGAACCTTTATCGGAAGATACCATAAAAAAATTTCTGAATATTTCCTATGAAGATGCAGAAAAAGCTGCAAAAGATAAAATAAGTCAGCTTGACTGGGACTGGGAGCTGACAGACTGGGATTATGCAGTGTTTAAATATGGAGAAGAAATGACGTCTGAAGATAATATAATGGACAGCGGATATATCTTTTATTTTACCAGAGTAGTGGATGAAATTCCTGTTACTTTTACAGATTCTTATGGCGGAGCGTTAGAAGATATGGACAGTACGCTGATTCCCTGGAGTTATGAACGATGTGAGATAATTGTGGGAGATGACGGGATTCAGAAAGTGGAAATATATAACCCCTATGAAGTGGAAGGAATACAGACAGAAAATGTAAAACTGATGGATTTCGACAGCATTATAAAAATATATGAACAGATGATGGAAGTATCCAATGCGGATGTGACGTCCTTTGAAAAACAGAGGACTTACCATATCAGAAAAATTAAATTGGGTTACGCCAGAATTTATAATCCCACAGTAGATAATACAGCAGGAATTCTGGTACCGGTCTGGGATTTTTTCGGCGGATTTGATTCTGAAATGGACGAATATTCCAGAAAAGATTCCGGAGAGCATTCCAAACGGAGTTTTATGACCATCAATGCTCTGGACGGAACTGTGATTGACAGGGAGCTTGGTTACTGAACATATATTTCATAAAGAAACGGGAAGGAGAAAAAATGGGAGAGGTAAAACAAAGGAAAACAGGTTTCAGAAAGAGATGGGGGACAGTTTTTATATCCATACTCTGCATGGGTCTGCTGGCAGGCTGTCAGGAGACACCAGAGGACACCATTGTACGGCAGAAAAAGTCAGACAATATCAAAAAGTATGAAAGTAATGAAGAACATCCGGAAGAAAAACAGGAAACAGAGGAGAAACAGGGAAATCCGGAAGAAAAGAAAG
Source organism: Lachnospiraceae bacterium JLR.KK002 (assembly GCA_036941025.1). Classification (NCBI taxonomy): domain Bacteria; kingdom Bacillati; phylum Bacillota; class Clostridia; order Lachnospirales; family Lachnospiraceae; species Lachnospiraceae bacterium JLR.KK002. Next base: position 3,546,321 of record JAYMNP010000001.1, read on the forward strand.
AAAATGTAAAAAGAGTGCTGGAGACGCCGGAACGCTATAAGAATAAGGCTTCCTACCAGAACGGAAATCTGGTGATTGATACGGATGCGGAAATTCTGGTACCGGAAGGCGATCATATGAACACTTATAAAGTAACAGCACAGGAAATGAATCAGGAACTGATTGATAAAATAACTCAGGCATTTTTTGAAGGGGATAAGATTTATCAGGAGTATGGTTATTTTCAGTGGACCAAAGAACAGTATCAGCAGGATATTACAATGCTGAAAAAGTTTAAGGCAGAAGGAAATCTGGACCCTTATAATCTGGGAACCTATGAAGACGGAAGCAAAATTTTTGATATTGACAGTGTAATTGAATACGATGAGGAAAATATGAAAACTGCGCCGGATGAAATAGAAAAAATCGAAGTAACGCCTTCTTTTGGACTGGAATGGGTGGAAGGATATGGAGAGGAAGCCACAAAGCGGGTGGATGATAACAGGTTCAGCGGTGCAGTGGAGACTGACAACGGGGTTTACACTTATACCATTTCCGGAAGCGACGGATATACTGCAGATGTGCGGGTGCTGATTCAGAAAACCAGAGAAGATATGGCAGATTTCCGGGTGCCGAAGAACTGGTGGGATGGAAGGATTGAATTGGACAATGAATATATATCCAAAGAAGAGGGAAAACAGCCTTCCATATCAGAAGAAACCATTCAGAACATGTTGAATATTTCCTATGAAGATGCAGAAAAAACAGCCAGAGAAAAAATAGACAGACTGGGCTGGGACTGGGAAATCACAGACTGGGACTATTCCCTTCTGAAAAGCGGATACGATAACCTTACAGAAGAGACTTTACTGGATGCGGGATATGTTTTTTATTTCGGCAGAGTGCTGGATGGAATACCTGTAACCTTTACAGATTCTTATGGAGGAGCCTGGGAAGATGCGGACAGTACGCTGGTTCCCTGGAGCTATGAGCGATGTGAAGTGATTGTGGGAGATGACGGTATTCAGAAAGTGGAAATTTACAATCCTTATCATGTGGAAGGGATTGAGACGGAAAATGTAAAACTGATGGATTTTGACAGCGTTATGCAGATATATGAGCAGATGATGGAAATATCCAATGCAGACATTCTGCAGTATGCAGAAAATATGACATATCATGTGAATAAAATTCAGCTGGGCTATACCAGAATCTATGATCCCACCGTGGAAAGTACCACAGGGATTATGGTACCGGTGTGGGACGTATTCGGAGGTTCTCAGACAGAGTATGAAGACCATACGGAAATAAATACGGGAGAACATTCCAGACAGAGTATGCTGACCATCAACGCTCTGGACGGAACGATTATTGACCGGGGGCTTGGATACTGATTTATCACAGGAAGAAAGGGGAACAGGAAGATGGAAGGGGCAAGACAGGTAACAGCGGCAGTCAGATGGAATTTCCTTGGATTTTTTAAAAATCCGAGGGTAATCATCACCTTTCTGTTTTCCTTTATTCTCTGTTTTTTCCTGAGCGACCGGGGCATGATGGTGGCAGATTATTATGATTCCTCCATGCAGGCACTGGAGCCTTTTATCTGGACTTTTGGAGACGCCGATTCCATTCTGCTCTGTTCTCTGCTGCTGATTCTGCTGTTTCTGGATTTGCCGAAATTAAGTCCTTTTACCCCTTATATGCTTCTTCGCATGAAAAAGAGCCGGTGGCTGCTGGCACAGTTTTTTTATATTTTTTTGGTAACCGTGCTGTATATGACATATGTGCTTCTGGTGACCGGAATTCTCTGTATGCAGAAAACTTATCCTGGAAATATCTGGAGCAAGACAGCGGCCCTTCTGGCCTATTCCGGTATGGGGAGGGATTTATCCGTTCCATCCACAGTAAAGGTGATGGAAAGTACCACTCCGGTGTCCTGCAGCTTTCAGATTATGGTTCTCTTAATCTGTTATGCCTTAACTTTAAGTTTTCTGATGCTGCTTTTTCAGATGAAATCAGGAAGAAAGGCTGCCATCGGCGCCGGGCTGTTTTACAGTCTGTTCGGGTTCCTTCTGAATCCCGATATTCTGGCGAAAATACTCCGCAAAGAAGAATACGAAATGTTTCTGGTACGGAGGATTACCGGGTGGGTCAGCCCCCTGAACCATGCCACTTACGGAATGCATGATTTTGGGTATGATGTGCTTCCGTCTATTGGCCAGTCCTGTATGATATTTCTTGTACTGCTGCTGTTTTTGTCCTTTCTTTCCTTTTATACACTGAAAAAATACAATTTTAGTTCTTTTACAGGAGATTGACGTATGAAAGAATTATTACGGGACAGAGGATTTCAGGCTGCCATGCTGGTAAGTTTTCTGGCCATGGCGCTGGGATTTCCTTTCTATCAGGCAAAAATTCCGTTAAATCCGGGAAGTTTTCTTGAATTTTATCAGACTGCACTGGAAGCTCAGACCATGTTGTTTCTGATACCTGTTGCAGCAGTGCTTTCGCCGGGAGCTGCCTATGTGCGGGAATCCTCCAGTGGATTTTTAAAACTGTATCTTACCAGAACCAGCCGGATGGAGTATATCAGAACAAAAACCTGGAGGATTTACGCCGGAGGATTTCTGCCCTTTTTTCTGGCGGGGACCGGAGGATTTCTGCTCTGCTTTTTCTTTCTCTATCCTCTGGAACTGAAAGGAAGTATTTCCTGGAAAGAAATCCTCAGTGTTCTGGAAATTCTTCTGCGCATCAGCTTTACAGGAGGAATCCTGGCAGAATTTTCCGGTATTTTTGCAGTGGTTTTTCGGAATTATTATATGGCTTACGGGCTGCCCTTCGTCATTTATTATATGATGATTATATTAAAAGAAAGGTATCTGCCGAAACTGTATGCCTGGTATCCGGGAGAATGGGTTGTATGCCAGGAAGACTGGGGAACAGACCAGATGGGAATCTGGATATTTTTCCTGGTGATTTCTCTGGCAGTAATGCTGATACACAGCCTGATTTTATATCGGAGGCTGCGGGAAATTTAGTTCCACAGCCAGGAGATGTGCAGATATGGCAGCAACGGGGGTACTGGCCTGAAACAGGAATTTATGGAGAAAATAACATGGACGTTTATATTGAAATCAGTCATGTGACGAAAAAATTCGGGGACGACGTGATTTTAAATGACATTAATATCAGTATGGAACAGGGAAAAGTCTACGGAATTTCCGGTAATAATGGTTCCGGAAAAACGGTTCTGATGAAATGTATCTGTGGATTTCTTCCGGTAACAGCAGGATTTATACGGGTTGGGGGGAAAATCATCGGAACAGAGATTGATTTTCCGGAAAGTATCGGCGTAATTATAGAAACACCTGGATTTCTGACAAATCTGACAGGTATGCGGAATCTGGAAATTCTGGCCGGGCTTAAAGGAAAAATTTCCCCAGAGGAAATCCGCCAGACCATAAGAAAAGCGGGACTGGATCCAGGATTAAAAAAATCTGTGGCAAAATATTCTCTGGGGATGCGCCAGCGTCTCGGAATAGCCCAGGCAATTATGGAAGATCCGGAATTTCTGATTCTGGATGAGCCTTTTAACGGACTGGATAAACATGGAGTGGAAGATATTCGAAATCTTCTTCTGGATTTGAAAAAGAATGGAAAAACCATTATTCTGGCCAGTCACAACAGCGAAGATATCCGAATTTTATGCGACAGAGTTTATGAGATGGACGGAGGGAGGATACAGGAAGTATGAGATGCAGAAAAAAGAGATGCAGAAAATTGTGTGGGAAAAATCGGGTACAGGGTTTTTTTCTGATAAGTATCATTCTGTGTTTTGTTCTGGCTGTGTCTGTCACGGTCAGGGCGGAGGGTCTGATAATTTCGGATGACAGTCAGAAAAAAGGCGGATTTATCACCATTGACGCCAATAAAAAGTACGAGGGTATGAACGCTCCTTTTTCCAAAGGATATGAACCTTCTGTTGAGAAAAATACCATGACGCTGGTGGTTCCTTTTATGATGAAACAGGAAACGGAGCAGGACAGAATCGTTGTGGGTATTTCTTTTGAGCGTGAGGAAAACAGCCCTTTTTACTATAAAAACTATCAGAAAAAAGTAAAGAAGTCAGAAGATGGAATTTATCTGTACCGGTGCAGAATTCAGTTAAAGGAAGACCGGGTAAACGGTCAGTATCCCCTGCGCCTGTGGGTGCAGGCTGAGACGTCAGAGGAACGGCTGCAGCAGGAATTTAACATTTATGTGGAAATTACAGACGGAATCCCAAAAGTTTCCGAAGAAAATCCGCCGGAGGAAAATTCAGATTTTACCATGGAAAATCAGGTGCCGGATTCTGTTTTGCCGGATGCAGGAGAAGAATCAGGCCAGCCAGCAGGAGGTTCAGGCAGCGGAGAACAGATTATCCATCAGCCCAGAGTTATGATAACAGATAACAGTCTGCAGACGGCTTCTCTGGAAGCCGGAACACAGGCACTCTGGTCCCTTTCTGCCAGAAACTGCAGCCGAAGTTATGCCATGGAAAATGTAAAGGTGACCATGACCTGTGAAAACAGAGATATTATTTTTGAAAAGACTTCCTGGTATTTTGACCGGGCGGGGGCCGGAGGTTCCATGGATTTGTCTCAGCATGTGACTGTGGGAAAAAAAGCGGCGGCAGAGTCCGTAGCAGTACAGTTTCAGTTTGACTATGAGGATAAACAGGGGACTGCCTGTACTTCCACGGAGACAGTGACTCTGTCTGTGGTGCAGATTCCTCAGGCGGAGCTTACGAATCTTTCTTTTCCGGACAGTATTTATGAGGCAGATACGGATTTGCTGACTTTTCAGATTCAGAACACAGGCCTTGCGGTCATTTATAATGTCAGAATACGTCTGGAAGGCAAAGGGCTGTTTCCGGAGAAGGAACTGTTTCTTGGAACCATGGAGGCAGGTTCTTCTGCAGACGGAGAGATTTCCGTATTTGCCGGCAACCTGACCATGGATAATGAGGGAAATGTGATTGATGAAGGTGGAAAAAAATATGGCGATACCACCGGTACAGTGGTGTTTTCCTATGAAAATGAACAGGGGGAACCGGTGGAAACCAGTCAGGAACTTCACACCGCCATTAAAAAACCGCAGGTTGTGAAACTGAAAGTGGAAAAGGAAGCTCCGAAAACCAATCAGTGGTGGATAACTATTCTGGCAGGTATTTTTCTGGTGCTGATTTTGATTATCATATGGCTTTATCTGCGGATGAAGCATTATTGGAGAGTTTCCGAAATGCATAAAAATTCCTGGTCAGGAAAGGAAAAATCATGAAAAGACGTAATCTGTATAAAGATATTGTTATCGGTGCAGCAGTTATTTTTCTGATGGTTTTCTGTTCAAATCTGTGGAAAAATTATCAGAAAGAGCAGAAAATCTATGGTTTTTACATCCAGTCTGACCTGGAACTGACAGAGAAAACTGCAGAACAGTTACAGAATATTTCCGGTCTCTGCAGGTTTGAACCATCTGCTTCCACTATGGTGACAGTGGGGCTGGAAGAATATACCCTGGAAACCAGCCTGGTGGGAGTCAGTCTGGAAGAGTATCCGCTGAACTTTAAGGAAACAGAGGGGAATCTTGTTCTGGGAAATACAGCGGCGCTGTTTTTCGGTGAAGATGCATTTCAGATGTTTTCTGACAAACACGGATACAGTCCTGATAAAAAACAGATAAAAAGCTGGACGGATGAGTATCAGAGTCTTTCTCTGTCCATAACGGATGAAGGAGGTCATGTAAGAAAGGGATATGTTGCCGGTATTCTGAAAAGTCCGGGAAACGAAATTTACATGGATAGAGGTCAGATGGAGGAAATTTTTAAGGAATCCTGTCAGGTGACGGGAGGGTATATGGAGGTTTATGGGCTTCAGAATATGAAAAAAGCCAGGGATGAACTGGAAGGGGGAGGATTTCTGGTGGAGAAGAAAATGGAGAATTAATCTGAATATCAGAGACAGACTGTAAAAGGATGAGGACAGCATACGGTTTTCCGACAGGGGAGACGGTATGCTTTATTTTCTTATGGGAAAGACTCTGTCACGATAAAGCGTGGAAGTGTCTTACTATAGAATAAAAAATAATTATCCCATTGCGGCGGAAAAGAAATAGGTCCCAATCTGTTGTGATATCAACCTGTAAAAATTTGCCGGTAAAAATTTGCCTGTAATATTTTGCGGCAGAAAATTTTTTCAGATAATATATATTTTTTCAGTATTAGTCATAAAAACAGTGTATTATAAGGTCTGGACGGGAGATTATATATATTCTAAATCTTTTTGTTCATAGTTTCTAAAGGAAAAAATCATATTACAGGCAGGGTAAAAAAAGTTTCATTCACAAAAAAGAATTGTATGGATGGGATTTTTTTGTTATAATAATTAAAATAAAAGACAGATTTGAATTTTTTTGTCGTCAATTTATACAAAGACGGACAGAAGTTGTCTGGAGTGTTGAGAGACAGAATCATATCGGGAGATGGATTGTATGTTGAAAGAATCAAAAAATATATCGGATTATCTTGATATCGGTTTTCTGCAAATGCTGCAGGATAATTGTTCCAGGGCCATGGGACTGGCTTTTGTGACAGTGGACTATCGCGGATGTCCCATTACGCATTACAGTGGTTTTACCCCTTACTGTCAGCTTGGGCGGAAGCATCAGGGGTTTTTTGAAATGTGCAAACAGTGTGATGCCCATGGAGGTCTGCAGGCTGCTATTACCGGAGAGCCTTATATCTACCGCTGTCATGCAGGACTGGTGGATTTTGCCCTGCCGCTGATCTGCGACGGTATTTATATGGGTTCCCTGATGGGAGGCCAGATACGGTTAAACCGGGATGAAAAAGGGGAACTGGACAGGATTCTGCCGGTTGAGACAGACTGGAGGAAAGATAGGGACCTGGATAAAGCGTATAATGAAACTCAGACAGTCTCCTATGAGAAGATTAAATCGGCAGTGACAGTGCTGCATGATTTGATTCTGTTTATGATGCAGAGTAACGGGCAGACGGGCAGGCTGCCGGAATCTGAGGATATAAACGCTGGGGAACAGTGTAAAACCTGTCCCGGTGCAGAGTTTTCTTTTCGAAAACGTGAACTTACAAGTATTAAAAATCAGGGGAAACTGCGTTATTTTTTCTTTGTGATGAATATTATTTCACAGATGGCTCTCCAGGAAAAGGCCGCCAGGACAGAGGCCATGGTATATGATTTTGCGGATATTATGCGTTATGTAACGGAATCAGAACATGAAATTTCCACACTGGGAGAAGAACTGAACTATATAGGCGCTCTGCTGCGTGTTCAGAAAGCCTGGGTAGGGGACGCTCTTCGCTTTCATATTTCAGTTCCAAAGGAATACTGGGATGCAAACTGTCCCTACATGGTTCTGGAACCGCTTGTGGGACTGGCTGTTCAGGGATGCGAGGCTGGGGAAACCCATGAAATTGAAATTCTTGCGAAAGAAGAACAGGGAGACGTGATAATTCAGGTAGTCAGCGATAATGAAGGAATGACGCTGGAAGAGATGGATGACCGGTCCGGGGGATTTTTTCAGGAGGAGGGATTTTCCCTTCATGATTCAGACAGGAGTCTGAAACGGATGTTTGGAAAGCGGTATGGCCTTTCCGTAGGACCTGGAAAGGAGGAAAAGCCGGGACAGATGGTTTGCTTCCGGCTGCCTCATAAGAAAGACGGATAAGGAGGTGTGCAGTGAATGGGCCAGATTTTAGTGTTGAATGAGAACCGGCTGGAGCGTGAAATTACCCGAAATATTCTGGCTGAAGGGCTGGAGTCCACAGAAATTGTTCCCATAGCGGAAGAAGAAACGGCAATCCGTATGCTGAGAGAAGAAAATGTGGATTTGCTGATTGCAGATGTACCCAGATTTGATCTGCGCCGGTGCGACATGATGGCGAAGGCCAGGCAGGTATCGCCGGATACCCCGATTCTGGTGACTTCCGCAGGAGTCCGTGCTGATATTGCACCTCATGTATGGCGGCTGGGACTGCAGGATTATTTGCTCAAACCCTGCCGTCCGGCCTGGCTGCTGGCAGCAGTTCGAGCCCTGAAACGGGAGGCTTCCCCCGGATTAAATGACAGAGAGGAACAGCGGCGGGAACAGTATCTGAAACTTCTGGCTGAGCAGATGCGGGCCTTTTGTTATAAAAAGTGCACAGATGTTGCAAAAGATTACCTTGCTTCTCTTCACAAAGATATACATAATAAAAGTATGATTCGGTTTCAGGTGCTTCGGTTTGCCGAAGGACTTGTACAGTTGGGAGATCCTCTGGGTTCTGCTGCCCGAACCAGACTGGCATGTATGATGGAACAGTTCAGGCTTCGATTCGACCAGCAGGTGCAGAAATATGATACCTACCTTGTACTGAAAAAGATGCTGGATGTGATTTTTACTGTTTTTGAAGAAGACAGCAGTTATCAGGTGGACAGTGAGCAGAGGGTGATCAACTTTATTGACCGCAACGTCAGGGGCGGCATCAGCCTGGATCAGGCTGCAGAATATGCAAATATGAGTTCTTATTATTTCAGCAGGGTTTTTAAGAAAATTACCGGGGTCAACTTCATTACCTACGTTACAGACTGTAAAATAGCTGTTGCTGAGGAAATGCTTGTGGAAACGGACATGCCTGTCATCAGCATTGCCTATGAGCTTTCTTACAGTGAAGCCAATTATTTCAGTAAGGCTTTTAAGCGGAAAGTGGGAATGACGCCTACGGAGTACCGGGAATTTCACTGCGGCGGAGTGACTGTCTGAACAGGTAATTCCCGCAGAACAGGTTGTAAAATGGGGGCTTTGAATCGGGTGTATATGTCTGCAGCGCCTGCTCCGATGGACATTGCGGCATACAGTTTTCCGTTGGAATTTGCGCCGCAGGCGTCAGCGGCAGAATGGAGGTTATGATGCAGGAATTCAGTTTCAGTACCAGGATATTTTTTGGAGAAGGTGCTCTGGAGCGTCTGCGCCGGGTGAAAGGCCGGCGTGTTCTTATTGTTACGGACCGCTTTATGGTGCAGATAGGGACCATAGACAAAGTAATGACCTATCTGACAGGGTGTGAAGTCAGCATTTTTGACGGCGTAATACCGGATCCGCCCATTGAAGTGGTGGCTGAGGGAGTAAAAGCCCTTGCAGCCTGCCAGGCAGAAATCGTGATTGCTGTGGGCGGCGGTTCCACCATTGATGCGGCAAAGGCTATCCGGGCCATTGCAAAGCAGACACTCTGTGCTGAGGCGGACCATATGGAATGCTTTGCTGTGCCTACCACCAGCGGCACCGGTTCCGAAGTTACAGATTACGCTGTAATTACAGATAATGCCAGAGGTCTCAAGTATCCTCTGGACAGCCAGGCGCTGCGTCCGCCTGTGGCCATCCTTGAGCCGTCTCTTACCGCCAGCGCTCCTGCGTCTGTGACAGCCGATGCAGGCATGGATGTGCTGACACATGCCCTGGAGGCTTATGTTTCAACCAATGCAAATGATTTTTCTGACGCCATGTGTGAAAAAGCCGTATCTCTGGTGTTCCGGTTTTTGCCTCTTGCTTATCAGGATGGGGAGGATTTACTTGCCCGGACAGAGATGCAGAATGCGGCGTGTATGGCGGGACTGGCTTTTAATTCCGCCGGACTGGGCATTAACCATGGACTTGCCCATGCAGTCGGCGGGAAATTCCATATTGCCCATGGACGTATTAATGCCATGCTTTTGCCGAAAGTTCTGGCCTTTAATGCAAATTTATCTCATGTGGTGGGCGGAGAGTATTCTCTGGCAGCAAAAAAATACCAGCGTATTGCAAGGATTATGGATTTTCCGGCTGCCACGGTGCGGCTTGGCGTTGCCAATCTGATCAGTGAAATAGAGCGTCTGAATCAGCTGATGCAGATTCCTCCCACGCTCAGGGCATGGGGTGCTGATCTGTCCAAAGTCAGAGAAATGCGCGGAGAGCTGGCAAGGGCTGCTCTGGCAGATGCCACTTACGCTACCAATCCGCGCAGGGCAACTGAAGAAGAAGCAGCAGTTCTGATTGACCAGATTACAGGTTAATCAAAGAAGTAAAATATTTTAACGGATTGAATTACAGACATTCAGGAAATTGGAAGCGGGAGTGCCAGGCTGAGAAATCAGCAGGCAGTCCCGCTTTTTTCTTCTATAGGAAAATACTTTCCTATAGAAGAACAAAACAATGATGCGCAGCTCGCGGGGGTGATGTTTATTGCTACGCAATCCTCTCGCGCGCGGAGAATGCGTATAGCGCATTCTTTTTTATTCTGCAGGAAGACGTTTTCGCGCTTTAGCGTGAAAGATAATTATGTGCATTTATTAAAAATAAATCAGGAGATTATGCCTTTGTGCAGATAAGAAGGCAGCCTGACGTCTGTTTCGTGATGAAGGAAAAAATAATTGTGCAAATTAAACAAAACATCAGACAAAAAATTCTCTGATTAGGACAAGAAAGTACAAGCAGGATTTTAGTATAATAGGAAATAGCAACAAATTAACCAATCATGTGGGTATGCCGCAATTTATTTCAGAAAAATACAGGAATCCAGGACGCGAATTATAAGGACAGGTCATGGAAATACGGAAATTGACGGATACGCGCAAAACTTACAAAACAAGGAGGAATCAAAATGCAAAGAGAAGCCCTTGGTATGGTGGAGACAAAAGGTCTGGTCGGCGCTATTGAGGCTGCTGACGCCATGGTTAAATCTGCAAATGTGGCTCTGGTTGGCTATGAGAAAATCGGGTCCGGTCTGGTTACCGTTATGGTCCGCGGAGATGTAGGTGCAGTGAAAGCATCTGTAGACGCCGGCTCCATCGCTGCTGAAAAAGTCGGAACGGTTGTCTCCTGTCACGTAATCCCAAGACCGCATACAGATGTGGAGAAGATCCTTCCGAATATGGAATGATTTTCGGGATTTCCGGAGAAACCCACCACCTTTATGAGAACGCTGTGAAAGCAAAAAAATTAATTTGGAGGGAAAACACATGGATGAACTGAACAACAACATCGTAGAAGAAGTTATGAAAAGGCTGGGCGCCGTTGCTTCTCCTGCAGAGGAGAAATGCTGCGAAGCTCCTGCAGCTGCTTCACCGGAATGCAACCTGACAGAGTATGTTGGCACAACAATGGGCCATACAATCGGACTGGTTATCGCAAACGTTGACCATCAGGTTCATGAAGCACTTAAAATTGATCCTAAATATCGTGCTATCGGCATCATCAGTGACCGTGTAGGTGCAGGTCCGCAGATTTTTGCAGCTGATGAGGCAGTAAAAGCAACAAACAGTGAATGTCTTCTGGTAGAGTGTCCCCGTGACACAGAAGGCGGTGCAGGACACGGTTCCCTGATTATTTTCGGAGCTGAAGATGTATCGGATGCCCGTCGTGCAGTAGAAGTCTGCCTGCGCGAGATTCCGCGTACAATGGGCGATGTTTACGGTAACAGTGCAGGACATCTGGAGTTCCAGTACAGTGCCCGCGCTTCTTATGTATTAAATAAAGTATGGGGTGCACCTCTTGGCAAGGCTTTTGGTATTACCGTAGGTGCTCCGGCAGGTATCGGTGTGGTTCTGGCAGATGCGGCTTCCAAGGCTGCAACCATTGATGCTATCACCATCGCAACACCTGGCAATGGCGGAACCAGCTTCTCCAACGAAGTAAACTACTTCTTCTCCGGTGATTCCGGTGCGGTGAAGCAGGCGATTATTGCAGCTCGTGACGTAGGACTTCAGTTACTGAAGAGCCTGGCGCCGGATGAGGAGCTGAAATCAACCACTACCCCTTACATTCTTTAATCAGGAAGGAGCTGTAAGCTATGAAATCAAAACGTTTTGAAGTGTTGGCGAACCGCCCGGTAAATCAGGACGGTTACGTCAAGGAGTGGCCTGAGGTTGGTCTGATTGCAATGAACAGCCCCTTCGATCCGACTCCGAGCATCAAGATTGAAAACGGGCGCGTAACAGAGCTGGACGGTAAGTGCCGCGCTGATTTTGATATGTTGGATACCTTTATTGCAGACCATGCAATTCGTCTGGAGAATGCAGAAAAGGCAATGGCCCTGGATTCACTTGAAATTGCACGTAAAATTATAGATATTAATGTTTCCCGTAAGGAAATTCTGGATATTACACTTTCCATTACTCCTGCAAAACTTACTGAGGTTGTAGGAAAAATGACAATTGTGGAAATCATGATGGGTATGACAAAGATGCGTGCCCGCCTGATGCCTGCAAACCAGTGTCATGTTACCAACGTTAAGGATAATCCTGTTCAGATTGCTGCTGACGCTGCAGAAGCCGGCGTACGTGGTTTTGCTGAAATGGAAACAACAGTTGGTATTGCACGTTATGCTCCGTTTAATGCAATTGCAATTATGGTAGGAGCTCAGGTAGGACGTCCCGGAGTTATGACACAGTGTGCTCTGGAAGAAGCTACAGAGTTAATGCTTGGTATGCGTGGTTTCACCACTTATGCTGAAACAATTTCCGTATATGGTACCGAGCCGGTGTTCATGGACGGTGACGATACTCCTTACTCTAAAGCATTCCTGGCAAGCTGCTATGCAAGCCGCGGCCTGAAAATGCGTTTCACCTCCGGAACAGGTTCTGAAGTTCAGATGGGTTATGCAGAAGGCAAATCCATGTTGTATCTGGAAGCTCGCTGCCTTGCAGTTACCAAGGGCGCAGGCGTTCAGGGAACACAGAATGGTTCCGTATCATGCGTAGGCGTACCTGCCGGCGTACCGGGCGGTATCCGTGCAATCGCTGCTGAGAACCTGATTGCAATGCTGCTGGATCTTGAATCCACCACTTCCAATGACCAGACCTTTACTCATTCTGATCTGCGTCGTGTGGCCCGCAGCGTACCTCAGTTCTTCTCCGGTACCGACTACATATGCTCCGGTTATTCTGCTACACCGAACTACGACAATATGTTTGCAGGTTCCAACTGGGATGCGGAAGACTATGACGACTGGAATATTATCCAGCGTGATATGAAGATTGACGGTGGTTTACAGCCTGTACGTGAAGAAGACGTTATCAAAGCCCGTAACAAAGCAGCACGCGCACTTCAGGGTCTGTTCCGTGAACTGGGCCTGCCGCCAATTACAGATGCGGAAGTGGAAGCAGCTACTTATGCAAACGGTTCCAATGATATGCCGGATCGTAACGTAAATGAAGACCTGAAAGCAATTGAAGATATGATGGCACGCAATGTAACGGGTGTGGATTTTGTTAAGGCCCTTGACAAGTCGGGATTCCCGGATGTGGCACAGAATATTTACAATATGCTTCGCCAGAAGGTAGCAGGCGACTATCTCCACACAGCTTCTATCTTTGGAGACAATTTCCATGTATTGTCTGCTGTCAATGCGCCGAATGATTACCATGGACCGATGACTGGATACCAGATCAGCGAAGAGAGATGGAAACAGATCAGCGATATTCCGAATGCTATTCGGCCGGAAGACATTTAAGAAGGAGGTGTGAGAGATATGACTTTTGACGAAAAAACACTGCGTAGCGTCATTGCAGAAGTAATTAAAGAAATGGCCAGCCCGTCAGCACCTGCAGCAGCAGCGCCTGCAGCAGCACCTGCACCCTCAACCATACCTGCAGCCGGAAAGATGACTCTGACCGAGCAGGGTGATGCACCGAAGGGCGTAGCTCCCGACGAGGTAGTCATCGGTCTGGCACCGGCTTTCGGTGTTTATCAGACCGAGACCATTATTCATCAGCCTCACGATAAAGTACTTCGTGAGATTATTGCCGGAATTGAGGAAGAAGGATTAAAATGGCGTGTGGTACGCGTATACCGCACCTCTGATGTTTCCTTTATCGCTCACGATGCGGCTGAATATTCAGGATCAGGCATCGGCATCGGCATTCAGTCCAAGGGTACCACGGTAATCCACCAGAAGGATCTTCCGCCCCTCAGTAACCTGGAGCTGTTTTCACAGGCTCCCCTGATTGAAATGGAAACATTCCGCCAGATTGGCAAGAATGCTGCCAAATATGCGAAAGGTGAGGCTCCTACGCCGGTACCGGTTCGCAATGACCAGATGGCACGTCCTACCTATCAGGCGATTGCGGCATTGCTGCATATTAAAGAAACGGAACATGTTGACAATGATAAGCGACCTCAGGCTGTCGCAGTTTCATTCCAGTGAAAGGAGGCATAATCATGGATCAGGAACTCTTAATGAAACAGATTGTAGAACAGGTTATGCAGGCCATGAACAACGGTGGGTCCCCATCAGCTCCCGCTGCCTCTGCCGGCGGCAAAGTTACATCTGAGAATTATCCTCTGGCTGAAAATATGGCCGATAAAATTAAAACACCTACCGGCAAACCTTTCACTTCTCTGAGTTATGACAAGGTAATTTCCGGTGAAATTACAGCAGACGATATGCGTATTTCCCCGGAGACTCTGGAAATGCAGGCACAGGTGGCAGAATCCGTAAACCGCGAAGCATTTGCAGGAAATCTGCGTCGTGCGGCTGAACTGATTGCTGTACCGGATGACCGTCTGCTGGAGATTTATAATGCATTACGTCCTTACCGTTCAAGTAAACAGGATTTGATTGATATTGCCAATGAGCTGGACCAGAAATATGGTGCCAAAACAGCGGCTGCTCTCGTTCGCGAAGCTGCTGATGTTTACGAACAGCGCGGCAGATTAAAGAAATTCTAAGATTCTGCAAAGTTGGGAGGTTCCACTATGAAAATTGTTGCAGGCATTGATATTGGAAATGCGACAACAGAAACAGCTCTGGCAAGGATTGACGGAAATCGAACGGAGTTTCTGGCCAGCGGCACAGTACCCACAACAGGTATCAAGGGAACCCGGCAGAACATCAATGGCGTCGTCCATTCCCTGACCAGCGCCATGGAACAGGCGGGCGTTGAGATAACAGAGCTTTCGGAGGTATGTCTGAACGAAGCGGCTCCGGTTATCGGTGACGTAGCCATGGAAACCATTACAGAGACCATTATTACGGAATCTACCATGATTGGACATAATCCCTCTACGCCCGGCGGTATGGGCGTCGGCGTAGGGGAGACAATCCTGCTTTCTCAGCTTGCTTCTGCGGCAGGCGGGAAAGACTATATTGTGGTAATCCCTGCCAGTGTGGATTTTGAAGATGCCGCAAGGATGATTAATGAAGGCTCTGTGGGCACACGGCAGGTAACCGCGGCTATTGTTCAGCGGGATGACGGCGTACTCATCCACAACCGTCTGCACCATAAGATACCCATTGTTGACGAAGTATCCCTGGTGGATAAAGTTCCGCTGGGTATGCGTTCCGCAGTGGAGGTAGCCGGTGTGGGCGGCGTGGTGGAGGTACTCTCCAATCCATATGGGATTGCAACGCTTTTTGGCCTGTCTTCGGATGAGACGCGGCAGGTGGTTCCCATTGCCCGTGCATTGATTGGAAACCGTTCTGCAGTGGTAATCAAAACTCCCGCAGGCGACGTGAGGGAGCGGAAAATCCCTGCAGGCCTCATTGAATTCTACGGCCAGAACCGAACGGTAAAAGTGGATGTGGATGCAGGAGGCGAAAAAATCATGCAGGCTGTGGAATCCCTTCCTGCCCTGGAAGATGTCCGGGGAGAGCCGGGGACAAACGCAGGCGGTATGCTTGAAAAAGTCCGCCAGGTTATGGCGAATCTGACAAAGCAGCATCCAAAGGATATTCATATTCAGGATTTGCTGGCAGTAGATACATTTACACCTCAGAAGGTCCAGGGCGGTCTGGCCAACGAATTTTCACAGGAAAATGCAGTGGGAATTGCGGCTATGGTTAAGGCTGACCGTCTTCAGATGGAGGCAATCGCCAGAGAATTTTCAGAACAGATTAACATTCCGGTCAAGGTCGGAGGCGTGGAAGCCGATATGGCTATCCGCGGAGCTCTGACCACACCGGGAACCAATAAACCTCTGGCCATTCTGGACATGGGTGCAGGCTCTACCGATGCATCAATTATTAATCGGGAAGGGGAAATCCACTCCATTCATCTGGCAGGTGCGGGCAATATGGTGACGCTTCTGATTCAGTCGGAGATGGGGCTGGATAATTTTGATACCGCAGAGGATGTGAAGAAATACCCGTTGGCCAAAGTGGAAAGTTTTTTCCATATCCGGCATGAAAACGGAACCGTTGAATTCTTTACGGAACCGCTGAGTCCTGATATTTTTGCAAGGACAGTTATTCTGAAAGAGGGTAAGATGATTCCGCTGGAAGGCGACTGGTCTATGGAGAAAATCCGTCTTATCCGGCGACAGGCCAAGAAAAAGGTATTTGTAACGAATGCTCTGCGTGCACTGGCAAGAGTCAGCCCTACCGGTAATGTCCGTGATATTCAGTTTGTTGTACTGGTAGGCGGTTCTGCTTTGGATTTTGAAGTGCCGCAAATGGTTACGGATGCACTGTCACAGTATAAGGTTGTGGCAGGCCGCGGCAATATCCGCGGAACAGAAGGTCCACGTAATGCAGTGGCAACAGGACTGGTACTTTCTCTGACGGAGAGGGGGGAGCCGGTATGAATGCTGCCCAGATTGCAATGACAAAACCTACCGTACATGTACTGTGCAGTCCGGATGTCCCGGAAAAGGCTTTCTGGCAGTTACTCTACGGAATGGAAGAGGAAGGCGTTCCCTGTGAAACCTGGACGAAAACGGAAGGGGATGCCCTTTCTCTGGCATGGGAAGGCGCGCAGGCTTCCCGTCTGGGAGTAGGTGTCGGAATGGACGGACAGGATGCAGTTCTGCATGTCTCCAAATTTGATGCCGGACAGCCTCTGTTCCGGATTCCGATTCGCTCTTCCGGGCAGGTACGCATCCTTGGAGCAAATGCAGCACGACTGGTAAAGAAGTTACCGTTAAAGCCTTTGGAAGGGAGGTGAGGGCATGAAGAAAAGTTTGGGGCTCATAGAAACACAGGGGCTGGCTGCCGGTATTGAAGCGGCAGACGCAGCGGTGAAGTCAGCTAACGTGAAGCTGATTGGATATGAGCTGACAAAAGGCGGAGGCTGGACCACCATAAAGGTTGAGGGCGACGTGGGAGCAGTAAAAGCTGCGGTAGACGCAGCCCGGATGGCAGCCGCTAAAGTAAACCAGGTAATAAGTACGCGCGTGATTCCCCGTCCCTCTGCCGGACTTGACATGCTGGTGTACAGTCCGGATACTGTCGGGGGTCCGCAGACGTCAAAGGGGCCGGATACGCCGAAGCCTCCCACACCGCCAAAGGGCTCGAAGAAGGTAAAAGAGGAATTGCCGAAGGAGCCGGAGGGACAGGAGACAGAGCAGACCGTCCCGGCGCCGGAACAGGCAGAAGAAATAAAAGAGCCGAAGGAAGCTCCTGTGCCGGAAACACCTGCGGAGAACACTGAGGAAAAATCAGAACCGAAGGTAACTGAAGAGTCAAAACCGGAGAATGCAGAAGCGCCGGAGGAAAAATCAGAACCGGAGGTAAATGAAGAATCAAAACCGGAGAATGCAGAAGCGCCGGAAGAAAAGTCAGAACCGGAGGTAACTGAGGAATCAAAACCGGAGGGCGCAGAAGCGTCGGAAAACACAGAAGCACCGGAAGAAAAATCTCAGGATACAGAGGATTCTGAAACGGAAGATGCTCAGGAACCTCAGGAACCTGTAGTTCCGAAACCCACCAGAAAAGCAGCCCAGAAAGGGCGTAAGGGAGGAAAACGGGGCAGTAAACAGGAGACGACAGAATAAGACAGATTGGAGGTTATCGTTATGGGTGAAGCTCTTGGCATGATTGAAACAAAAGGTCTTGTTGGAGCCATTGAAGCAGCCGACGCCATGACAAAATCAGCAAATGTAACGCTGATTGGTTATGAAAAGATTGGTTCAGGTCTGGTGACCGTTATGGTACGCGGAGACGTGGGAGCAGTAAAAGCGTCTGTGGATGCAGGTGCTGCTGCCGCTGAAAAAGTAGGCGAGATTGTATCACAGCACGTTATTCCGCGTCCTCATACAGATGTGGAGAGAATCCTTCCGAAGGATCTTTGAGAGGAGGGATAAGCCGTGGAGAAAAGCCAATACGCACAGGAAGAGTTCCTGCGTCTTTTAGTGAGACTGGTGGTAGAGGAACTGTGCAAATGGGAACGTTCTGTTCCTGTTGGCGTTTCTAATCGCCATGTTCATCTGAACCGGGCTGATATGAATACACTGTTTGGGGAAGACAGTGAACTGACGCGGGTAAAAGAACTGGGACAGCCGGGTCAGTACGCTTCTGCAGAGACAGTGACCAGCCAGGGTTCCAAAGGTGAACTGAAACGTATGCGTGTACTTGGCCCTCTGCGTGGAGAATCTCAGGTGGAAATTTCCATCGGCGACGGTTTTGCCCTTGGTGTGCACCCTCCTGTCCGGGAATCCGGTCAGCTTGAGGGGACGCCGGGCATAAAAATGGTTGGGCCGAATGGGGAAGTGGAACTGAAGAGAGGTGTCATCGCCGCTCTTCGCCATATCCATCTCGATCCTGCAACTGCAGAACGTATGGGAGTACACGACAAACAGATTGTTCGGGCGGAGATAGGAGGTCTGCGCGGCGCAGTGCTGAATAATGTATTGATTCGCGTGTCTGATAAATTTGCCCCTGAGATGCACATTGACGTGGAGGAGGCCAATGCTCTGGGCGTGAAAAACGGCGACCGGGCATATATTCTTCCGGATTAAGGGCAGTGGAGGAAGTGCATATGGGTTGCGATATCACGCAGTGCAATGAGACACTGCTTGAATTTGAGAATCTGATAGAGAACGGCGAGAAAAAAGACTGGGAGGGCACTCTGCGTACCGGCGTGGACCTGGGCACTGCGAACATTGTACTGGCGGTAGTGGACGAGGAAAACAGGCCGGTGGCGGGTGCCACTTTCCCATCAACTGTAGTCCGGGACGGCATTGTGGTGGATTATGTGGGAGCTGTTCAGGCTGTAACCAGGCTGAAAGGCCAGCTTGAGGAGCTGTTAGGTGAGACACTGGATGCGGGAGCCTGTGCGATTCCGCCGGGAATTCTGGCAGGTAATGTAAAAGCCATCGGTAATGTGGTAGAGTCAGCCGGATTTCGGCTGACTGAAATTGTAGATGAACCTACTGCAGCCGCAGCTGTGCTGGGTATTACGGACGGTGCGGTAGTGGATGTGGGAGGCGGAACCACCGGAATCAGCATTCTGGAGAATGGGAAAGTCATTTATACCAGTGATGAGCCTACGGGCGGTACCCATATGACTCTGGTGCTGGCAGGTTTTTACGGATGCAGCACACAGGAAGCTGAGATAATGAAACGTGATCCGGCTCAGGAATCCAATGTATTTCCTGTGGTAAAACCGGTGGTGGAAAAAATGGCTGCAATCGTCAAACGGAGTCTGGAAGAATACCCCGTAGACACAGTCTATGTGGTAGGCGGCGCATGTTGCTTTACTCAGTTTGAGGAAGTTTTTGAAAAGTATCTTGGCACCCCTGTGGTGAAGCCGGCAGCGCCGCTGCTGGTCACGCCCCTGGGCATTGCCATGAGCTGTACCAAATAAGGGGGTGAGGACGTTGACTGAGCAGGAACAGCGTGTCCATAACATTGTAGCGCAGGTGCTTGCGGAACGGGTGGTAGAAAAACTCGTGGAACGCCAGAAACAGGCGCTGGTAGTTTATACCGGATCAAATATGGGCCTGGAACCTGGTCTGGAAAGTCTGCGGATGCTGCGCCAGGAAGAAGGATTTACCTACCGGGTACTGCTGACGAGGAGCGCTGCCGGAATATTGGATGCTTCGGCAATCCGTTCCGCCCTGGAACCGGAGGAGTTTTGGGTGGAAAAGCCCGGAGATTCGCCAGAGGCTCTGACTGCCCGATACGATACCATTCTGGTTCCTGCTTTGACGGTGAACACCGCAGCCCATGTGGCTGCATGTATGGCGGATACCCCGACCGCTGCGATTATTCTGGACGGGCTGATGCGCGGAAAAAATGTGATAGTGGCTGTGGACGGCTGCTGTCCGGATAACCCGGAGCGGGCGCGAAGGGGATTTCGCATGACAGAAGCTCTCAAGGAAAAAATGCGGGAGAACAGAGATGCTCTGAAAGATTTCGGAGCATTGCTGACAACTTCGGAGCATTTGCGGGAGACGGCCCTGAAAGCCATCATGAGTTTTGTTCCCGCACCTGTTTCCGGAAAACCGGAACCGAAAATGCGTACGGAAAACAGGACGAAAGCGGGAATGGATGCAGGAAAGTTCCGGGCGGTGCTGGAAGGACGTGTGTTTAGTATAAACCATATGAAGTCTTATCCGGATCATGCTGTAATCATCGTTCCAAAACGGACAATCATCACCCAGCTTGCGTCTGATGAAGCTCGCAGACGGGGCATTCGCATAGAGATTGAATCATGAGGCAGGTGGAATAATGTATCTGGGAAGAGTA
This sequence comes from Lachnospiraceae bacterium JLR.KK002, assembly GCA_036941025.1. NCBI lineage: Bacteria > Bacillati > Bacillota > Clostridia > Lachnospirales > Lachnospiraceae > Lachnospiraceae bacterium JLR.KK002. Next base: position 3,566,794 of record JAYMNP010000001.1, read on the forward strand.
ATTGGAACTGTAGTTTCTACCAGTAAGAATGAGAATCTGATTGGCATGAAGCTGTTGATGGTTGAAAAACTGACAGAACGTCTGGAACGGGAAGGCTCAACAGAAATTGCGGTAGATTCCGTAGGAGCTGGTACCGGAGAAATTGTAATTGTTTGTAAGGGCAGTTCAGCCCGTTATGTATTTGGTGATGGATCGGCTCCGGTGGATACATCCATCGTGGGTATTGTAGACTCTGTGGAGGTGAGCTGATGGCAAATTTGTATACAAAAACCGGAGATAAAGGTCAGACCAGTCTGGTTGGCGGATCAAGAGTCAGCAAATCAGACCTTCAGGTAGAGTGTTACGGCACCATTGATGAAGCGAATTCCATGCTGGGTCTGGCCCGTTCCAATACGTGCCATGAGTATATCCGAACCACCATATATACAATTCAGGGAAGGCTGTTTTCCCTGGGGGCAGAACTGGCCAGCGACGGAGAAGGCGCTTCCAGACTGAAAGAAACAATTTCAGAAGAGGATGTGGCTTTTCTGGAACATGTGGTAGATACATGTACGGAGACCACCGGGAAGATGACTCATTTTGTGATTCCCGGTGTGGATACGGCATCGTCTGCCCTCCATGTAGCCCGGACCATCGTACGGCGTGCGGAACGGCGCATGGTGGAGCTGTCAGGCAGTTCCCCTGTGCGCGAGGTACTGATGCGTTACGTGAACCGTTTATCTGATGCTGTTTATGCCATGGCACGTCTTCAGGAAGAGACGATGGGCCAGGAACAGATGAAAGAAAAAGTGACGGCGGTGGTAAAAGATATACTGGCAAAGTATACGGACAGTCTCCCTCCCATGTCCCTGGAAGTTCTGAAACGAATGGCAGAGAGAGCCGGAGAAAAATCACGGATGCTTGGCGTACCGGTAGTATTTTCCGCTGTTGACAACGGAGGAAATCTGCTGTTGCTTGAGCGGATGGAAGGTGCGTTGCCAGGCAGCGTGGAAGTATCGGCCGGCAAGGCATATACGGCCAATGCATTTCATATGCCTACCCATGAACTGGGTCAGGCTGCACGGCCGGACGGTCCCCTCTACGGAATTGAGAATGCCGCGCCAGGAAAGATTATCCTGTTTGGAGGCGGTTTTCCTTATGTAGTGGATGGTCAGGTTGTGGGAGGCATTGGCGTATCCGGCGGAACGGTGGAGCAGGATATGGAGATTGCACGTTATGCAATGTCTGTTTAAGGAGGGAAAGCAATGAATATTGATGAACGCGTAGTAGCGGGCATAGTGAATGCAGTCCTGGGACGACTGGATGATGTTTCCAATCCGGCTGCGGAAGCAGGAGGCGGAAACTGGGGCATCTTTGAAAGCATGAATGACGCGGTAGAGGCTGCTGCTGCTGCGCAGAAGAAATACATGAACTGCACCATGCATGACAGAGCGGCTTATGTACAGGCAATCCGCGATGTGGTGCTGAAGCAGGAGAACCTGGAATATATTTCCCGCCAGTCCGTGGAAGAGACTGAAATGGGAAATTATGAGCACAAATTAATTAAGAACCGGCTTGCAGCTACAAAAACGCCGGGAATAGAAGATCTGACCACAGACGCCATGTCAGGCGATGACGGTCTTACACTTGTGGAGTATTCTCCTTTTGGGGTAATCGGGGCAATTACACCTACCACGAATCCCACGGAGACAATTATCTGTAACTCTATCGGAATGCTGGCTGCAGGAAACAGTGTGGTATTCAGCCCACATCCCAGGGCAAAAAATGTTTCCCTGCATCTGGTAAGGCTGATTAACCGTGCGCTGGCTGAAGCAGGCGCTCCGGCCAATCTTGTAGTTACCGTATCACAGCCCTCCATAGAGAATACAAATGCCATGATGAACCATCCCATGGTTCGGATGCTGGTGGCAACAGGCGGCCCCGGCATTGTGAAGACCGTACTTTCCAGCGGCAAGAAAGCCATCGGCGCAGGCGCAGGCAATCCTCCTGTAGTGGTGGATGAAACTGCCAACATCGAAAAAGCGGGAAAAGATATTATCGACGGCTGCTGCTTCGATAACAATCTGCCCTGTATTGCAGAGAAAGAAGTTATTGTGGTAGACTCTGCGGCAGATTATCTGATTTTCAATATGAAGAAAAACGGCGCATACGAAGTGAAAGATCCGGAAATTATTGACAGAATTGTCAAACTGGTGGTTCAGGAGAACGGAAAGAGTCCGGTGACGTCCTTTGTCGGCAAAAGCGCAAAATATATTTTAGAGCAGGTGGGCGTTCAGGTGGATGATGATGTGAGAGTTATCATTGCCCAGACCAAAGAGGATCATCCTTTTGTACAGGTAGAGCTGATGATGCCTATTCTGCCCATAGTGCGGGTACCTGATGTGGATGCCGGAATTGAGATGGCTGTCCGTGTGGAACATGGCAACCGTCATACAGCCATGATGCATTCCCGCAATGTAGATAAGCTGACCAAAATGGCCAAGTTGATACAGACAACAATTTTTGTGAAAAACGGCCCTTCTTATGCCGGAATCGGCGTGGGCGGTGAAGGTTATACAACATTTACCATTGCCGGACCTACCGGAGAGGGACTTACTTCAGCCAAATCCTTTGCCCGGAGGCGCAGATGCGTACTGGTCGGAGGAATGGACGTACGTTGATCAGGGAGGTGCTCCTATGCAGGAAAATTTAACAGCTTTGGTGGAAAGCGCCGGTATTGTCGGTGCAGGAGGCGCAGGGTTCCCCACCCATGTGAAGCTGAATGCCAAAGCAGATACCGTAATTATCAACGGGGCTGAGTGTGAGCCGCTCCTGCGGGTAGACCAGCAGCTTATGGCAGGGCAGGCCAGAAGGCTGCTGACTGCTTTAGACAAAATTGTTGCACATCTGGGGGCAGAGGAAGGCGTTGTAGCGCTGAAAGAGCATTATCATACTGCTGCCGAAGCATTGCAGCGTGAACTGGTAAATTATCCGAAACTGCGGCTTCATCTGCTGGGAGCTTTTTACCCGGCAGGTGATGAGCAGGTTATCGTTTATGAGGTTACAGGAAGAGTGGTACCGGAGGGAGGCATTCCCATAAATGTTGGCGTTGTGGTAACCAATGTGGAGACTGCCCTGAATGTGCTGGATGCTGTGGACGGCCATCCGGTTACTGAAAAATATGTGACATTAACCGGTGCTGTACGTACGCCGAAAACCGTCAGAGTTCCGCTGGGTATTACCGTAGCGGAAGCACTGGAACTGGCAGGCGGTCCTGTTGTGGCAGATTACCGCATTGTAAACGGTGGCCCCATGATGGGACGTATTGTTCCGCCGGAAAGTGCAATCACAAAGACTACAAAAGGGCTTATAGTGGTTCCGGCCGGTCATCCCCTTCTGAACAGCCTGGAGCGTCCGCTGGGTCTTTCCCTGCGGCAGGCGGCAACTGCATGTATGCAGTGTTCCCTGTGCTCCGAAGTCTGTCCGCGGGGACTGCTGGGACACCGTATTCAGCCTCATAAACTGATGCGTATTGCAGCCTATGGCAGCATGTGTGATCCGGCCCAGACCCCCATGAACGCTTATCTCTGCTGCGGCTGCCGCCTGTGTGAGTATGCCTGTGTGATGGGCCTTCAGCCCTGGAAGCTGAACGGCAATCTGAAGGGTATTCTGGGTGAGCAGGGTATTCGCAACAGTCTGAACAACAAACCGGAGCACGGTGCGCCTTTCCGGGAGTACAAACGCTATCCGGTCCATAAGCTCATCCATCAGCTGGGACTTGCATCCTATGACGTGGATGCGCCGATGGATGAAACTGCCGCGCCTGTCTTTGCAAAAGTTACGCTGCCTCTTCGGCAGAACGTGGGAGCGCCGGCTGAACCGGTGGTGCAGGCAGGCAGCAAGGTGGAAAAAGGTGATTTGATTGCCCGTATTCCGGAGGGCAAGCTGGGAGCAAACCTTCATGCCAGCATCTCCGGTACGGTGACAGATGTCAGCAATGACAGCATTGTGATTCAGGCGTAAGAGATAGATTTTGCTGTCAGTCTGATGGGCTGGCAGCAGGTGAGAAAGGATATGCGTATGGGAAAGTCAATTGGATTATTGGAGCTGAAAAGCATTCCTGCAGGCGTACAGTCGGCAGATGAGATGCTTAAGGCTGCGGACGTGGAGCTGTTGGTAGCGACTGCTATCTGCCCCGGAAAATATATTATTATCATCAGCGGACAGGTAGGGGCGGTAAAAAGCTCTATGGAAAAGGGCAGGCAGATGGCGGGGACTTTCCTTATCTGCCATCATATTATCAACAATGTCCATGTATCTGTACCGTCAGCTCTGGTGGGCACCGTTGATGTGGAACATGTGACAGCCCTGGGTATGCTGGAAACCATGTCAGCACTGACCGCAGTTCGTGCCGCAGATATTGCTGCGAAAGCATCCAACATTACCCTCATGGAAGTCCGGGTAGCCAGAGGCCTGGGAGGGAAAGGATATCTGATTTTCACAGGCGAGGTTTCTGCTGTAAAATCGGCACTGAATTCCTGCATCACGCAGTTAGCAGATGCAGGCGATATCACCAGCAGTTGTGTCATTCCGTCGCCCCATAAAGGCCTGCTTGAAAAACTGATATGATACGGTAATGCGGTGTAATGTTTTCCATGGCAATCCATGAGGTTGCCGGAAAATGAAAGAAAAGGAGTGAGTTGGCAATGGATATGAATCTTTTGGATATTGGCGCGTCTGCGGAGGGCAAGCTGCGTATTATTCAGGAAACAGTTCCCGGTAAACAGGTCACACTGGCGCATATTATTGCCAGTCCTGGCGAAATTATCTACCAGAAGCTGGGCTTGAACCCGGAGCTGGATTATAAGCAGTCGGCGATTGGAATTTTAAGTATGTGTCCATCTGAGATATCCGTAATTGCCGGCGATATCGCACTGAAAACCTCTTCGATTGAGATTGGCTTTATTGACCGATTCAGCGGAACGCTGATTTTTACAGGACGGATTTCCAATGTTCAGTCCGCAGTTTCCAATATTCTGGCCTATCTGAAAAATCGTTTGGGTTTTACAGTCTGTGAGATTACAAGAACATGAAAAAGATTATTTTAATGGGCCGCAGCGAATGTGGAAAAACCACTCTGACCCAGGCCCTGAAAGGCGATGTGATTTCCTATCACAAAACCCAGTATATTAATCACTATGATGTGGTGATTGACACACCGGGAGAATATGCAGAGACAACGACACTGGCCCGTGCCCTGGCACTGTATTCCTACGAAGCAGATGTGGTGGGCCTTCTGCTGAACGCGGCAGAGCCCTATTCCCTTTATCCGCCCTGCTGCGCAGCGGCCTGCAACCGCCCCGTGATTGGTATTGTCACCCAGATTGACCGGGAAGACGGCAATCCGGACCGGGCGCACCACTGGCTGGAAATGGCCGGGTGCAGACCTGTGTTCCGTGTCAGTTCCTATACGGGCGAAGGAATCTGGCAGGTACTCAATTACCTTCGGGAGCCGGGAGATGTACTTCCCTGGGATTCCGAAGAAGAGGCAGACCGGCCGCGGACGGTAGTTTCCGACAAATTCGGAAAAGTGTGACAGTATTTGCAGGAATCTGCCGGATGGCAGCCGGGAAGATTACAGTATCATAAATCAAAAGGAAAAACAGGGCCGGAAATCCGTGAACAGATTTCCGGCCTTAATTTTTATCTTACAGGAAATACTATGTTACTACGATGTGTTAAAGCGTATGAATTTCCTATAAGATAAGAACAATTATGCGCAGCTCGCGGAAATGAAGTTTATTGCTGCGCAATCCGCTCGCGCGCGGAGAATGCGCTGTGCACATTCTTTTTTATTCTTCCGGCTTTTCAGGAGCCTTCTGCTTATCTTCCAGAGAATAAGAGCTGTCAGCAGACTTATCTTCCAGAGAATCCGAAAGAATATGGCTGTCATGGTGGGCGGTAAGGCGGCGGGTACCGTCAGAGCGGTAATAGACGGCAGCCCCTGCGGTCAGACCTCCAATCAGGACGCCTCCGGCAATGCCGATTACCGGGCTGACGGCCAGCAGGCTTCCAAACATGAAATTCAGTGCCACAGCCCCCAGAGAAACAAGAGTCAGAAGCCGGGTATTGCGGTTGATGTTGTTGTTGATGATGGAGGTATAAGTGTCCAGATCCTTAATAATGGTATTCTTGTTCAGCTCATAACGCTCCTCTAAAAACCGGAAATCTAATGCCACCTGTCCCTGAAGAACATAGCTGTTCTGCATCTGAATGGGATAATAGCCTTTGTCAATGCGGGCGATGATTTCCTTAAGGGCAATAATCTGATTGCCGTATTCCGTGTAGCGGCGGCGGAAATCCAGAATCTGGTATGTACCGCTGTTATCAATGCTGTTGTCCAGCGAATCTTCCAGAGTCCTCATTTCTTTCAGGCTGTAATCAATCAGTTCTCCCAGATTGGCAATTTTAAACAGAAGGGCATACATATAAGCCTGCCCCACGTATTTGATGTTTTTGTCTGCCAGAAAAGCCTGAAACAGACCTGCAGAAGATTCCTCCAGAATCAGATTGGTTCCCTCCTGGCGGAGCCGGATTTCGCTGGGTAAATTCTCTTCTCCGTAATTAAGCTCCAGAGTCAGGGAAGTCTCGTCTCCGAAAATACGCTGATGAAGAACCGGTTCTCCCACAGGAGCGGAAAAAATGCAATAGGAGCTGTCTTCAATACCCCCGCCTTCCGGGTGCCGGCCTCTGCCCATGGATTGAAGAAAGGTGTAATTTTCCATATAAATGCCTCGTCACTGTTAAAATACATATTCATTACTGTTAAAATCATACCATATTTTCGCATGATTGTCCATATGTCCACAGCTTTTCCGGTGTGGCATCCATACTCTTTCTCCATGAATCCTTTTCTCAGATTAATATAGAAATCAATAAATATTTATCGTATCTTAATAAATAATTATTGACTTTTGGAGAAAATCCGTGTATTCTGATAACAGAACAATTGTCCGGACAATAAACAGAGCTGATGAAATCAGGGAGGGAATGCAATGACTCAGACAAATTTAAGCAAATGGTTAAAAGGAATTATAGGAGGAATCGGCGTCTGCGGAGCCATTATTTACGGTTATCTGATACCCCTTTTCGGGAAAGAAATAGTGCGGGCCAATCCGGAATTTTCCCACTGGTATGTCCCATGGCTGACAGTTATCCGGATTACAGCGGTGCCCTGCTTTCTGATTCTGTATTTCGGATGGAAGATTTCCACGGAAATCGGCCGGGATAATTCCTTTTCTGTGGAAAATGCCAGATATCTGAAATATATATCAGGGCTGGCTCTTATGGATAGTGGATATTTTTTTCTGGCAAATCTGGTGCTTCTGCTGCTGAATATGAATCATCCCGGAATATTCCTGGCTTCACTGATGATAGAATTTGCCGGAACTGCCATAGCGGTGGCAGCGGCTGTCCTTTCCCATCTGGTACAGAAGGCGGCGGAAATTCAGAAAGAAAATGAACTGACCATTTAGAATGCAAAAGGTTCGGACAGTACAGACCGGAAGGGAGAAGACATGGCGATTATTATCAATATAGACGTAATGCTTGCCAGGCGGAAAATGAGTGTGACAGAGCTTTCCGAAAAGGTGGGAATTACCATGGCAAACATTTCAATTCTGAAAAATGGAAAAGCAAAGGCAATTAAAGTAGATACCCTGGATAAAATCTGCAGGGCCCTGGACTGTCAGCCGGGAGATATTCTGGAATGGAGAGATGAAGATGAATAAGGATTACAGCGATAAACCGGAACAGGAGCACGCATCTGCAAACTTTCCGGCAGCGGAAGAAATGAAACCGGTGAACCCGGTTATGAAAGAAAATGTGACGTATTTTATGGGGCTGGCTCTGCTTTACAGTCTCTGTTTTGCAGTAGCTTTTTACCGGAATTTTATGGGAATCACCTATCCGCTGATTACAATTGCTACTCTGGCAGTCTGTGTATTGTTTCTGCGGAAAAATCAGATTCCATGGCAGAACTCCAACTGGTGGTATCTGGGAGGAAGCGTTCTGCTGGGTATCAGCACGGTACTTACTGCAAGTGAATTTGTGATTTTTTTTAATACGGCTGGTATTCTCCTTCTGATAACCGTGTTCATGTTACGACAGGTGTATCAGGACGAAAACTGGGGATTCGGGCAGTATCTCTGTAATATTCTGTTCCTGTACCTCTGCATGATACCGGAAGTGGCAAGCCCTTTTATACATGGAGGAACTTATCTGAAAAACCACAGAACAGAAGAAAAGAAAAAAAAGAACGGCAGATACGTTCTGCTGGGAATTATAATCGGGCTGCCCATGCTGCTGGCGGTCACAGGACTTTTAAGCAGTGCGGACCAGATTTTTTCGGAAATTATGGGAAGCCTGTTCCATAATCTGGGGAGCCAGACCATATTATCTCCCAACATTTTTCTGATACTTCTGCTGGTACTGCTGGGATTTTTCGGAATTTACTGCTTTTTGTCAGCCCTGACCCTGAACAATATGCCGGAATGGAAGCAGGGAAAGAAAAAGGGGAATCCGGTGACAGCCATTACCTTTCTGTCCATGGTGACAGCAGTGTACCTTCTGTTTTGTATCATACAGATAATTTTCCTGTTTACGGGCGGAAAGCTGCTGCCGGAAAACTATACTTATGCAGAATATGCCCGGAAGGGATTCTTTCAGTTGCTGATGGTGTGTCTTTTCAATCTGATTCTGGTATTTGTATGTTTTGCTGTGTTTCAGAGAAACCGGATTCTGAATCTGCTGCTGATGGTATTTTCATGCTGTACCTGTATTATGACAGTCTCCAGCGGCTTTCGGATGATGCTGTACATTTCCGTGTATCATCTGAGTTTCCTGCGGGTACTTGTACTCTGGTTTCTGGTGCTGCTGCTGTTGCTTATGGCGGGAATTATGGTCAGTATCCGAAAAGAAACGTTCCGGCTGTTCCGGTACTGTACGGTGGTTGTTACCGTATGCTACCTGATATTTTCCTTTGGAAGAGCGGAACATCTGATTGCATCCTGGAATATATCCAGAATGGGCGAGACCATCAGTTACGAAGATATTGTCTATCTGTCCAATCTGTCCGCAGATGCTGTTCCTGCTCTGAGTCAGTGCCGGTTTGAGCACGAAAACTGCCGGATAACAGGAGAACGGGATTCTTGTACCGGATGCAGGCAATGCCGGCTGGAGCAGAGATTTCAGGGAATTCTGGACTCCACAGCAGACATGAATCTGAGAACATTTCACATTTCCAGATACCGGGCGCGAAAAGCTGCAGAAAAATATTTACAGATTGGCGCACATCCAGTATTATAAAAACAGATGCTATTTACGTAAACTGGAAGGAGAAACATCATGATTCGAACAGTTTCAGCCAAAGAAATTACAGACAATATCAAAGAAATGTGCATAGAAGCCAATTATTATCTTTCCGGCGATATGGATGATGCGCTGAACCAGGCGGCAGAACGGGAACAGGCGCCTTTGGGCAGGAAAATACTGCATCAGCTCCAGGAAAATCTGAAAATTGCCGGGGAAGACATGATTCCAATCTGTCAGGATACCGGTATGGCCGTGGTATTTGTGGAACTGGGGCAGGACGTCCATGTGGAAGGAGGCCTTCTGGAAGATGCTGTCAATGAAGGAGTGCGCCAGGGATATATGGAAGGATTTCTGAGAAAATCTGTGGTAAGCGACCCTATCATCCGGAAAAATACCGGAGATAATACGCCGGCAGTGATTCATTATCAGATTACAGCGGGAGATAAAGTAAAGCTTACGCTGGCCCCAAAAGGCTTTGGCAGTGAGAACATGAGCCGGGTTTTTATGCTGAAGCCGGCAGACGGAATCGAAGGAGTGAAGGAAGCTGTTCTGACTGCGGTAAAAGACGCAGGCCCGAATGCCTGTCCGCCCATGGTGGTGGGAGTGGGAATTGGAGGAACTTTTGAGAAATGCACCCTTCTTGCCAAAAAAGCTCTTACCAGGCCGGTAAATGAACCATCGGAAATTCCCTGGGTGAAAGAGCTTGAGGCAGAGCTTCTGGAAAAAATCAACCGTCTTGGAATCGGGCCGGGAGGGCTGGGAGGAACTACCACAGCCTTTGCAGTGAATGTCAGCACCTGGCCCACCCATATTGCAGGATTGCCGGTGGCAGTCAATATCTGCTGTCATGTGAACCGTCATGTGGTTCGGGAACTGTAAACGCCGGAAGCAGTACGATGATAATTTACAGAAAGCCTGGTGAGAAAAATGGATAAATATATTACAATGCCTGTCACTGCAGAAATTACAGACAATCTCCACGCAGGAGATTACGTTTATCTCAGCGGAATTCTCTATGTTGCCAGAGATGCCGCCCACAAACGTCTGGAAGAACTGCTGAAACAGACAGAAGAAGAATATTATAAAGAACGCGGTGAAACCGGAAACAGACAGAATCTGACAGCAAAAGAACAGGAAGAACTTGTCAGAAAATTAACAGAAGCCCTTCCGTTTCCCATTGAGAATTCCACTATTTATTATATGGGTCCTTCTCCGGCACGGAACGGGCGTCCCGTCGGTTCCGCAGGGCCTACCACAGCAAGCCGTATGGATAAATACGCCCCCCGTCTGCTGGATTTGGGTCAGAAAGCCATGATTGGAAAGGGAAAACGCACACAGGAAGTGAAAGAAGCTGTTATGCGCAATCATGCAGTTTACTTTGCGGCAGTGGGAGGCGCAGGAGCCCTTCTCTCCAAATGTATCAGGAAATCCGAAATCGTCTGTTATGAAGATTTGGGAGCAGAAGCTGTTTTAAAGCTGGAAGTGGAAAATTTTCCGGTAATTGTGGTAATTGATAAAGATGGAAACAATCTCTACGAGACAGCAATCAGAGCATATGCAGAAGAGTAAAAACAATTATGCGCAGCGCGCGGAAATGAAGTTTATTGCTGCGCAATCCCCTCGCGCGCGGAGAATGCGCTGTACACATTTTTTTATACATAATACACAAAAACAGAAATGATAAGAAGAAAAAGAATAGTTAAACTTGACGGATTATCCATAATAAAGTAATATATGATTGTGGAAGTTTCTGACTTTCACCGCGAAAAAGGGGAGATTTTCAGGAAGTCCTGAACTTTTACAGAGGGAAAGAGGAAATATTATGGAAAAAAACAGTCAGTCATATCAGTTAAAAAAAATAGTCAGCCAGTCAATGATAGCGGTTGCAGTGGGGGCGGTGCTGCTTTTGCTTTCCATTGGAACAAATTTGTGGATGGGGAAAGTAACAGATGAAGAACTTGAGACCACCACTTATCTGAATCAGTATCGCCTGGGCTCCAAAACGCTCACGTATGCGGTGCAGGCATATGCTTCGACCGGAGCGCAGAAATATTATGATGCCTATATGAAAGAGCTGAATGAAGATAAAAACCGTGATATTGCCTGGGCAGGGCTGAAGAAAAATAAAATTACGGATGAAGAATGGAAAATAATGAACCAGATTGCAGAGTTTTCCAACGGTCTTGTTCCTCTGGAAGAAGAAGCCATGGATTCTGCCGGAAAGGGAGATATCGAGTCAGCCAGGAATTATGTATTTGGAGAAGAATACGGGGATACTACAGAACAGATTAATGCTCTGACCGATACGGTAATTACACAGATACAGACACGGGTAAGCAATTCAAAAGCAAGGCTGAGAATTTTTCAGATTGGAGTAGAAATTATATTTGCTTTTTCCTTTTTATATCTGGTTTTGCAGATTGTAAAGATTGTGAAATTTTCCGGAGAAAAGCTGTTGTCTCCTGTTATAAAAGTATCAGAGCAGATGATGACGCTGGCAGACGGGGATTTCCATGCTGATTTTGATATAGAAGAAGATGAAAGCGAAGTGGGAAGAATGGCCGGCGCCATTATCCATATGAAACGCAGTATTACAGGTATGATTCAGGAAATTTCAGATATCCTGGAAAACATGGGAAATGGCAATTATAATTTCGATATCCAGCAGGAATATGTGGGAGAATACGGACAGATTAAAGAATCCTTTCTGAAAATCAGTGAGAAAATGAGGGAGACACTGGGAACTATCCGTGAAGTTTCCATGCAGATTGACAGCGGTTCCGAGCAGTTGTCCTGTGCTGCTGTGGATTTGGCAGAAGGAAGTATGGAGCAGGCAGGAAAAGTTTCTGATCTGGTGAGCCTGATGAACGACATGTATCAGAGCATGGAGAACAGTGCATCCGAAGCGGCAAAAACCGTGGAGATTTCCACCCGCGCAGGCCGGGTACTGGAAGCCGGAAATACAAAGATGCAGGATTTGAAAGAAGCTATCAGTGAAATCAGCAGTTGCTCAGAAGAAATCGGTAAAATTATCAGCACCATTGAAGATATTGCTTCCCAGACGAATCTTCTTTCTTTAAATGCTGCCATAGAAGCCGCACGGGCCGGGGAAGCCGGCAAGGGATTTGCTATTGTGGCGGATCAGGTGAAGAATCTGGCAGATGAATCTGCCAAAGCGGCAGGAGAGACGGATAAGCTGATTGAGCGGACCGTAATGGCGGTAGATAAAGGAATAGCCATTGCCGATGAAACTGTTGTCAGCATGGATGAGATAATGGTGGGAGCCAGGGAAGCCACGGGCAAAATGGGAAAAATGTCAGAGATTCTTACCGGCGATGTGAAGAATATGCATCAGATTAATGAAAGCGTCATGCGAATTGCTGAAATTGTGGACAGCAACTCGGCTGCTTCTCAGGAAACAGCGGCAGTCAGCCAGGAGCAGAAAGCTCAGGTGGAAACCATGGTAGGGCTGATGGATAAGTTTAATGTCTGAGGTTTAAAGTGCTCCGCTTCTTACGGTCAGCGCAGCAAGTGCGTAGACCTGTCTGTTCTGTTACGAACTGTGTTACTGGAACACCCGTAGGGTGTGAACAGTAATCGAACTGTTATATATTGAAAAAAATAAAAAAAGCCCTTGACAAATGTAATTTTATTTAGTAAAATAATCAATGCGTTATGGCGCAAGTGACAATTTTATAGCAAAAAATGTCAGTTCGGAGAAATACTCAAGAGGCCGAAGAGGTGCCCCTGCTAAGGGTATAGGTCGGGTGACCGGCGCGAGGGTTCGAATCCCTCTTTCTCCGTTCCATATTTTGGACAATCACTTTTGCATAAGCAAAAGTGATTGTATTCCTGA